>JAHRAO010000042.1 GCA_020027215.1 Gammaproteobacteria bacterium
ATATGACGCTGATTAATTCACCGACTCGTATCCGCATTATCACCGCTCCGTTCATGACAAGCGGCGTTTTATCTTTTGCGGGCACTGTTTTGACGAATGGAAGCATCATCAATGTGAGTGGCACGGCAATTAATTTATCCTACTCGCCACAGCTCAATGCCCGTGCGCATTTTACTTTTCAAGCGCTCAATAGTGAAGGAGTGGCGTCGTATGTAGAACGCTACCAGTTACAAACCTCTCCTCCTGTTGCCCGTGCCTCTTCTGTTGTGCTGGATGAAGATACCAATATTAATGTGACTTTGCGTGCTGATGTGGGTCATAATCTTCCGAGCACTTGGCGCATCATGTCCCTGCCATCAAGCGGACAATTATCTTTTAATGGTGCGCTGTTAAACGTGGGGAGTACGGGAATGATGACCGTCATGGGAACATCCGCCACCGCAAATGTGCTTTATCGCCCGTATGCAAATATTTTTGGCAGCGATTCTTTTACTTTTCAGGTGTCGCAATTTGGCACCTACACGGGAGCGGCAACTGTGAATATCACCATTCGCCCCGTCAATGATACGCCGACTTTCACGCTGGAGCGCATAGCGAATAACTACACGATTACGCTGGTGCATTTTGTTCTCCCTACAACACCTGTTCCGCTATACCTTACTTTGAATGCAGAGGATGTGGACAATGACTCTTTGTACTGGACAATGACCCAACAGCCCACACTTGGGAGTGCGCAAATTAGCGCCACGACAGGCAATCAGACGGTTCTCACCTACTCGGCGCAGACGACGGTATTCTCCACGCAAGCAATAAGCCTTGCGGTGAGCGATGTACAGAGCACCGAGACGGTAACGATAGAGATTGCGGTTGTTCCCACCCCTCCTAATGATGCCGATGGTGATGGGGTCGATAATCTACTGGATGTAGATGACGATAACGATGGCTTAATAGAAATATCTAATATACATCACTTTGATAATATGCGTCTTAATTTAGCAGGTGATAGTTATGTGGGGAACACTATGGGGCAAACAACGGCAACGACCGCTCCACGCTGTACCAGTGGTTCATTATGTGGTTACGAATTGCAGCCGAGCAATTTTGATTTTAATCGATACGCTAATTGGCAACCGATAGGTGCGAGCACTGAACAAGCATTTAGCGCTGTCTTTGAGGGTAACGGCGGTCAAATAAGCAATGTGCCTCTCAACTATCCGAACAAGGATTTTGTCGGCTTTTTTGGTGTCGTATCGACCGCTTCCATCAGCAACTTGGTGCTAAATGACCTGAAAGTCACTGGGCGCAATTATACGGGGGCTTTGGTTGGTTACGCCTTAAATAGCGATATCAGTCATATTACCCTTACCAGCGATAAAAGAGATACGACTATTGAAGTGACGGGTCACGGCGCAAATGTCGGCGGAATGGCGGGGTATGTGCGCAATACACTTGTCACCACCAAAAGAATTACTTTTAGTAGTAGCACGGTCACTGTGCAAGCCGTCGGTAGCGATGCACTCAATAATATCGGTGGTTTAATCGGCGGGGTGGAAGGTAATGTCGCTATGACCCATATAGGTGCAGAGGCGGCACTGCACACGAATGCGGGCACGATGGATGGTGCCGACAATGTCGGTGGGGTATTCGGTTATGTGGGTGCTTATATGTCTTTAGCGCCGCCGCAAATATGGAATGCTTATTTTATCGGCACGGTGCGTAGCCATATCCCCAATTCCCGTTATTACGGTGGTTTAATCGGGCGTGTGCAATCCAGCGCACATTTATCGCTTGTCTCTTCATGGGCGAAAGCCGATGTGGGGAGCACGGGATCGCTGAGCACAGGTAACCATTATTATGGCGGTTTGCTTGGTAGTGTGGGAAATGGAATAGTGGTTAATTCGTGGAGTGGCGGGAGAGTTTTTGCCGCCCCGAATAGAAATAATGATTATTATGGAGCACTTGCGGGGCAGATTAGCGGTGCCTCTTTTGACTTGTATAACACAATGGCTGGAAGTTTAGTGCAGGGTGTAGGGGGCAACAATGATAACTATGGCGCTCTTTTCGGTCAATCGGCAGCGGAAACAGGTTTTAGTTTTCTGCATGGGAGGAATTACTATAGCCCAGATAGTGGTGCGCCTCATGCAGGGGTGGATATGAATAACATACCTTTGTCCACCAGTGCCACTCAGGGAGTCGCCGTAACGCTCGCTCGTATGGCGCGCTTAACCGGCGGAGCAGGTGCGGCTAATCGCTTTACTAACTGGGATGTGGGCATTAGTGTGCCCGCTTCCTCTCTCTCTTTAAATGCAACGCGTTACTGTGATACCGATGGTAATATGATGATTGACAGTGCTGAAGCGGTACCCACAAACCGAGTGTGGGATTACGGCACGATTATGCAGTTTCCAGCCATCCATTGTACTGGTAATACGATGGCGCAACGTTTATTGGTGCATTTTGATGATGCCGATGGTAATGGTTTGATTGAAGTGAGTACCGCTACGCATTTAGTGCTCTTACGGGATGATTTGAATACCGATGGCATAGATGACGGTCAATTGAATAGTGTGATGGCAACGCGCACCGCCGGTTGCCCGCTCACTGGCTGCACAGGTTATGAACTGACCGCCGATATTACCCTCAACGGCGACTGGATTCCCATCGGCACGACAGGCACTCCATTTCGCGGCCTGTTAGATGGAA
>JAHRAO010000002.1 GCA_020027215.1 Gammaproteobacteria bacterium
CCCATCGCCATGGGAGGGTTATTGCCTCCTGTTCCTGTAGAAACACAGGTCTGATTGGGCGCAGTTCCAGTCAGCATAAAATTAGTACTACACGCCGTGCAGTTTTGTGTCCCCGCACTGCCAGTCGTCCCCGTAGCCGCCGTTCCATTGGTACACACAAAGTTGTGTGATGAAGGAGTCGGTGCAGGGCTACCGCCGCCGCCACAAGAAGCAATAGTGGTCACTGCACCTAGAATAATGATACTAACTAACCCGCTCATACGAGATGAATTAAAGCAAGATTTATTTTTCATGATAAATACCCTTATTTTGTATTTTTGTATTTTTGTATTTTAACATTATTTATATTGAATTTGTCAATATAAACTTTGCAGAGATATTCTTAAGAACAATATACATCACATAAGTCGTTGGAGTAAAGAGGAGAGAGCATAACGGGTTGCTGCTGCGCAGATTACGGCGCGATTGCCAGTGAAGTGCTTTTTTTCGGCGTGCGGTTTCCCGTGCGCATGCGCCCAGGCTAACCACACTGTTCCAACGGGACATTCTGTACTACCGCCATCAGGACCTGCAATTCCACTCGTTGCAATTGACCAGTGCGCGTCAGCCAATCGGCACGCATTGGTCGCCAAAGCAATGACTGTCTCTTCGCTCACCGCACCGTACTGTTGCATAATGTAGCGAGGTACTTGTAGTTGCTGGTGCTTCAATTGATTACTATACGCCACCCATCCCCCCGCAAACCATTGCGAGCTACCGGCGACAGCAGTCACAGCAGCGCAAATAGTGCCGCCGGTACATGATTCGACAACAGTCAAATATTGTTTGCGCATTTGGAGGGTGTCACCAATAGCCGATACAATGTCCGCAATTTTTGATCTACTCATTAAACGCAAGCATACTCTCCATTTCCATTAGGCAATAAAAATGGCGACGGCAAGAAAACAGAAGATTCGCAGCAGTATTTATTTATTGCGTGAAAAAATATTTTTCCACCACTTTTTTTTGGCAGGAGCAGTTGTTGGTGGGGTTTTTGCTTTATCTTCTGTATCAACAGAGGAGGTTGAAGGCTCTGCGGGCACTGCATCCTTGATGTGGTCGGGGCGATCGACAAATTCAGCATACGCCATAGGGGCCTTATCGCCTTGCCGAAATCCGCATTTCATAATGCGGATATACCCACCGGGACGAGAGACGTAACGCGGGCCTAACTCATCATAGAGTTTTTGTACTGTCGCACGATTACGCACACGATTATAAGTTAAACGACGACGTGCAAGGCTATCCGTTCCCGCTAATGTCACCAATGGCTCAACAAAACGGCGCAGTTCTTTCGCTTTGGGTAAGGTCGTTTTAATCAATTCATGCAGCACCAAAGCATTGGTCATATTGAGAAACATTGCCTTCCGGTGAGAGGCAGTGCGATTGAATTTTCTTCCGCTATGGCGATGACGCATTATTAAGACCTCTCAAGACATATCGGGGCGGATCAATGGCATGGGAGTGCCTAAAGTGAGGTTCTTTTTTTCCAGCGCATGTTTAATTTCCACCAGTGATTTTTTTCCTAAATTGGGCGTGCTGAGTAAATCGCGCTCCGTATGTTGAATTAATTCGCCAATATTATAAATATTCTCTTGTTTTAAGCAATTAATGGCGCGCACGGTCAAACCTAATTCATCAATAGAATTATTAAACAAATTATCTTCTTGTACCGGTTCTTCTTCTGGTGTATCCAATTCTGTCTCAGCATATTCAGGGGATAAGCAGCGCAACATATTAGAAAAATATTTCTGTAAAATTGAAATTGCTTGCTCCAATGCAACAGATGGAGTAATTGCACCGTTTGTTACAACATCCATAATTAAACGATCCATGTCGGTACGTTTCTTATACCGCGTTTTTTCTACCGTATACGCCACTCGATCCACTGGGCTAAACGAGACGTCCATTTGGATGGGACCAATAATACTCACTTCATCTTGAGCCAGATTCTTAAACATTTCGGATGGAACATACCCGACTCCAGATTGCACCGTTAAGCGTGCTTCTATTTTGGCGCTATCGTCTAAATGCGCCAATATTAAATCAGGATTTGCAATAGTCACATTATGGTCCAACTCAATATCCGCTGCGGTCACTGTGCCGGGACCCTGCTTACATAAGCGCAACACCACTTTATCCGAAGTTTCCATATTCAATGCCAGCTTTTTGAGCTGGGTCATAATGACCAAAACTTCTTCGCGCACACCGGGAACGGATTCGTATTCGTGGAGCACACCATCCAGTTCCACTTCAACGACTGCACTGCCACGAATAGATGACAACAGCACTCGCCGCAACGCATTGCCTAAAGTATAACCATAGCCTTGATCCAGCGGTTCAAAAGTAATTTTAGAACGATGGGGGTGCCCCTCGTAATTATTATCCACATGGAGCTTGCCGGCAAGGATACCTTCTAATTGTATATTGCGCATTTATTTATTCACCTCTTTCTTGTTTTGTGACTATCGCTGTTGTTACCCGATCATTGTTTATCAATTGATACGAGATGCACCACACCTTGCGTATAGCAGAAAACAAATATTTATTTAGAATACAATTCAACAATTAAACTTTCATTAATTTCCGAAGGGAGCATGTCCCTTTCGGGATACGCTTTATATATCCCTTCTTTTCGCTCAGGGTTGACTTCAATCCAAGGCGGTATTCCCCTTTGTTCCGCTAATGATAAAGCCAGTTGAATACGCAATTGTTGTTGTGCCTTTTCGGCGACGGCGACCGTATCCTCTGGTTTAACTTGATACGATGCAATATTCACTACTTTACCATTGACGGTAATTGCTTTATGCGAAACTAATTGCCGTGCTTCGGAACGGGTGCTCGCAAATCCCATCCGATAGACCATATTATCCAATCTACTCTCCAACATCAATAATAAATTTTCGCCGGTAGCGCCTTTACGTTTGGATGCTTTTTTATAGTAATTGCGAAATTGTTTCTCCAATACGGCATACAAGCGCTTTACTTTTTGCTTTTCCCGCAATTGGATGCCGTAATCTGACTGGCGGATACGCCTCCCTTGTTGGAAACCAGGAATAGATTCCGAGCGACATTTAACGCTATAGGGTCGCACACCGCTTTTATGGAATAAATCAGTTCCCTCTCGTCGCGAGAGTTTACATTTTGGGCCTAAATATCTCGCCATGCTATTACATCCTACGTTTTTTACGCGGACGGCAACCATTATGGGGGATGGATGTCCGATCGGTGATTTGTGTAATGATCAAATCACAGGAATGTAATGCCCGCATTGCTGACTCTCTGCCCGGGCCAGGTCCTCTAATTTGCACTGCTATCCTTTGCATTCCGCGTTCTTTAGCCACAGCGCCGGCTTGTTTTGCTGCCATTTGACCAGCATAGGGTGTTCCTTTACGCGACCCCTTAAATCCAACCGATCCTCCGCTTGCCGATATTAAAGTATTGCCTTGCATATCAGTAATGGTGATGATCGTATTGCTAAAAGAGGCGTATATACACGCGATGCCCTCACTCGGCACTGCGGTTTTTTTCGTTTTTTTTCTGATACTCTTTGCGGGCATAATACTGGTCTCAATTATCTCAATTTTCTACCGCTTCTTTTCTTACAGGTGCGGGCATTGGTCTTTGTGCGCTGTCCGTGTAAAGGCAAGTGACGCCGATGGCGAATGCCACGGTAACATCCAAGATCTAATAACTGTTTAATATTGATTTGCACTTCACGGCGCAAATCACCTTCAACCGTAAATTGAGCTGTCGCTTTACGCAATTGATCCACTTGATCTTCAGATAATGTGCTGAGCTTCACCTGTCCTTCTACGTGTGCTTTCTGGCAAATGACCTTGGCGCGCTCACGCCCAACTCCGTAAATATAAGTGAGCGCAATTTCTGTATGTTTATTATCTGGGATATTAACCCCTGCAATTCGAGCCACTTAACCTATCTCCCATCTATGCTTCATTTTACACCTAACCTTGTCGTTGCTTGTGTCGCGGTTCAACGCATATCACATGCAATATTCTTTTGCGGCGGACAATCTTACAATGGCGACAAATTTTCTTTACCGATGCGCGCACTTTCATCACTCTTTATCCTCTAATACGCGAACTGCCGTATCCGGCTAAGTTTGCTTTCTTCAAAATAGAATCGTATTGGCGCGACATTAAATGTGTCTGTACTTGCGCCATAAAGTCCATTACGACAACCACAACGATCAACAAGGATGTGCCCCCTAAATAAAAAGGGACATTCCACGCGACAACCAAAAACTGTGGTAATAAACAGATTAGTGTAATATAAATTGAACCAAAAAGGGTCAAACGCGTCAAAATACCATCAATATGATCCGCTGTGCGTTCGCCGGGACGAATGCCGGGAATGAATGCACCAGATTTTTTGAGATTATCCGCCACATCGCGCGGATTAAAAATTAATGCCGTATAGAAAAAGCAAAAGAAAATCATGAGTCCAGAAAATAAAACGACATTGAGAAATTGTCCTGGACTGAGCAACAGAGCAATTTCTTGCAACCAATTGACCGATTCTGCCGATTGTCCAAACCATTGAGTCACCGAAGCGGGAAACAAGAGAATACTACTCGCAAATATAGCGGGAATAACGCCCGCCATATTAATTTTGAGGGGGAGATGGCTCGTTTGCGATGCATAGCGCCCTGGCTGACGCTGGGCGTAATTGACTGTAATGCGTCTTTGTCCGCGCTCAATACGCACCACTAAATAGACGATTGCAATAGCGAGTACGGTGATGGCTAGTAAAAAAGCAACATTCGTTTCCCCTTGTCGCGCTTGTTCTAATGCTTGACCAATTGCGCTCGGAAACCCTGCAACTATGCCGGCAAAGATGAGTAATGAGATACCATTTCCAATACCGCGCTGAGTGATTTGTTCACCCAACCACATCATAAACATTGCCCCAGTGACCAAAGATATAATAGCCACAAAGTAAAAATTAAAATCGGGCTGATACACTAACCCTTGATTGACAATACCGAAAGACATGCCTGTCGCTTGCACCAATGCCAATACTACAGTGAGGTAACGCGTATATTGTGATATTTGTGCCCGTCCCTGCTCGCCTTCTTTACGCAATTGGTCTAGTGATGGAGTGACTGCGGTCACCATTTGCATAATGATAGATGCCGAAATATAGGGCATAATCCCCAAAGCCAATATGCTCATACGTTCTAATGCCATGCCGGAAAACATATTGAACATCCCTAAAATTGTCCCTTGATTTTGATCAAACAAACGCGCTACTTGTTCGGGATTAATGCCGGGAACGGGGATATGAGTCCCAATACGGTAGACAATTATCGCAAACAGTACAAAGCGCAGTCTGCTATATAAATCACTGAGGCGCGATTGTTGTCCTAATGCCATATGATTGTTCCTATGACTATGTGCATGCCAATGTATTAAGTGTGCTCTAAAGATCCACCGATCTTTTCTAAGGATTGTCGCGCACCTTTGGTCATGGCGATATCTTTCACTTTGTATGGTTTATCAATTGTGCCCGATAAATACACTCGCACCCGCTGAATATGTGCCCCCGCCAAACGCGCTTGCCGCAACGCATCCATATCCACTTTAACGCCAATAATGCGTTGCAATGCACTCAATGGAATGCTTTTGGTCACCGCAGCGCGCCGCGAGCGAAATCCATATTTTGGTAACCGTTGCTGTAATGGCATTTGTCCGCCTTCAAAACCGGGCTTAATACTTGCGCCACTGCGCGATTTTTGGCCTTTCTGTCCACGACCAGCAGTTTTTCCCCATCCGCTCCCTGCACCGCGTCCAACTCGCTTTTTTGTGGTGGTGCGCAAAGATGACATATTATTCAATCGTAACATCAACCTTCTTCCACGCGCAGTAGATAACCCACTTTGTTAATGAGACCGCGCACTTGCGGTGTATCGGTTAATTGACGCGTGCGCCCAATACGCCCTAATCCCAATGCACGCACACATTTATGATGGGAAGACGGACGACCAATTAAACTACGAATTTGAGTAACTTTGAGGGTATTCATCCAATTAAGTAAAAATTTGCGCGACACTCTTACCGCGGCGAGCCGCCACCATACGCGGTGATTGCATAGCCTTCAACGCTTTGAAAGTCGTGCGCACGACATTAATTTTTTTAGTTGAACCATAACATTTTGCCAATACATTCTGCACGCCGGCAAGATCTAAAACCATACGCATTGCCCCGCCAGCAATCACTCCGGTCCCTTCGGAAGCGGGTTGCATATAAATCTTGGATGCGCCATTCGATAATTTAATCGGATATTGTAATGTATTGTTGTATAGTTCTACATGGATAAGACGCTGACGAGCCATCTCCATTGCTTTTTGTATTGCCGCAGGAACTTCTCGCGATTTACCGTAACCATAGCCGACAGAGCCTTTCCCATCACCGACGACGACGAGTGCTGTAAAACGAAAAATACGCCCTCCTTTGACAACTTTTGCCACGCGATTGACTTCCACCAAACGTTCTTGTAATCCTTCTTCGTTTTGATCCGCTGCTGATTCTTTGTATGCCATATTCTAAAATTCCAATCCAACACTACGCGCTCCTGCGGCTAAACACTGCACACGTCCGTGGTATTTATAACCACTCCGATCAAATGCAATTTTCTTTATTCCCGCTTTAATGGAGCGTTGGGCAATTAGTTGTCCAACCAGTTCTGCCGTTTGTTTTTTATTTTTCCCCTTTGTGCGAACAGATTTCTCTAAACTTGACGCCGCAGCAATGATTGAATTGTCGGCAACAAATAATTGAGCGTAAATATGCTGGGATGAACGAAAAACAGAGAGGCGGGGCATAATGATTTTTTTAATATGCCGGCGGGTGCGTTTCGCGCGTCGCAATCGCGCCACTTTTTTCATATTGAGATTTTTCTTTAAGAGAGGAGCAACCATAATTATTTCTTTTTAGTTTCTTTACGCCGCACATGTTCTTCAGCATAACGCACACCTTTTCCTTTATAGGGCTCGGGCGGTCTATACGCGCGGATTTCCGCAGCAACCTGACCTAATTGCTGCTTATCAATGCCCGATAATGTAATCTCCGTTTGGTCCTTGACATCGGCTTGTATTTCTTTGGGTAATGTATAAGAAATATCGTGGGAAAAGCCCAAAGAGAGTACGATTTTATCGCCGCTGACTTTAGCGCGATACCCCACGCCATTTAAGATCAATTTTTTGCTAAATCCATCGCTCACCCCACGCACCATATTATAGGTTAATGCGCGCATAGTGCCCAAGAGCGCATTAGCCTGTTTTGAACGATTATGTATAGAGAAATGCAAAGTATTCTCAGCACAACGCACCCCAACTTCATCCACAATATTCAAGGATAATTCGCCCTTCTTTCCTTTTATGGTGAGACATTGTTTATCAATGTGGGATTCCACTCCTTGTGGCAATGTCACGATTTGATTGGCAGTACGACCCATAATTTATTGACAATTCATCTAAAAAACCGTGCAGAGCATTTCGCCACACACTTTTTTTTGCCGTGCTTGCCGATCGCTTAACACGCCTTGACTGGTTGAAATAATAGCGATCCCCAATCCATTGTATATCTTAGGCAAATCAGCCAACTTAACATAGCGGCGCACGCTCGGCTTACTCACTATACGAATCTCGCGTATGGCGGGTTCATTTTCATGATACTTCAAGTTCACTACCAATACTGGATGCCCCCGCAAATCGGTATCTTTGTGATAATCAACAATATAGCCCTCTTCGTGTAATACGCGACACACTTCTGTTTTCAGTTGGGAGGCGGCAAAAATCACTTGCGGTTTACTAATCATTTGTGCATTGCGAATATGGGTCAACATATCCGCCAAAGGCGATTGAATACTCATCTTACCAACTCGATTTAACTAAACCGGGAATATATCCCTGCATTGCCGATTCGCGCAACTTATTGCGTCCTAAGCCAAAGCGCCTATACACTCCATTGGCGCGCCCCGTAATAACACAACGATTACGCAACCGTGTCGGTGAAGCATCGGGAGGCAGTGATTGTAATGCCATTTGTGCATTACGCCGTTTTTCAGCACTCGCACTGCGATCTTTGACGATTGCTTTCAATGCCAACCGTTTATCTTTATACTTCATAACAATTCTTTGGCGTTTTGCATTGCGCGCAAGTACAGATTTTTTAGCCACAGTTTCTTTAAGCCCGGAAGGGAAATTTCAAATATTTTAACAAAGCGAGCCCTTCTTCATCGCTATGTGCCGAAGTCGTGATGACTATATCCAATCCGCGTATTTTACTGATTTTATCGTAATCTATTTCCGGAAAAATAATTTGCTCACCAATGCCGAGGGCAAAATTTCCTTGTCCATCAAATGATCGGGGATTTAAACCACGAAAATCTCTTACGCGTGGGAGGGCGACATTCACTAACCGATAAATAAACTCATACATTCTACTGCGTCTTAGCGTCACTTTGCAACCGATTGGCCAACCGCTTCTGATTTTGAACCCCGCAATAGAGCGCCGAACACGCGTGACAATCGGACGTTGTCCCGCAATGAGAACGAGATCTTTGAGTGCTTCATCAATGGCATTTTTATCATTGATTGCCTCTCCCACCCCGATATTCAAAACGACTTTCAACAAGCGGGGGACAGAGAGATCATTCGTATATGCAAATTGTTTACGCATTTGGGGAACAACTTCTTTTTCATATAGTGTGCGCAAGTATGGTAGTGTTATGCGCACAGGTTTTTTGCGGGATTGGCTGGTGTCACTTGCCGTTGGTGTATTGGATGCCTCTTTCTTAGGGCGTGCCTTTTTCTCAGCAAGTGCCTTTTTCTCAGTGGATGGGTTTTTTTTGGATGCGGATGAAGCCTTTTGAACAGTCGTCTTTTTTTTTGTTCCCGATGAAGCAATGTCGGTTTTCTGAGATCGCGCCGACGAGCGCGGGGCGGATTTCTTCTGTGCGGTCGATTGCGCCGACGAGCGCGGGGCAGATTTCTTCTGTGCGGTCGATTGCGCCGACGAGCGCGAGGTAGATTTCTTCTGTGCGGTCGAGCGACTCCGTTTCGGTGACGGTTCTTGTTTGTCTTTATCGGATTGAGTGGCCATATATTTAATCGTCTACTAATTTGCCCGTGCGCACAAAAACACGCACCTTATTCCCATTATCAGTCCTCTGGATAGCCACTCGCGCACCTTTGTTGTTATCGGGATTCAATATCGCCACATTGGAATGATGTATAGTGCCTTCTTTAGTGATAATGCCACCCGGAACATTGGTTGTGGGATTCGGTTTTTGATGACGTTTGACTTGATGCACGCCCGCAACAACCACACGTCCCTTTTTACCAAAGCGCAATAATTTACCCTTTTTGCCTTTGTCGCGCCCGCTCAACACGACCACTTCATCGCCTTTCTTCAATTTATTCATAATACATCGGGCGCCAACGAAATGATTTTCATAAATTTTTCACGGCGCAATTCTTGCGTGACAGGTCCAAATACCCGCGTGCCAATAGGGGCAAATTGATTATTTAATAACACTGCCGCATTATCATCAAAGCGAATAGTTGAACCATCGGCGCGGCGCACTCCGCCACGGGTACGCACCACTACAGCATTGATCACTTCGCCTTTTTTAACTCTGCCGCGAGGAATTGCCTCCTTGACCGACACCTTAATAACATCACCGACTCGGGCATAACGACGGCGTGAACCACCTAATACTTTAATACACATGACTCGTCGAGCGCCACTATTATCCGCAACATTTAAGTAAGATTGTGCTTGTATCATAATTGCTCTGCTTTGATATAATTTTACTTATCTATTGTTATTACACCAGCTACTCATCACTCTCGCGATTGGTTGAGGAACCCGATTGCTTTTGTTCCGCCCCATGCACACGCAGTAAATTCCATGACTTGGTGCGCGATAGAGGGCGTACCTCCCCTATAGTCACTTTATCGCCGATACGACATTGATTCTCCTCGTCATGTGCATGGTATTTGGAATGACGAATAATATACTTGCCATACATAGGGTGTTTAATACGGCGTTCCACCAGTACGATAATTGTCTTATCCATACGATCGCTCACCACATGTCCAGTCACTGTGCGTTGGGTTTTTATAGGCTGTTGTTCATTCATTGGTCAATTCTTTTTCGCGTATCACCGTCTTGATGCGGGCAATTTGGCACCGTGTCGTTTTCAGCAAAGACCACTGCTTAAATTCTCCCGAACGATGACTTTGCATTTTAAGTTTGAATTGTTCTTTTTGGGTATCCAACAATTCTTCGTAAATCTGCTTGGTTGTCAATGAGCGCAATTCTGCAACATCTTTCATGACAATAAACCTCGCTTAACAAAGCAAGTGGTCATGGGTAGTTTTGCTGCCGCTAAAGCAAAAGCCCTGCGCGCCAATTCTTCTGGAACGCCATCAATTTCATATAATATTTTGCCGGGTTTCACTTGTGCCACCCAATATTCTACATTCCCTTTCCCTTTTCCTTGTCGTACTTCCAGTGGTTTTTTCGTAATGGGTTTGTCGGGATAAACGCGAATCCAAATTTTACCTCCGCGCTTCACATGGCGAGTCATAGTGCGGCGCGCCGCTTCAATTTGTCGTGCCGTCATACGCGCGCGCCCAGTTGACTTCAGCGCATAAGTACCAAAACTAATGCTATTACCACTATGTGCCAATCCTCGGTTACGCCCTTTGCGTTGTTTGCGGTATTTACCACCACTCGGCTGAAACATTAATTTGTCTCCTTAGTTGCTGTTTTGCGCTCAGGCATTACTTCGCCTTTGAATAACCATACCTTTACTCCAATCATGCCATAAGTTGTTCGCGCTTCGGTGGCAACATAATCAATATTTGCGCGCAATGTGTGTAATGGAACGCGTCCTTCGCGATACCACTCCGTGCGCGCAATATCATTGCCTCCTAATCTCCCGCTCACCTGCACGCGAATGCCAGCACAGCCACTACGCATTGCATTTTGTATCGCGCGCTTCATTGACCGCCGAAACATCACCCGCCGTTCAATTTGATGGGCAATATTTTGCGCCACTAATGCGGCGTCTAAATCGGGGTTGCGCACTTCTTCAATCACAATTTGGGTGGGGGCACCCATCATTTGACTAGCTTTAACACGAAGATTTTCAACATCCTCTCCTTTTTTGCCAATGACGATACCCGGTCGCGCAGTATGCACAATAATGCGCACACTGTCTGCTGGGCGCTCAATGACAATTTTAGAAACCGACGCATGCGCCAAGGCTTTCATCAACCATGCGCGCACTTGCATATCAATGTGAATTTGCTTTTTATAATCCTTCTTATTGGCATACCACACCGATGCATGTTGGTTGACAATACCAAGACGTATACCAACTGGATGAACTTTTTGTCCCATAAATAATCTAACCGATGAACTCTATTTTTAACCGAACCGACACTCTTTATTCCTCTCCATCATCCAAGACAATAGTAATGTGGCACGAGCGTTTCAAAACACGATCGGCACGACCACGTGCACGATAGCGAATCCGTTTCATTGTTTTCCCTTCATTGACATAAACACGGTGCACCCTCAGGGTGTCAACATCGGCACTCCGTTGGCTTTCGGCATTAGCAATCGCTGAATTCAGAACTTTTCCTATAAACACCGCTGATTTGTGATGGCTAAAGGTCAGGCAATTCAATGCTTTACTCACTGGTTGGGAACGAATTTGATCGGCAACGCGGCGCACTTTGCGTGCTGAAATCCGCGCCCCATTTAATTTTGCAGTCACCAACATACCGTCTTTACCTCGCCTAACCTTTTGCCTGTCTGTCGCCAGAATGCATACGGAATGTGCGCGTTATGGCAAATTCACCCAATTTATGACCCACCATATCTTCTTTAATGAACACGGGAACATGCTGTCTACCATTATGAACTGCAATGGTGACGCCAACCATATCGGGAACAATCATGGAACGGCGCGACCATGTCTTAATCGGTCGCTTATCGTTCTTTTGAATCGCTTCCTGCACTTTCTTTATCAAGTGCACATCAATCATCGGCTCTTTCCACACTGATCTTGGCATAATTTATCGTCTCTTCTTACCGCGCCGAATAATCATTGAATCTGTGCGGCGCGTATGTCTCGTTTTATAACCTTTAGTCGGGACACCCCACGGAGTGACCGGATGTCGTCCGCCAGATGAACGCCCTTCGCCGCCGCCGTGCGGATGATCGATCGGATTCATAGCCACGCCACGCACAGTCGGACGCCGTCCACGCCAGCGGTTGGCACCCGCTTTACCCAACTGACGTAAGTTGTGCTCGCTATTGGACACAGAACCTAAAGTAGCACGACATGCGCTCGGCACTTGTCTCACTTCACCCGATGACAAACGCACAGTCGCATAACTACCGATACGATCAACTAATCGCGCACCTACGCCCGCACTGCGCGCCAATTGCGCTCCTTTACCGGGTTTCATTTCTATACAATAAATCGAACTCCCCAATGGAATATGTATTAACGGCATCGCATTGCCGTGGGCAATTTCTACATTTTCACCAGAAATGACTTTATCGCCCAGCGCTATCTTTTGTGGGGCAATAATATAGCGATAATCGCCGTCACGATATTTTAATAGCGCAAGATGTGCGCTACGGTTGGGATCGTATTCTAAGCGCACAACCTGTGCTTCTATGTTATCTTTGCGGCGCAAAAAATCAATTTCGCGATACAATCGTTTGTGCCCGCCACCGCGGTGACGAACGGAAATTCTCCCATAATTGTTCCGTCCGCCGCTGCTCTTATGTTTGCGCAATAGTGGTTTATAACCACTGCCATTATGCAAATGGCGGCGATCGGGGCGCTGTGAAAATCGGCGACCAGGTGAAGTGGGTTTATTATCAATGAGAGGCATACTCTATCAATCTATAGCGGTTAAATCAATCGTTTGCCCTTCAGCTAGATGAACATACGCTTTTTTCCATCCCGGTTTTTTACTGCGCCCGAAACGGGTGCGCCCGTATTGTGGTGGAACATTGAGCATGCGCACCGATTCCACCTGCACACTAAACATTTTTTCTACGGCAGTGGCGATATCTTTTTTGCGGGCGGCGCGATGCACCCGAAAGACATATTGGCCATACTGGTTAAGGTTTCCAGCTTTCTCGGAAACATATGGACGCAATATAATATCAAAAATCTTATCGTAATTCATACCGCATGATCCGTTGTTTTCGTTTTATTTGTGTTTGATAGGCTTTGTTCTAATTTCTGCAAAGCATCGGTGGTAACGATAATTTGCTCGTAATGCATTAAATCTAATGGATTCAGGGCATGTAACGGGCACAATTGTATATTGGGAATATTGCGAGTGGCTAAATGAAGCAATCGATCATCATCGGCGATCACAATAAGAGCATGGTTCACGTCATAGGTTCCAAGCCATTCTTGCATTAAACGCGTTTTAGGTTGATCGACTGGAATGGTGTCGACAATTAGCAAGCGATTATCACGGACAATATCCGCCCAAATGCACCGCACCGCTTGACGATGCATTTTACGATTGACCTTTGGCACTGCGCCACCGGGTTCAGCAGCAAAAGTAACGCCGCCGCCTCGCCATAACGGGCTTCGCAAAGATCCCGCTCGCGCCTTACCAGTCCCTTTCTGCCGCCATGGCTTACGTCCGCTCCCGCTCACCATAGCGCGACTTTTTTGCTTACGGTTTTTCAAATGTCCGCGCATGATCCACGAATGGGCTATTTGACGCACCAACGGGATATTGACATCGCAAGCAAATATTTGATCGGAGACATTAATTGCTTGCTCTCCCCCAGTTGCACGGGAAACTTTCAATTCCATATTTATTTATCTCGCTAGGGGAAATTTAACCGCATGGCGCAATCTCAACAAACTGCCCGTTGCACCCGGCACGCCGCCTTTAATCAGCAATACTTGCTTATCGCTATCAATTTTCACAACCTCTAATCCTTGAATCGTTGCCTGTTCATGCCCCATGTGTCCCGACATTTTTTTTCCTTTCCACACTTTGCCCGGATCCTGACACTGTCCAATAGAGCCATTCGAGCGGTGCGATAACGAATTACCATGGCTATTATCCTGTGAGCTAAAATTCCACCTTTTGATACCGCCTTGAAATCCTTTGCCTTTGGTATGCCCAGTCACATCAATTTTCTCGCCGACCTGGAAGACATCCACCCCGAAAGTATCGCCAACTTTATACTCTGATTCTTCTTGCGTATCGGGAAAGCGACACTCATACAATTCACAACCATTATCCACTGATGCTTTGGCATAAATCCCTTGAAGTGCTTTATTATTTTTTTTCGTTTTATCCGTGCTAACCGCCATTTGTAGTGCGCGGTATAGATCGCACTCCATCGTTTTCACCTGCGTCACTTTATTCGGTTTCACATGAATGACGGTCACTGGAATCGAAGCGCCACTATCGCTGTATAAACGCGTCATGCCGCATTTTTCGCCAATAATTTCTAATGCCATAATGTCATGTTATTTTTTGTTAATAGACAATTCAAACTCCACTCCAGTGGCTAAATCTAATTTAGCGAGCGCATCAACCGTTTTTTCAGTTGGTTCAATAATCAATTTACGCTTGTGAGTGCGGATTTCGTATTGATCACGTGCATCTTTATCCACATGGGGTGAAATTAAGATAGTATACCGTTCCTTGCGCGTGGGGAGCGGGATGGGACCAAATATCCGCGCACCCGTGCGCTTCGCCACTTCGGCAATCTCTTGAATGGACTTATCAATCAAAATATGATCAAATGCTTTTAAGTCAATGCTAATACGTTGTTCTAATTCACTCACAAAAATTACCTTGCCAAAAAATCAATAGACGGCGGATCAAAGAATACTGACGAGAGGGTCATATTGTAACTTGTCTTATAGGGTGTGTCAATAGTGTATACGAAATTAACCGCGCATACATCTTTTTTTTCTACACACCCCTATATTATTTTGCAGCATTTAGCCCGTATAATACACCATGATTGTGGATGGCTTTGTTATAATAAATACACGACAATCTGTATGACTTCACGATAGGGTAATAGTATATGGCGCTGATGAGTATGCGACAACTTTTAGACCACGCAGCGGAACACGATTACGGCGTTCCTGCGTTTAATGTCAATAATTTAGAACAAATGCGAGCAATCATGGAGGCAGCAGATGAAACATCCAGTCCGGTCATAGTGCAAGCATCCGCTGGTGCACGCAAATATGCTGGCGCAAATTTTTTACGCCATTTAATATTAGGGGCTACCGAAGAGTTCCCTCACATCCCTGTGGTGATGCATCAAGATCACGGTGTATCGCCGGCGGTATGCCAACGCTCTATTCAGCTGGGTTTTACTTCCGTTATGATGGACGGTTCGTTGCAAGAAGATGGTAAAACGCCCGCCAGTTACGAATACAATGTCGCAGTGACCCAGAAAGCGGTGGACATGGCGCATTCTTGTGGTGTATCGGTAGAAGGCGAATTAGGTTGTCTCGGCTCATTAGAAACAGGGATTGCTGGCGAAGAGGATGGTGTAGGTGCAGAAGGACAATTATCGCAAGAACAGTTGTTAACCGACCCCGAAGAGGCGGCAGATTTTGTCAAAAAGACACATGTCGATGCTTTGGCAATCGCGATCGGGACGAGTCATGGCGCCTATAAATTTTCGCGCCAACCGACAGGCGATATTTTAGCGATTGAACGCGTAAAAGAAATTCACGCCCGTATACCCAACACGCATTTAGTTATGCATGGATCCTCTTCGGTGCCACAAGAATGGCTGGCAATCATTAACCAATATGGCGGAAATATCCCTGAAACATACGGGGTACCCGTAGAAGAAATTATGGAAGGGATCAAACACGGGGTGCGTAAGGTCAATATTGATACAGATTTACGGTTAGCATCTACAGGTGCGATACGTCGTTTTATGGGAGAAAATCAGGCTGAATTTGATCCCCGTAAATACCTCAAAGAAACGATGAAAGAAATGAAAAAGATTTGTATAGAACGCTATAACGCTTTTAATACTGCCGGTCACGCCGACAAAATAACCCCGCTCTCTTTAGAAAGAATGGTGGAGCGGTATGTCGGAGGCGAATTACAACCGCAAGTCCATTAAAATTGTGCACCCTTATGGTAGGAGTGATGCCACTTTTCCGGCATTATCGACTATCAATAATTGCTCGGGGCGCCGCTGAGCAAATAGTCCATTTTCCACGATTCCGGGAATGCTATTCAACCGGTCTTCCATGGCTATGTCTATTGGTATGCGTACATCTAAAATACGGTTGCCATTATCGCTGAGAAATCCGACGCGATATCTCGGCACCCCGCCCATAGCGACTAACTGACGAGCGACTGCGCTACGCGCCATGGGTATCACTTCCAGTGGAAGTGGAAAAGTAAAATTAAGGGCGTCCACTTGTTTGTGCGCTTCGACTATGCAAATAAAACAATCTGCCATATGGGCAATAATTTTTTCACGGGTCAGCGCACCTCCCCCACCTTTTATTAAAATCCTGTCACTATTAAACTGATCAGCGCCATCTATGTAAAAAGGCACCTGATGGACATCATTTAATTCAAACAATGGAATACGCGCTTGTTGCAAGAGAATAGCCGTTGCTTCAGAACTGGCGACTGCGCCGGCAAAATGGCCACGCAATTGGGCAAGTTGTTGAATGAAACAATTGACAGTTGAACCAGTGCCCACTCCGATAACCATTTGGGGAATGAGCTGGTCTTTTATCACGTCGATCGCTGCCACAGCAACTATATTTTTACCATTAATCTTGTGCATGACCGAATATGACAGGTCTATTCATTATCCATATTTTACGCAAAAGGAGATTCAACTGTTATCCTCTTGTGGTGGTACGCACCACATATATGCTCAAAGTATTTTAGAGTATAATTGACTTGAGACGGTAGTGTGACGACAAGTGCACAATTGCATAGCGCCCGTGGCTCAGTTGGATAGAGTACCAGGCTACGAACTTGGGGGTCGGGGGTTCGAATCCTCCCGGGCGCGCCACTATCTATATGCCATATTTCTGGGTGCCATATCATTCTATGGCATTATACATCTCCGTCTCACCGAGATAAAATTGTTGCAGGTGGGTTACATTGATGCACACACACAAGAAAACAGCATGGGATATAGTCGCCGATATAGGTGGAACAAACGCCCGCTTTGCTATTTATATTGACAAAGCACTGCAACAAATTATTTCTTATGCCACCGCAGACTATGAAAGTTTTGCGCATGTTCTTCACACCTATTTATACGACATCGAACGAACATCGCAGTGGGAGGATCATCCCCGTAATGTCTGTTTGGCGGTGGCTTGTCCGTATGATCCCGATCACGTCCATGAAGTTATTAGTTTTACTAATAGTCCATGGTCATTTACACAAGCCGATGTACACGCAATACTCAAAGAAAGTCGCATTATCATTATCAATGATTTTGTTGCCATTGGCTACAGTTTGATGGAAATTAATGATCGCGAGCGATGTCAAATTGGTGGAACAAAAGCCAAAGAAAATAAACCGATTGCCTTTTTGGGACCGGGTACTGGGTTGGGAGTCGGTTATATGTTGCCTCTCCACGACCAATTATATGTATTGGATACAGAGGGCGGACATATAGATTATTCGCCCAACAATGCCAATGAAGTTGTGATTTTAGAATTTCTATCACAGATCTACGGGCACGTTTCGCTGGAAAGAATACTGTCCGGCAACGGAATGATCAACATTTATCGTGCTTTAGCGCACATAAAAGGTATCACCGTCTCTAATTCCATACTGCCTGCGGGCATCATGATTGCTGCCCTAAAAGGCGAAGATCCCATTTCCATTGAAACGCTGCATACTTTTTGTCGTGTATTGGGTTCGGCGTGCGGCAATATTGCTTTGACTATCGGTGCTAAAGGAGGGGTGTATATTGCAGGGGGCATTATCCCGCAATGCATCACTTTTTTAGTGCGCAGTGATTTCCGCAATCGTTTTGAAGGCAAAGGACGGATGAACAATTACTTAACAAACATCCCCGTATGGGTCGTATTGCGCAAAAACTTGGGTTTGTTCGGTGCGGCGCAGGCAATTGCGCATGTGGATTAAACCGTTCATCTTTACCCTATCCTTATTACCTTTAGCCGAAGTGCTGTGGCGTTTAGTCAACGACAATTTAGGTCCAGATCCTGCGCGCACTTTGGCTTTAGAAACGGGAATATGGGGATTGTATTTTTTATTGATGACTTTAGCAGTAACCCCCCTACGTCGTTTAAGTGGTTGGTCTCCTATCAATAGGATTCGCCGGATGTTGGGTTTATTTTCACTTTTTTATGCGAGCTGCCATCTTTTTATTTATTTAGCTTTTATTCTCGTATGGAATTTTGCTGAATTTGCCACTGAATTGGCAGAGCGTCCGTATATATTAGCAGGATTTACAGCATGGGTATTGATGCTCCCACTCGGTATCACTTCAACGCACGGCATGATCAAACGACTGGGGAAAAAGTGGAAAAAATTACATCGCACCATTTATTTTATTGCCCCCATTGTCATACTCCATTTTGTCTGGCTCTCCAAAACTATTGAGCGCCCTGCGCTGTATGGCATACTTTTAGCGGTACTACTGCTCTTTCGTCTTCTACCCACCACCGGGAAGTCCGTCTGGGCACTCATCACTCACCGAGTGAGCAAACACTTTCATTAACATTGTCGGGACAAGAGTCCGCCATAGACATGCTACAATGAGTGCATGACAAATACCGTTGCACAATATAAATCTATGGCAGAAAGTAGTGCCACAGATTGGCATATTATTCGCGAGCAATCGCGCGAATTCCGCGCACAACTGGCAGACCGCGTGATGACACAACTCGCTGCAATGGAGGAAGATCAACGTGGGTTTCCCATCAACCGACTCGCCCATTCGCTACAGACGGCAACGCGGGCATACCGCGATGATCGGGATGAAGAATACATCGTCTGTGCCTTGTTACACGATATAGGCGATGATTTAGGCGCTTATAATCATAGCGATATTGCTGCCGCAGTATTGAAACCTTTTGTATCAGAAAAAAATCGTTGGATGGTGGAGCACCACGCCATTTTTCAGGGGTATTATTATTTTCATCACATAGGGTTAGATAGAGATATGCGCGATCAATTTGCCGATCACCCCTATTATCAATACACCTATGAATTTTGCCACTTATACGATCAATGCGCCTTTGATCCAGAGTATGTCAATAAACCATTGGACTTTTTTTATCCAGCGGTTGTTGACCTATTCAAACACCCACAGAAATCCATCTACATTTCGCACAGCAAGACCAACTAATCGCCATAAATTTGTATAGTGCCGTAAGGATTGGCAGTTTTTATGGATATCGGTCGGTCGTATCCCTGAATATGGATCAGTGATTCCTGCAGTTGTATATCATCGCCGCTCAACGCAGTGCTTTTTTTATCATATATTGGACGCAGGTCCCCAGCAATTATTGCGCGATCATTGTCTTCACTCTGCTGGCAAATGCTTTCATTTTTCTTGTGCCACCGCTGCATCGCAGTGCGACCATGCCGTCGTTCCAATAAGCGCTGAACCGCATGGGGTGCCAGTAAAGGGGCTGTAGCGTTATTACCGCCAAAACCCTTGCTATTAATAAAAGCAATAGCGGTGCTGTGCGGGGCAATTGAACGGTGGCGCAAGAGGATATCTAAATATTTATCGTGCACATCTGCAGCAATATGGTGAGTGGCGGTAATGCCGGGGAGAATACCGTATTGCCACACCCCTAAACTCGCATTAATTTGATCGCCAGCAGCGACGCCTAATGAGTGACCGAGATAATTTTTCACCGCGATAACCGGCCACTTCTCAATGGCAAATTGTTGAGCGACTGCGTTGAGCAGTTGCGACTCGGTTACACGATTTTGTGGTGTTCCCGTACCGTGCGCTTGCACGAACGAGTGATGCTTCACTGCCTCCGTTCCAAAAATATCTGCGGCACATGCCACTGCTTTTCCTAATGTAAGATAGTTGCCAACCCCCGGCGCCGATATAGATCGTTTGTAACCATCGGCGTGCACAAAAACATCCGGTACAGCTGCGTAGCAATGAGCACCTATCTCTAATGCCAATTCATCATCACAGAGAATGACAAATTGAGCCGATTCTCCCATAGTAAATCCACAATTTTCTCCAAATGGACGGCAGGCACGGCGATAATCCGGCTCCTTACCATCTAATTGACGCAATTTTTCGTCAGACGCCAATGCACCCATTGCGTGATAACCCTCAATGACTTCTGGAGTAATGGGCGCTTCGCTCCCTCCTATGATCGCAATACGCGCTTGTCGGTTGCGAATATCGGCAATCCCCATCCGCAAATTATACAAAAAGGAGGCACAGGCACCCAAACCTGCACCAGTCATCCCCACACTCCCCAATACATAAGCGTTGATAAAATCGGCGGGCATCTCAGGGAGCGAGAAAGGACAATGACGAGAAGTTATTCGCTCGCCTTGCCAGGGGGCGGCACACATTCCGCCACCGGCCGCTTGATCTAATTGCCCCATAGCACTCCCTGCATAAACGCTAATGGCATCGGGTGGAACATGACGTTGTAAAGTATGCCAATCCATACCCATTGAACGCAAAGCATCCGAAATCCCGTAAATTGTCATTTGCAAACCGCGGGGATGTGAATGCGATTCATATAAGGCACCTGGGTGAAATCCTGTCGGTAATTGACCGGCAACGCTGACTTTAAGGTGCCGCATTTGTGAAACAAGCAAATGCTCGCTATTCGTTGTGACTACGGCTGTATGGTCATCTTGTGATACTATCTTCCACTGTGCCGGAAGCGGATGAGGCAGTTCATCTACTGGAATAGATAGACGGTATGTTGCGGGCAGTTTTTTATTTCCTGCAACTTGCTGATAATCAAAAATATCTCCCTCAAGACGGCGAATAAAAAGCCTATTGAGTAAGTGTTGGGCATCACCATCTTGAGTCGGCGCTTGTACACCCATCAATGCCGCTAAACTGGCACAGGTTTGCACACGGTGTTCTTCACTCAACGCATCCAATACCATAGCCCGATAAGCATGGTGAAAGGAGCTTCTCCCCGCAGCATTGATTCCTCCAAAACCGATGATTATGGGTAAAGGTTGTGTATGACTCATTTCCCCGCATCCATAACCCATCATATTAATACGATACAGGGAATATAAATGATTAAAAAAAGACATAAAATATTCTATAATAGACAGTATGTGGCGGGTAGCAATACTTTATTTTGACAATGCCCTCGTATCCAGCATGATCTTACCTTTGGAGATGTTGCAGGCGGCGCGTGATATATGGCGTCTTCGCCATAAGACAGATTCACTACACACTCAAATTGTTATGTTGCCGGGGGAAAGACCCCACAACAATATCCCAAGCGCATCGCATCAGGTTTTAACTGAAAATGACCAATGGGATTTGCTGATTTTGCCCGCAATATGGAGGCGGATTGATACGGTGATTAGCACATATATGCCTCGTCTCGCCCCGCTTCTCTTGCATTTTCATCGGCACGGATCTGTGATATGTGCGACAAGCAATAGCAGTTTTTTACTTGCCGAAACGGGGATGCTCAATGGACACAAAGCGACCACACATTGGTATTATTTCATGCAATTTGCCGACCGCTATCCCAAGGTGCAACTACAAAGACATCACTTCATTACACGAGCCAACAAGATCTATTGTGCAGGGAGTGTCAATGCACTTGCCGATTTAATGGTTCATATCATTGAATTGTTTTACGATCGCGACACTGCGCGCCGCGTGGAATCACAGTTTTCTCCAGAAATACGCCAATCATTTCCTTCAGACGCACACTTGTACCACCATGACGAATTGGTTGCCATAGCACAAGAGCATATACAAAAACACTATAATCAACCCCTGCACCTACAAAAGCTCGCTCACCTACTGCACATTACGCCGCGCACCCTCAATCGCCGCTTCAAATTAGCCACCGATATCACCCCCGGAGAATATCTACACCAAGTGCGGTTGAATATTGCGCGCGAGTTAATGCGCGAAAGTAATTTGACTATTGGTGAAATTGCCCGCTATATCGGTTACAGCAATAGTAGTGCGTTTGGGAAATATTTTAAGCAATTGACTTCTTTACCGCCATCACAGTATCGCAAAAGCACACGGAGCAAGTTATTTACCCCGTATTATCAAAGTATGTAGCAGCAAGCAGATAAATAATTCTCGCCACAACAAATAATTTAGTTGGCGGCAACCTCTTTCATACTTAAACGCACGCGCCCTCTTTCATCTATATCAACAACTTTTACTTTCACGCGCTCACCTTCGTGAATGTAATCAGTGATTTTTTCCACGCGTTCATTCGCGATATGGGATATATGCACCAATCCATCGCGTCCCGGCAGAAAATTGACGAAAGCACCAAAATCGGTCAGCTTCACTACTGTGCCTTCATAAATATTACCTATTTCTGGGGATGCGGTAATTCCTTTGATTTGGTCGATTGCTTTTTGCATTGATTCTTGATTTGTCGCGTAAATATGGACTTTTCCACTGTCTTCTATATCAATATTGGCTCCACTTTCTTCGGTAATCGCCCGAATTGTGCTCCCTCCCTTGCCAATGATATCGCGTATTTTATCAGTATGGACAGTAATGGTGTGTATGCGGGGGGCATTTTCAGCCACATCGGGACGTGATGCACTCAAAACTTTTGCCATTTCGCCCAATATATGTAACCGCGCATTATGGGCATCGGTCAGTGCCTGTTGCATAATCTCCCGATTGATGCCCTTAATTTTAATATCCATTTGTAGAGCAGTGACGCCTTTTTCTGTACCCGCTACCTTAAAATCCATATCGCCTAAATGATCTTCATCGCCCAAAATATCGGTCAACACAACATAGTGGTCGCCTTCTTTGATTAACCCCATCGCCACACCGGCCACTGGGGCATTTAACGGGACGCCCGCATCCATTAGCGATAAGCTCCCCGCACACACTGATGCCATGGAACTCGATCCATTGGATTCTAAAATCTCTGATACAACGCGCACCGTATAGGGAAATTCTTCAAGGGAGGGTAATACGGCTGTCAATGCCCGACGCACCAGTTTTCCATGACCGATTTCACGGCGACCCGGCGCGGCTAATCGCCGCACTTCACCGACCGAAAATGGAGGGAAGTTATAGTGCAACATAAAATGATCTTGTTGCTCGCCATCCAAATTGTCCAACATCTGTGCGTCGCGCGCACTCCCCAAAGTCACAACCCCTAAAGCCTGCGTTTCGCCACGCGTAAAAAGCGCTGAACCATGCGGTTGCGGCAACGGCCTCACTTCAACATTAATCGGGCGCACAGTTTTTGTATCGCGACCATCAATGCGTTTTTCCCCCGTTAATAAACGTTGACGCACTAAATCGTATTCCAATTGCCCTAATGCGTCTTTGATTTGGTTTACCTGATCTTCATCGGCACATTCTTTCACCGCTTCTTCGTGAATCTGGCGCAATTGATCGACGCGCTCTTGTTTGTTTACAATACGGTAGGCCTCGCTAATGTGCGGAGTATACTGTGCCGTACATTGTTCGTGGAGATGAATATCAGTATCGGGCACAGTCCATTGTATCGGTTGCGGGGCGCATTCGGCGGCGACTTCTTCAATAGCTGTAATGGCGCTTTGCATTTCCTCGTGTGCGTGAAATACCGCACCCAGCATGAGGTCTTCGTTTAGTTCCTTCGCTTCAGATTCCACCATCAATACGGCTTCTTTCGTCCCCGCAATAACCATATCCAATTGCGATGTCCCTAAATCTGCTCGATCTGGATTCAATGTATAAGATGAGCCATCGTAACCAACGCGCACAGCACCGACAGGACCTTCAAAGGGTAATCCCGAAATAGAAAGTGCTGCCGAAGCAGAGAGTAGTGCTGGAATATCGGGATCTAAATTGTCATCCGCAGATAACACTGTACAAATCAATTGAATTTCTCGGTTAAATTTCTTAGGGAATAAGGGACGCAACGGGCGGTCAATTAAGCGCGAAGTGAGCGTCTCTTTTTCGGTTGCCCCGCGTTCACGGCGAAAGAAGCTCCCCGGAATTCGCCCTGCCGCATAATATTTTTCTTGATAAAAGACCGATAAGGGCAAAAAGGATTGCGTCATTTCTTCACCGCAAGCCACCGTGCTTAATACGACGGTTTTATCCATCGTAAAAAGTACCGAACCCAGCGTTTGGCGCGCAACTCGCCCAGTTTCTATCGTGCAGTTGCGTCCACCGATTGTAAAGTTTTTTGTTATTTTAGTCATATTTTTTTCTCTATTTTTACACTACATTTTCACACTACCAATGTTTTCTAACACTGAGCACACTCTATATTTGAAAAACCGCGATCATTCAGCCGCACTGAACGAGGGAATTGGTTGCGACTATGGCATATGCACCAAAGACACTCCAGTAAGTCCGCTACTAATTTCTTTTTTTTATTGCCTTAAACCTAATTTTCCAATTAACGCCGTATAATTATCTACATTTCTGCGTTTTAAGTAATTCAACATCTTGCGCCGTTGCTCCACCATCCGAATAAGCCCGCGTTTAGAGTGAAAGTCCTTTTTATGCATGGCAAAATGCGATTGTAGAGCATTAATATTATTACTGAGGAGCGCAATCTGAACTTCTGGAGAGCCAGTATCGCCTTCAGACCTTTGAAAAGATTTAATAATTTTTTGTTTTTCTTCGGTTGGGAGCATATTAAAGGTATTTATACCACGTATCCTAATTTTTACTTCAATATATCACAAATACATCCCCATATACCCAATTCAATTTTAGTGCTTGCTTAGCGCTCGGTATGTCCCTATACCACGCTGGGTACATTGGTACAAAATTTATCGGAAAAGTGTAATTTCCTCCATCATTGTGTCAATGGGCAACACACCCAGCGTTGCTGTTTGAGCGCTCGGTATGTCCCTATACCGCGCTTGGTGCATTGGCAAAAAAGTGTCGGAAAAGTGTGATTGTCCTCCATTTTTTGCCAATGGGCAACGCTCCCAGCGTTGCTGTTTGAGCGCCACTCCGCCATCTTTAGCGCCACTCCGCCATCAAACCCATCAGTGTCTGGTCACCAAATGCTCTATCGTAGATCTGGGTATTTAAATTACTTAAAAACAACTATCTTTTTGCTTGTTGAGCATGGTATTTTGTTTGGGATGGTAATTCGCCAAACAACTGATGATATTCTTGCGCAAATCTACCTAAGTGCCAGATTCCCCAAGTACTCGCAATATCACTGATGCAACGCTCGCTAGACCAAATATCACGCCGAATGCCATTAAAACGCATTATTTTAATATACCGCGATAGACTCATGTTCGTTTGTTCTAAAAAATAATGCTCTAACGTACGGCGGCAGACGTGTGTCTGTTGCGCAATACGCTGAATATCAATATCATAGCCCAAACACTCATCAATTAATGCTTTCGCGTACATCACTGCTTCACGCTTTCTATGCGTATTGTATTTAGGCACCTGATTAGCGTAGTGCTCAATATTATCATGAGAGAAATGCCAATCAATGATAGATGCCATCGCGCGTTTAAATCGCGTACGCTGCTTGTTAGAATTGAAATCAAAGTAACTATTAAACAGCGAAGACAAAAAATCGCCGATCAGCGAATAAAGCGCCCGATTATGCTGGCCATTATCCACCAAACAAGACTGATGATGAGGCATAAAAGGCAATTCGGTAGTGTCCAGTAAATGACTGGCAATATGTATCAAGCAAACGTTCATCGCATGTTTGGAACTCACAGTAATTTCAGATTGAGGTGGTAGTAAAAATACGGATCCCTGCGTAAATTTCCGGCCATTAAATGTTAAGGGAATAGCACTTTCCAATACTAAGGCAATAGAGTAGTAATGAGCTGGGACTGCCAAATTTTGCAATAAGCCACAATTGGCATATTCAAAATACAATGCCAATTCATTATCAAAGTGACAACTTAAAAAAGTGCCCTTAAATTTGCCACCATCTAATTGTTGATATTGTTGATGATAGTTCTCTAATTGTTCCGCTTGCTGGTCAATATCGTAATATTGTCGGCACCTGACTGATGCGTGATTTACTGAAACTGGATAGTACATTCTTAAAATCTATGGTGTTATAGGGATTGCATCATTTTCAATTACACACAAAATATACGCAAACTGGATAACACTTTTCAACCAATGATTGGATAATAGTATGTATATTGAGTAACTCAACGAGGTTAATATGGCGATTAGAATTATTACTACCCAACTGCTATTGATGATTGTACTACTTTTTTGTGTCAGTCATACAATAGCACAAACTGCAACTGATGGCTCTGATGAAAATATCATCTTAGAAGAGATAATCGTTACCGCAAATAAACGGACAGAATCGGTGCAAAACGTTGGCTTAAGCGTGAGAGCCATATTAGGTAGCGAACTGCAAGATAGAGGCATTACGGATTTTGAGGGCTTTGCCGTAACCATTCCTAACCTTTCTTTCGGTGCAACCGATGATGGCGTGCTCGCCAATCGCACTATATCTATTCGCGGCATTCAAGGCCTCAACACAACTAGCCTGTATTTAGACGACATTCCATTAGATGAATCACTCAGCCCACTGGTATTAGATGTAGAAAGGATTGAAGTGTTGCGTGGGCCTCAGGGCACATTATACGGTGCGCGCGGTTTAGGCGGTACAGTAAAAATAGTCACCAAAAAACCAGAATTTGACGAAGTGTTTGGTTATATCAATGGCAATTTGTCCAGTGTGCAAGAAGGCGGGCTCAACTATACCGTTGACGGTGGTGTCAATATACCCCTTGCCGATAATGCTGGCCTGCGATTAAGCGCCTATCATCAAACGGAAAGCGGTATTTTTGACAAAATAATCGGCAGCGCAACTGCGCCTGGGGTCGGTGCCCCCGCTGGCACTGCTGGTGCCATAATGGGCAGTTCGCCAACGCGGTTAGAAAACGTTGACGAGAAGACAACCTATGGCGCCCAAATTGCATTATTGGCCGAGTTAGGCGACAGTATCACTTTGGAGTCAAAAATCCTTTTGCAAAATACTCAGCTCTCTGGGTTTCCATTAGCAGACCAAATTTATACGAACAGCGGTAACTTATTGCTCAATGGTGACGACTATACGCAGGAGCGGTTATTTAATTTTAACGAGGGCGCAGACGATGAATGGTTACAATTTAGTCTCAACCTCAATTTTGAATTGACAGGTGGTAATCTCACCTATTCAGGAGGATACTTTACAAGAGAGACCAATGACTTTGAAGACTCCAGTGAATTTATCTCTTTTACTTTACTTGGGGTTATCCTGCCTAATGCCTCTGTACCCTCTAGCCCAACCGCTTTGTTATCGCCCATTTATCAAAAATTAGAGTTTGATTCCCAAGTGCATGAATTGCGCTTTATCTCTGATTTTAATGGCAGCAATCACTTTATTGGTGGTTTGTTTTATCAAAATACAGACGACAATGAAGCTTTTACTCCTCGCAATGTAGTACCGGGTTTAAATCAAGCTTTTTCAGGCTTTGTCGGAGCACCACACCCCCCTGGTGCTCTGCCCGGCGGTGACCTGGTGTTCACTTCAAATAGCCCAGCAGAAATTGAAGAGATTGGCGCCTATGGCGAGTTTACCCGCGATTTTGGTGAAAGATTTAGCGCAACAATTGGTGTGCGTTTTTTTGATACTACGGTAACCACCGAAGACTATTTCAACGGATTTGCAGTGGGTAGCGTGCCCAGCACGGCGCGTGGGACCCAGCGCGAAGATGGCGCTAACGCTAAGCTATTAGCAGAATACAAAGCCAGTGATTCGTTATTTCTCTACGGCACAATATCAGAGGGATTTCGTATCGGCGGTAACAATGGACCGCTTCCAGCAGCATTAGGTTGCCCTGCGAATGCGACACAGTTGGGCCTAAATGTAAGCGAATTAGCGCAATACAGGGCGGACAGCTTACTATCCATGGAATTGGGTGCTAAAAGCACTTTGTTAGATGGACGCGTGACTGTTAATGGTGCTTTATTTCAAAATGACATCGACAACATTCAACAGCGGGTCTTGCTCACATGCGGCTTTGATTTTATCGCCAATTTAGGTGCTGCCAAAACCTCGGGAATAGAAATGGAGGCAGTGGCACGCCTAACCCCGAGTCTTCTATTTCAAGCGGGCATCGGCTATACTAAAGCGGAATTTACCCGGACGGTCAGGGGCATAGTGAACGCCGGTGACCCTTTACAACAGGTACCCGAACTCACTTACAACATCAATTTAGACTATAATGCCCCTTCTTTTATCAATGACTTTGAATGGTTGGCACGCTTGGATTACTCTTTTGTTGATAAAAGTGTGAGCACTGTAGTGAATGCCAATTCCGCACGGCAGCGCCCTGCTTTTTCTCTACTCAACTTGCGTGTGGGCCTGCATAGTGACTTATACAAAATAGAGCTTTTTATCGACAATGCCACTGATGAAACAGCGGTATACTCAGACAATAGAACCTTAGCCGCTGAGGCAGCTGGAAGGGCGCGCATCGTACGCAACCGCCCCCGAACTATGGGATTGGCATTCAAACGGTATTTTTAATTCTCAACACATGATGATCTATAACCAAACACACACAAATCCTTCCATAAAAGTAGTCCTTATTGGTGTACTCACAGCTATGGCTGTGCTCTATAGCTGTAATAATTCTAATCTTTCTGAATTTGCCAATGATTCTGGTTATGCCACCGTTAATGGCAATAAATTGTTTTACCATCAGTACGGCAAGGGTACGCCATTGTTAGTCATGCATGGTGGATTAGGCTTAGATCACAACTATCTGCGCGCATTAGATGAGTTAGGCGAAGTCGCACAAATTGTGTATTACGACCACCTCGGTAACGGTCGTTCTCAGGCTCCAGAAGATTGGAATCAAGTCAATTTTGACCGATTAACTAAAGACGCGAAAGACTTGATGAGGAAATTGGGGTACGATAAATTTGTATTATATGGTCACTCTTATGGCAGTTTTATAGCCCAAGAATACGCGGTGCGATACCCTGAAACGCTAATGGGTCTCATTTTATCCAATGCTGCTCCCAATATCAAAGATTATCAACCTAAAATGCCTGAGTGGGCAACTCCGCAAGCTATTGCCGGATTTGGGCAACTATTTGCTGGACCCATGACGGGTGATGAACAATGGAAAAACACTTGGAGAATAGCATTACCCCTTTATTGGAAAGATATGGATGTTAACCTCGCTAATGCAATACATCATAAAACGCAATATCGCGCAGATGCCTGGAATAGAGGGTTACAGCTACTCGGCAATTTTGAAATGAAAAATCGTCTCAAAGCGATTGCCGTTCCTACATTAGTGCTCGGAGGGCGCTACGATTTTATTACGCCTATGCACGCTCTAAGAGATATTGCCGCAGAGCTGCCGGATGTGCAGTTAATGGAGTTTAAGTCTAGCGCCCATTATCCAATGATTACAGAAAAAAGCCTCTATTTCCATACCATTAAAGTGTGGCTGAAAAGGACACTGTGATCCATGTTTATCCCATTTTTGCATAATACATGTGTGCAAAAAAGGATCATCACGTGCTGCCAGTATTTTTTGATCACCGAGCAGCGTCATTTTTGATTAAAAAATCACCTCATACTGAATCGCCTTTTCTCAGCAACTGCGGGGTGATTGAGTCATGCGTGCGCGCATGGCGAGATATTGATTGAATAAACGAGGTTTTCACCAATATCAATTAGATGCAATGGTTTTAATAAATATTTATACTACAGTAATGGAGATAATACTGCATCGGTTACTTGTCATTGGTATATGTCGATAACTATCCATTCAAGTTGTAGTCATTCGGCTGATATTCCTCAACATTATCCCTATTGCGATGCCTTATTTGACTACGCAGAATTTCTGCGCGCAATAGAAAAACAAGGCAAAATCGCCACCGATACAAGCGGTAAACGCACCATCATTATAGGCGCAGGAGCGGCAGGAATAACGGCAGCATATGAGTTATCGCGTTGCGGCAGCAATATCGTCTTAATATCGCCCGCCGAAGATGCACTCCAATATGGACGCTGCTATAGCTACCCTATAGGACAACATAACGGTATTCCACACAGCCAAGCATTAGCCGAATTAGGCGCCATGCGGTTCCCACCTTCGGAAGTCATGTTATTTCACTACTTTAAAAAATTTAATATTGCTCACGGCAAAAATTTTCCCGATCCTGGTGTGGTTGATACGCTTTTGCATACCAATGGAAAAAATTATCAATGGCAAGCCAATAGCACCGTGCCCGATATTTTCCTTCCGCTTAAAGAGGGATGGGAAACGCTATTAGCTGAAGGCGTTACCCTAAGCAATGGGAGTAAACTCGTTGCCCCTCTTGCTATAGCCGATGCATTGCAACGCCAAGATTTAGTCTCCGCAAAAAGGGCGTGGCAAAAATGGATTGATATTTTTGAACCCTTTTCATTCCGCGCAGCATTGAGCATGATTTTTCAACAAGCCAACACCAACAAAATCCCTAAAAAACGGCAATGGACTGATGAGCAAATTAATTTATTTGGCACATTAGGGGTGGGGAGTGGCGGTTTTGCTCCCCTTTACAGTATCGGTTTTTTAGAAATCGTGCGTTTATTTATTAATTCATTAGAGATCGCACAACAATTTATTCCGGGTGGGATATCCGCTGTATTTGCTGCAATGGAAAATCATTTTGGCAATACAGTACGCCGAATTCCGGCAAGGGTTTGCGCCGTCCACTCGGTGGGACAAGAAAAATTTTCAGTGGAATACATGCTCAATAACAGCAAACACAATATGGATTGCGATGCAGTCATCGTGACGACTCCCAATTGGGTAACGGAAATCGCCACTAACCTCACCGACAACTTAATTATCAGTAAGGACATTAAAATTGCCATCCGCAATCAACACATCATCTCTTCCTCTAAACTATTTATGCTCACGCAAGATCAATTTTGGCGCAAACAAGGGAAGGGATTTTTCCCCCAGAATATACAATCGGATACTTTGGTACGCGGGCTATACTGCTTATCGTATGATGAAGACCCCAATATGCCAGGTGTCGTATTGATCAGCTATACTTGGCAAGATGATTCAATAAAACAACTGGCACAATTCAAAAACACTACCCAAACTGACGCACAATGTGTAAAAGCAAACTTTGCTAAAAGACTCGTTGCCGATGTGGCGGTATTTGCTCCCGATTTTGCTCGCCATCTCGTTCCCATTAACAATGATTACGACAAAGGAATCATCTATATTCATTGGCTTGATGATTTCAATTACCGCGGTGCATTCAAATTAAATCATCCGGGGCAAAGCCGTGAAACGCAAGCCATGTTTACACAATTTCAAAAAGCGGGAACGCCCGATGACCCAGGTGTCTATGTTGCCGGAGACGGCACTTCTTTCTGTGCTGGGTGGGTTGAAGGGGCGCTACAAACGGGCATCAATGCCGCCTGCGGAGTGCTCAAACGTTTTGGAGCAACTGGATTTATCCCCCATAACCCGCTGACTGGAGTACGTTCTAGCGAATACTCCTATTCAACAATGGCGGAAAAAAAATAACATTGCGTGGTGCCGAACAGATCTATGTTTGACGCCATTTCATTGAACACCCCATACTCGGTATTTGTTGTGCTGGTCCCTGCTCGGTGTCGGCAATCATCACCAATGCATCAAATAAGTCGCGTTGTCGGGTACCTCCCTTGTTGTGCATAGTGTCATCTAATCGCCCCCTATACTGCAATTGAAATTGACGATTATAGCCAAAAAAGTCAGGGGTGCACACTGCACCGTAATCACGGGCGGTCTTTTGGCTTTCGTCAAATAAATAGGGAAAAGGAAAATCGTATTGTGCGGCAACTTTACGCATATGAACGACATCGTCTTCGGGATATTCCTGAACATCATTAGACATAATCGCTACCGAGCGCACTCCGTGCATTTGTAATTCACGGGCATCGCAAACAATGTTTTCTAACACTGCCTGCACATACGGACAATGATTGCAGATAAACATCACCAATAAACCATTGCTCCCCATCATATTGCGCAACGAGTGGACTGTGCCTGCCGTATCGGGCAGAGAAAAATCAGGGGCGGGGGCACCTAAATCGCACATGGGGGTTTTCTGGACAGCCATTCTAACATTATACGCTGCTTGCACTATTCATAGATACACATTTGTCTGTATAATAAAATTATATGTCCATAATGTTTTTTTGCCGCACAAATCAATATTTTTTAATATTTTTTGCCAATATCCTACTCTGGGGATGTGGTGGCGATGACAACAATCCATCCCCAATCTCTCCATCTTACCAGCAAGGCGTATTTGCACCATCAAGCGATTTTATCAATTCTTGCCTGAACCCCCGCATCGGCAATGCGCCATGGGATAACCAACCTTATCCCGATAAGCAAGGGATCTTATTAGATGAATTGCAGTGGTTACGTTCTATGAGCCACGAGCGATATTTATGGTATCGTGAATTACCCGATGTCAATCCAGCACTCCATCAATCCACGACCACTTACTTTGCCCTCCTCAAAACCACCGCCACGACCAATTCGGGGAAAGATCGCGACCAATTTCATTTCACCCTCACGACCGCAGATTATTTTGCCAGAACAGCGGGAGTTAGTTCGGGCTACGGCATGCAATATGTTTTACTGAGCAACAGACCGCCGCGCGATATTCGCATCGCCTATGTCATCCCGAATACACCCGCCGCACAAGCTGGAATACGCCGCGGCGATAAAATCACCGCCATCAATGGTAGTGATACCGTGAATGGCAGCAATGTAGATTTTTTCAATGCCGCTTTATTTCCCTCTGCTCCCAATGTGTCTTATCAATTTACCCTCCAATCTAAAACGGGCACAGTGCGCACTGAGACTCTGACATCTAGGGCAATCAGCACCCAACCAGTATTAGTCACGACAACCATGCGCACGATTGACTCCTCCAACTCCTCCAGCACAATTGGATATCTATTATTCACGACCTATGGTGCTCATAAAGCAGAAGCGCAACTGTACACCGCATTCAACCAGTTTATGGCAGAGTCGGTTACAGATTTAGTATTAGATTTACGTTATAACTCCGGCGGGTTTGTTTATATTGCCAGTCAATTGGCATATATGATCGCTGGAACACAGCGCACGAACGGTAAACTTTTTTCTCGCTTGCGCAGCAACGATAAACTGCCCGATCAAAATGTTGATTTCCTCAGCACCGGCAGTGGTCTATCTTCGATATCTAGAAGTACAGCTTTACCCTCACTCAATCTCTCGCGAGTTTTTATCCTCACCGGCTCCAATACTTGTTCAGCAAGCGAAGAAACAATCAATGGTTTGCTCGGCATCGGCGTAGAAGTGATCCAAATCGGCAACACCACCTGTGGGAAACCTTTTGGATTTTCAGCGCAGCATAACTGCGGCACTTCCTATTTCACCATAGATTTTGTGGCGGAGAATAACAATGGGTTTAGCGATTATGCCGATGGGTTTTCACCTGTAAATACGATCACCCGTAATAATGCACACTTACCCGGTTGTATGATGGGCGATGATTTTTCCCGCCCACTCGGGGACCCGCAAGAAGCACGCCTTGCCGCTGCACTACAATATAGGCACAATAGATCTTGTCCAACAAACATAAGTGGTGAATTGATTGTGCACCATAAACGGCGTGGCAGCGGACAGGGTGCTCTATCCCTCCCCGCTGGACAGTACGGTATGCTCTGGGAGAATTACGGACGATAGGCACGCACTTGTGCAATAAAGTCGCGCATAAGGGAAAAAGATTTAATTCCTGGAGCGCTTTCTACGCCGCTACTCACATCGACTCCCCACGGCGAAAAATACTGCAAGCATGCAAGGATATTTTGATTATTTAACCCGCCCGCTATCACATTGTTGCGCGCTAAACTCAGCGGCAATTGTTCCCATGCAAAGCAAGTTCCACCACCGCCGGGCATGGAATCACTCCCACAATCAAATAAAAATCGGGTTCGAGGGGCAAATAAACGGGTCTTCTGCATGACATCACAGGGCAACCGTATTGCTTTTATATAGGGCATAGCGTATGCCTCGCATGCGGTGACCAATTCATCACCGTGAAATTGTAATCGCTTGAGGGGAACATGTCGCAATACGTTACTAATTTTATGCGCGGATTCATTGACAAAGACCCCTACTGGCGCCACGTATTCGGGAAGCGTCGCAACGATAGCCGCCGCACACTCAATGGTCACTGTGCGCGGGCTATCATCATAAAATACCAATCCTATTGCATCGGCACCTGCTCGGCAAGCGTCATGCGCATCACGCACACTGGTGATGCCACAAATTTTAACCGCGGTCATAGCGTTTATTCTCCGAAATATACGGGTTTGTGGTCTTTTTGAACTCCACGCGCACGGGAACATTATGCAACGCCAACTCTTGACGAAAATAATTTTGCAAATAGCGCCGATAATGTTGAGGGAGATGATCGGTTTGCCCGCCATGCACCACAACTCGCCAACGCCCATCTGGGTGAGCATAACGCAATTGAATGCGTTTGCCACGCACCAAAGGTGGTGGGTTCTGCATCACCGCCTGCTGCAACAAACGGGTGAGATGTGCTGTTTTAAGCGGTGGTGCATCTAATGCAGTATTCAAAGCATCCATGAGTCGTTTGATGCCATGACCGTATTGCGCTGAAATCATATAGGGTTTAATGAAATCAATAAATGCTAATCTGCGCTCTAATTCGCGACCAACCCTTGCTTTATCCGCTGCGCGTACTTGATCCCATTTATTGACCGCAATCAATAAAATACACTGAGCGCGCACAACTTCACCCAATAAACGCAGATCTTGTTCCACTATACCTTCGCAACCATCCAACAACACAATTGCCGCCTCGGCATGGCGTACTGTATGCAAGGTTTGGCTTATGGAAAATTTCTCCGCCAAGCCATTAGAACGCGCCCGCCGCCGAACACCAGCAGTATCCACCAAACGATAAGGGCGTTCGTTATAGTGGCAATCTACGGCAATACTATCGCGCGTTGTTCCAGGGATATCGGAAACACTCATGCGCGGGGCACCACACATATAATTCAAAAAAGTGGATTTACCGACATTGGGTCGGCCAAATAATGCAACCTGAGGAGCGGATTGTCCATGCGGGGGAGATAAATGCGCCTGATGGGCGTGCGGCGTGCGGGACATCACAGAATTTTCGATTGCCGTACACAATTCGCTGATGCCATGACCGTATTGCGCTGAGATCTCGTAGACTTTTCCTAACCCCAAAGCATAACCTTCTGCTCCGCCCGAAGTTGCTCCTTTCGTATCCATTTTATTAGCGACAAGTAATATCGGTTTATTGACTCGTCGCATCCGTTGGGCTAAATTGTAATCGTGCGCCTGAATACCGCATGAAGCATCAATAATCCACAACAATAAATGGGATTCATCAATAGCGATTTGCGTTTGTTGCTCAAATGCCGTAGGCGCAGACACACTTAATCCAGCCGTATCCACTAACCATATTGACTCACAGCGACGCAATGGTGCATAACGACGATCGCGGGTTAATCCGGCATAGTCTCCAATCAGTGCAGGGCGTCCCCCGACTAAACGATTAAAAAGAGTAGATTTGCCGACGTTGGTTTGCCCGACCAGCGCAACGATAATTCCATCATCCATATTCACTTAAAATAAAGATCTTTGCCCATCTAAAGAAGGAGGGATAAAATAGTCGGCACGCAAGGGGGGATATTGTCCATCCAAGCCATAACGGTGGCGAGCGAGATAAAAGCGTTGGGCAATGACATCGGCATAGGGTCCTTCCCCGCGCATTCTATGACCATAATCAGCGCAGTAGATATCGCCTCCATGCATTTGGCGCAAAGCATTCAACACGCGTTCAGCGCGCTCTGGATAATTGGCGGTGAGCCAGCTGGGAAATAACTGACGCAGTTCCCACGGCAAGCGCAACATCATATAACCCGCTGAAATGGCTCCCCGCTGCGCCGATTGTTGCACAATATTTTCTATTTCGTGGTCGGTGAGACCGGGGATTATTGGCGCCACGAGTACCGTGGTCGGAATACCCGCTGCGCTCAATCGCTCAATAATTTTCAAGCGTCTCTGCGGAGCAGCGGCACGTGGTTCCATACGGCAATTGAGATCTACATCTAAAGTTGTAATGGAAATAGCTACCGACACCAAGTTTTTTGCCGCCATAGGTGCTAACAAATCCAAATCACGTTCAATCAAAGTGGATTTAGTAATTAGTTGCAAGGGGTGGGCACATTCAGAAAATAACTCTACCAACTGCCGCGTAATCCGCAAACGGCGCTCTACAGGTTGGTAAGCATCGGTATTAATACCCAATACAATCGGGTGCGGACGATAAGCGGGGCGAGCAAATACGGCACGCAGTGCTTTTGCAGCATTTTTCTTGGCAAAAATCTTGGTTTCAAAATCTAATCCCGGTGACAAATTCAGATAAGCATGTGACGGGCGCGCAAAACAATAAGCACAACCGTGTTCACACCCTCTATAAGGATTAATGGAATGCGTGAAAGGTATATCGGGTGACCGATTTGTGCTGATCAATTGCCCAGCGGAATCATCAAATATTTGGGTTTTTCGCCGCTCATCGCTCACGGTGGTCTCCCAACCGTCATCGTACGACTCTGTTTTTTGGTGATCGTAGCGCCCAGAGGGATTGATCACCGCACCGCGCCCTTTATGTTGTTTTAATTGAGTTTCTATGATAGTTATCCCTCTACAATAAAGCCATGGCCTTTACACTTTCCATTATAACGCGTGCACCACGGCAACGTGCCGGGTGTGAACATGCTATTTGACGGTGCCATCTCGCACAGCAGCATATTGGGACAGTATGGACGGTTGTGCTGCTGCCCATGCTATTATTGAGACGACACAACACGAGCAGAGCGTCTCTATTGTCGTAGTTCCCGACAGTTACCACGCCGAAAATATGGAGCGAGAAATGCATTTTTTTTCTCCATCCGACGATCCGGTGCCTGTATGGCGTTTCCCTGATAGAGAAATACTCCCCTACGATGTTTTATCTCCCGAACAAGTGATTACCGCCACGCGTTTGCGCGTTCTACACCAATTGCCGCGGTTGTCGTATGGGGTATGCATTGTCGCACTCCCTTCGCTACTGCACCGTTTGCCCCCGACCGATTATGTGGGATGCCATACCTTATTTGCCGCAATCGGTGATTCTTGTGATCTCACTCTCCTTCAACAACAACTGACAATCAATGGTTACCAAAAAGTCACCACCACTTATTCGCCTGGGGAATTTTCCTGCCGCGGTGCTATCATAGACATTTTTCCTGGAGGGAGTGACCGCCCTTATCGCATCGAAGTCTGCGATGAACGCATTGAAAGCATGCGCTCTTTTGACGCCCATACCCAACGGAGCTATCGTCAATTAGACAAAATTGAATTATTGCCTTCGCAGGAAGTGGCATTGAATAGCGAATCCATTGCACTCTTTGCGCATCAATGGCACAAGTATTTTCCACAATACGATGACACCCATCCACTATTCACGCACATCATCAAACAAGTTGCCGTAAGCGGGATAGAAAATTATCTCCCTCTCTTCTTTACCCAGACTGCCACCCTCTTTGATTACCTCCCGCCAAAGAGTCATTTTTATCTCGCCGCTCATCCGTATGATCACAGTGCCCAAACATGGCAGGATATTAAAAGCCGATATGCCGATGAACCGACAGACAGCCGCCCGCGCTTGCCACCCACCACATTATTCTTATCCGCGCAGGAAATATGCACCCACTTAGACAATTACCCATGTAGAAAGTTGCGTTCATACCATGGCAAATCCAATTCGCACTCGTTCCCAGATATCCGTATGAACCAGCAGCACGACAGACCATTAAAAGCACTGGTGACTTGGTTGTCAAGTCATTCTGAACGGGTACTGATTTGCCTCAATGCGCATCATCGCAAGCAATCCATAATGACGCTATTAGAACAAGAAGGAATCGGGGCAATTGAATGTGAAAACTGGCAATCATTTGTCCATCTCTCGGCAAAAGTTGCCTTGACTATTGGAGATTTAATGCGCGGGCAAGAAATTATTGCCGGTCAATTGACAATTATCACCGAAAACGAACTATTTGATCAAATTGCCGAGCCGCCGGCGACTCGCACAAAAATCACACCGCAAGAGCAGTTGTTAGATATGCATACCCTCCATTGTGGTGATTTGATTATTCATCGCGAACATGGAGTTGGACGCTACATCGGCTTAGAAACCATTGCCCATGACGACTACCAAGCGGATTATTTCAAAATTCAATATGCACGCGCAGCACTTCTATTCGTTCCGATCAGTGCGATTGATCTGCTGAGCCGATGTATGGAAAGCACTACCCCACTCAATATACTCGGCGATAAGCGTTGGAAAACGATGCGCAACAAAGCGCAGAAAAAAATCCACGATATGGCAGCTGAATTATTACAACTTTACGCTCATAGGCGCATTGCTCAAGGAACGGCACTTGCCACACACGCCGATTATCATGCTTTTGCAAAATCCTGCCCATTCGTGCCCACCGCCGATCAGCAAGCCGCCATTGACACCACTCTTGCCGATTTAGAAAAACCTCACCCCATGAACCGTTTAATTTGTGGCGATGTGGGGTTTGGTAAAACCGAAATTGCGATGCACGCTGCTTTCATCGCTGCCATACAAGGCAAGCAAGTTGTTGTGCTCGCTCCAACGACTATATTAGCGCAGCAGCATTACGATTCATTTTGTGATAGGTTTATTGAATGGCCTATCCGTATTCATTTATTATCTCGTAGCGTTCAAAAAAAAGCGCACAGCGAAACGCTCACGCAGGTTGAGGATGGGCGGTGTGATATATTGATTGGAACTCATCGCATACTGCGCAGCGATATTCATTTTCACCAACTCGGATTGGTCATCATTGACGAAGAACACCGTTTTGGGGTTCGCGATAAAGAAAAACTCAATGCACTGCGGGAAACAGTGAATGTATTTACTCTCAGCGCTACTCCCATTCCGCGCACGCTCCATCAAGCGTTAGAAGGGTTCATGGACATTTCTCTCATTACCACACCACCACCGGGGCGATTACCCATTAAGAGCTTCATACGGGAATATACAAAAAACATTGTCCAGGAAGCGATCCAACGCGAACATTTACGCGGCGGGCAGGTATACTATCTGCACAATCAAGTGGCAACCATTGAAAATGCCGCACAGCAACTGCGTGAGTGGTTTCCCCATATCGCTATTGGCGTTGCCCATGGCCAATCGCGGACTGTCGCACAAGTGATGCGCAATTTTTATCGCCAACATATTCAGGTGTTGGTATGTTCGACGATTATCGAAAGTGGTATCCATATCGCCAATGCCAACACCATCATCATCAATAACGCTCATTTACTGGGGCTAGCACAGTTGCACCAATTGCGCGGGCGTGTGGGGCGCGGCAAACGCCAAGCATATAGCTACTTTTTATTTTCTTCTGTGATTAAAAAGGATGCGCTCAAACGATTACAAGCCATTGGTCAACACAGCGAAATTGGTTCGGGGCTTGCATTAGCGCTCCACGATCTAGAAATGCGTGGCGCAGGTGATATTTTAGGCAAAGAACAAAGCGGGCACATTCAAGGCATCAGCTATTCGCTGTATCTCCATCTTTTGCAACAGACAATCCAGCTGATGCGTGAATCACCCGATGACCCATTGATGGATTCCCAAGAGGTGGATATAGAACTCCCATGCTCAGCACTGATTCCCAGTGATTATTTATCCGATGTCAACCTCCGTCTTGTATTGTATAACAAGATTGGGCGCGCCCAAAAGGATGCCGAATTTGCAAAACTACGCGATGAAATTGCCGATCGTTTCGGAAAAATCCCACCAGCGGTGGATAATTTATTAGCGATCAGCGCACTGAAAAAGCATGCTTTTTCCCGTAAAATCCGTACTATTCATGTGCGGCGCACACACGGATTTATACAATTTAAGCCCGAGGTTCACATGACCACTCTAGTGGAAATCATCCAACGTTTTCCGCAGCGCTACCGAATAACTCCGGACGGCAGGCTCACTTTCGTTGCCCCCCCGCCCAATCGTCAATTACGCTTTATTCGCTCGCTGCTCAACACTCTACAAGCGCGGGAAAACAAAGACGTAAGCACATAACGGCGGATAGATAGAATATTCATCGGGTCGCACGCCGATAAAACACTTTTTATAATGAACATCTAGATTTGTTACAATAAATATTATTGAAATCAGTGAGGTAAAAATGATCCAGCCGAACTTATTTGATGATGCTGCACTCAAATATAACGCCGATGCAGTCTATCACCAGCCATTTTCCTCTACCCAACAACAAGCGCTGCAGGCATTGTATGAGACGACTGCCCAACGCAACCGAAGGAATATTGGCTATCCCTGCAATCCCGTATTTGATTACTCTGCACTCTTGCCCTTTTTACATGTGTCAATGAATAATATAGGCGACCCCTATGGTGATAGCTATTATTCCGCTAATATGCACAGCATTGAGCGCGAAGTATTACAACAATTTGCCCAACTCGTGCACGCACCAGATGACTATTGGGGTTATATCACTCATGGCGGTACCGAAAGTAATATGTATGGTTTGTATATCGCGCGCGAATTATTGCCCAACGGCATCGTCTATTATTCTGAAGCTACCCATTACAGCGTGGTCAAGATACTACATGTATTAGGTATGCGCTCTATTACGATCCGTAGTATGCCCAATGGCGAAATCGATTACGAAGACCTCCAAGAAACACTACAGTTACACCGTGATGTCCCCCCTATTTTAATGATAAATATAGGCACAACTATGACCGGTGCCATTGATAATTTGGATAAAATTAGCGCTATGCTAAAAAGTATGGCATTTCCTTCCCACTACATTCATTGTGATGCCGCATTTCACGGCATGATTTTGCCCTTTGTCAAAAATCCACCGCCATTCGATTTTTCTGCCAATATTGATAGCATTTCCATTAGCGGGCATAAGCTGATCGGTGCGCCCATGCCCTGTGGAGTTGTTCTCACGCACCGTCGCAATGTCAGTAGAGTTGCTCACGCGGTAGAATATGTTGGGGTGATGGATACAACCATTAGTGGTTCACGTAATGCCATAACACCACTCTTATTATGGTACGCTTGGCAACGGCATGGCATGGAGGGTTTCCGCACAATAGTCAATAAATCCATTACCGCAGCAGACGATGCCATAAAGCAATTAACCGACTGCGGAATCCGTGCATGGCGTAATCCACATTCGCCAATCGTCGTATTTCCATCGCCTTCATCAGAGACCATTCGTAAATGGCATCTCGCATCACAAAGTGGGCAATCGCATATTATTACCCTACCGCATGTATCAAGCGAGCTTCTCGCTGAATTTATTACCGATATCCTGAAAGATCTATCATGAACAAAAAGACACAATTACAACAAATCGTCGTCATCACTGAGAATAAAGCGGGGGTTATCGCCCGCATCACCGAAAGGCTTGCCGAAAATAATATCAATATTGAAAGTATAAACGCAGTCGGTGAAGATGGAGCGGGGGTCGTAGTGCTGATCACCGACAATTACCACGCCGCAATGGAAGCATTGCGCACTTTACCTTATCGGGTCATTGCCGAAGAAGTGTGTCTTATCCGCATCCCCGATCAACCCGGCGCATTGGCAAAAATTGCTCATCGCTTTAAGGTTGACCGCGTCAATATTCGTTGTATGAATATTGTCCAGAGGCAACAGAAATATACCATTGTCGCCATATCGGTCAGTGATACACTCGCTGCACGGCGTTTGCTAAAAGATGTGTTGCTGTCTTAATGCAGCGTGCACTCTTTCTTTAAGTACATGCATTTACTCCGACCATGATTGATTGGTTGGCATTGCCGTTTTATATCAGTAGCATTGCTGTACTCTGCTGGCGCACGAGTATCAGGCATCTCGTTTACATTTACTGCGCTATTTGCGCCGGTTTAGTTATACATTTTTCATATTACTGGCGCTGGATCACTTCTTTTGATAACTATCGTTTAGGTTTATTTGAATCTATGGTCTATGTCACGGGAATTATGCTTTTCGCTATTCTGTTAAATGATATTCGCCTCCGGCGCAGTAGCGCAATGCTTTTAATGCTGTTGTGTGCCAATACCGCGCTCTACTGCATTATTCTCCTTTGGCCACAACAATTTGCTACCACCACTGCGCTGCATGGAGATATCGCTATCCACCAAGCACTCTCCATGCTCGCTTACGCTTTAATGACTATAGTGGCTTTTATTGCGGTGATATTCTTTGCGCAATCTTACGCCTTCAAGCATCACTATACACGCGGTGTTTTGCCGTGGATGCCATCGCTGCAAACTTTAGAAAAGTTCTTTATTACCGTTTTTTGGGCGGGAATTATTGCGTTGTGCGGCGCACAAATTGCTGGGATCTGGTTAGTGCAAGATATTTTTGCCCAACACTTATCGCACAAAATATTTTTCTCGCTCTTGGCATTGGGGATATACGCCGTTTTGCTTATCGGTTATTATCGCCATCATTGGCGAGGGAATCAAATGGTACGGTGGAGTTTATGGGCATATCTGTGTTTTGTCATCTCTTATTCCGGCACGCAATGGGTATTATCGCTGGTATCGGTATAAAGTATGCCCGCATTGATCCACCAAACATCACCCACCAAAACGACAATTGAGCAATTGTGTGACACTTTACAGGAGTATCTACCGCTCAATATGACCGACACTGTGCGCAGTGCCTATCAATACGCCTCCGTCTTTCACACCGGACAAGTGCGTAAAAGCGGGGAGCAATATATCACCCACCCCATTGAGGTTGCGATGATGCTTGCGCGTATGCATATGGATTACCAAAGCGTGGTCGCCGCATTACTCCACGATGTCATAGAAGACACCGCGGCAGTCAAAGAAGATATTTCCAAGCATTTTGGCAACAAAATAGCCGATTTAGTGGACGGCGTTAGTAAACTGGATCAATTGGAATCTTACTCGCAAGCAACGAAACAATCGCACTATTTTCATAAAATGGTGCTGGCGATGTCCAAAGATTTGCGGGTTGTGATTATCAAGCTCACCGACCGCTTACATAACATGCAGACCATTGAATCGTTGACCGCCGAAAAAAAACGCCGCATAGCGATAGAAACACGCGATATTTATGCCCAGATGGCGTTGCGTCTCGGTATGCATAACATGCATGACCAACTCAATGAACTATGTTTTCACACTTTATATCCATGGCGGGCAAAAATGTTACACGCCGCGACTGCCCAACGTATCGGCAATCACTACAAATTGATGGAACATATTCGCGGGCAATTGATAGCCGGTTTAGAGCAAGCAGGACATAAAGGCAATGTGATCGGCAGAGAAAAACATCTTTATAGTATTTACCAAAAAATGCGCCACCGTAAAATTCCTTTTTACGAAATAATGGATGTATTAGGATTCCGCATCATTGTTGATGATATAGATATTTGTTACCGCG
>JAHRAO010000012.1 GCA_020027215.1 Gammaproteobacteria bacterium
TAATAACGGCGACACTTGTATCACTTCTTCGGCAACAAATCCAAAATCCTCACTACCGTCTCCTATCCAACGATAACGCCGCGGTTGTAAGCGCAATACTTCCGCTAAACCCATATCTAAATCCACAACATGCGTCTTTAATGCTCCCAAGGAGGCACACTTCACAACAACACCGCCCTCGCTACATAAAGTCACACTATTGGCATCCGCAACGCGGAAATTGCCACGAATATCGCCATCAACACGCAAGTCGTCCAAAGTGCCTAATTTAGTCACGCGCGTAAAAGCTTCGCCATCGCGCAAATCATCATTGGTGATTGATCCTTCAGCAATCTGTTGTCCAGTAATCACACCATCGCCAATATGCTGTGCCTGCACGGCTCCAGAACGCAACTCATCAGAACCAACGGATTGTGCTGCCACAGGAAACACGGTGCCCGCTTCAAAATGCGCTAAAGAGAGTGCCCCTGGAGCAATATCTGCACTTGTAATACTGCCATCAATTATCTTAGAACTATCAATAGCGTTATTTGCAACTTTAGATAAAGTCACCGCAGAGTTTTGGATTTTGGCAGAAGTGACCGCACCATCAGCAAGTTTAGCAGTAGTGACCGCCCCATCAGCAATATCAGCTGTATCAATATTTAAGTTAGGGGCAATTTTATCCGCAGTGATAGTTCCATTCGCAATTTTCGCCCCCGTAATAGATCCATTCGCAATTTTTGCCCCCGTAATAGCACCGTCTTCAATATTAGCAGCGGTGAACACCAATGTCGCATCTAATTGTTGAGCAGTAATTGTATTGTTGGCAAGATCTTCGCCTCCCAAGCCACCATCGGCTATATCCGCCCCTGTAATCGTTCCATCCATAATTTGAACAGAGGTAATAGTATTAGACGCTATTTTTGCGGCGGTAATTGAATTATCAACCAACATTCCATTATTCACAACACCTGTATCGCCATCCACTATTAATCGTCCAGTAACGGCGGGTAAAGTAATGGTGACATCACTTTGTGGGTTTTGCACCACTAAAGTTAAGATATTAGATCCACTAGCCCCAGAAAACTTTAACGCATTTGTTCCTACAATGCGTCCATTAAATGTAATCTCATCATCTGGCGCATCGCCAAGAACGATATCGCCGTTGAAAGTTGCCATATTTGTCACCGATAATGACCCCACGGTTGCCGTATCGCTGACCACCATGTTACCGATCACTAACAAATTATTAGGCACTTGTACCTGTTGATTGCTATTTGTAATAATCAAGCCAGTAGAATCGCCGGCGATGAGCACCAAATCATTAGCATCACGTGTCCCTAATACAGCGGTGGATCCAAAACTATTCCCGCCTTCCTGAAAAGCAGCATCATCACGTATTAATTCCTGCCATGTATTATTCCTGCTAATGTATAGCCGTCCTTCTGCAGAATCCACCACCAAAGATCCCGTTGACCCAACGGCGATTTGATTAGGTCCCGAGATAGGATCTCCTGGAGTGCCATACAAGGTAAAGTTATTCGTTCCTATATTAAAATCAATCAAGGCGCCAGCATTGCTCCGCGATAACACCAACAATGCCGATGATGACGAACTATCCACCACTAATTGGTCGGTAATATCCACTCTACCGGTAAAAGTACTATTACCCATCACTGCTATACCATTACTAACATTCAAATCACCGGGCAATGAGGTCAAGTTATTGATATCACTCACCACCAAAGTACCACTGGTCGCCGGCAGAGAAATCAATAGATCTTCGTTAGGATTCAAAGCATTGAGTGTCGTTTCAAAATCATCGTTAGTGGCTCCCTCAAAAACAATGTGATTCACTCCTCCATTAATCGTGATCGTATCGGAAACCGAATTACCCAATACAATATCACCGCCTAAATTGGCACCCTGCACCGCTGTAACTTGACCACTCACATTCAAAGTTCCCGACACAGTCACCAATGCACTACTCGAGCCCACACCGCTTATTGCAAACAATGCGGCGGCAACTTCTACTTGCGACGATGCCAAAGCAATCGTATCGCCCGAGCGAATATCCAATACCCCGTCAGCAGATGAAAATATACTGGTATTCGCATTACGGAAATTCATTTTATTTGCGCGACTCATAATCAAATTTTGATTAGTATCCACTCTAAAAGATTCCGTGTTGCTGGTAATGAAAACGAGATCATGACCATCTTGCGTTCCCACTTCCAATGCTCGTCCATTATTATTATTGCCCCCATCGTTAATAAAACCAGAGATTGAAGGCAACATGATTTCCGCCCACAGATTAGCATCTGTCATCACATATAAGCCTCCCCTATTGGTCTCTAACCCCAATGAGCCGGGAGCCGCTTCGGTCGTAAAATCTTGAGTCGTATTGATTACATAAATACCCATGGTGAGCGTATTATCGACAGATGCCCCACCAAATTCGGCATACAATCCAGAATTACCCGAGCGGTTTATTACCAATGGCGCAGATGCAGGGTCAGGGCTTGTTGAAACAATTCGCAATACATTACCACTGTGGTCGCTCCGAAATGTCACTAATTCAGAAGTAGCAGACCCAGCGGGAGGCCTAATGGATAAGGCGCCATCAATATTGACATCACCATTGAACTGTGCGTTACCATTACTGACAAATTGATCAGTATTGCGGTCATCACCCAGAGTCACATTTCCCCCAACTCGTAAATCCCCCGTGGCAAAAGTATCGCCCATTGTGCTCACCGTAAAGGTTGCTGAGCTATCGGTTCCGACAGAAAATGCATGAAGCAAATTAGACACATATCCAACACCCATTCTGCCCTGATTGTCAATAGCGACTCTCGTTGTACCGCTGGTTTGCAATAAAATTGAACCAACACCCGAACCGTTAGCATCTGCTTCGATGACCACATCGTCATCACCAGCAATCGCTGCACCGACCACATTATACAAACCGCTACCATTCCCAACAAAGCTATCGGCAATGATTGTGCCGCTAACATGTAAAGCTGCGGCAGGGTTTTCAACGCCAATACCGATGCGATTGTTAACTGTATCCACTTGCATCACGGTCGCTGAACTTGAAATAAAACGATACGCGTTAACCGAGTCTGCCCGGTTTCTAAAAGTCATACTCTCACCGCTCGCTTCAATAACGAAAGGTTTATCGAGCGATTCGGCGACCATGATGAGATCATCGCCCGTAGATGAAAAGCGAAATCCTTCGGCCTCAGCGCCATTAGGGCGCAAAATAATTGCGTCATTCGTATGGCGAATAAATTGATCGCTCATCCGCAAACCACCGCTAATAAAGGCACCGTCTATGAATATATTTTCCTCAACACCCAGATTGCCTCCCACAAACAAATCATCATCTTGTGGGACAAAATCTAAACGCAATTGACGGCTACTTTCTTTTTGATCTTTTTGATCTTCTTGGAATGCTTGTGCCATTCTCGCGCGCAACGAAGTCAGTTGTTCAGGGGAGAGTCCGATTGAAACCGATCCAGTCGTGATAATATTTCCCGTGACATTTAAGTCGCGCTGGAAAATTGAATTCCCTCCCACTCTTAAATCATTCGTCACAGTCATAGATCCCAATCGCGCATCCCCTGAACAACTGACTTCGTTGCGCGCGAGAATGGCACAAGCATTCCAAGAAGATCAAAAAG
>JAHRAO010000013.1 GCA_020027215.1 Gammaproteobacteria bacterium
TTATCTTGCTTTTGAGTTAATTTATAAATATTTCTTTTTCCCTTGCAAATATGGAAACTTCCATGAAGAAAAAATAAATTTTGTGTGTGGTGGGATTTATCAAATTCAAATAAACTTCCTTGCTTATAAAAACCATCATTTAAATGTAATGATATAAGGGCCTCCCTTTCTTTTTCCCATATATAATCAATAACTTTTTTAATATCTTTGACTTTCCACCCCCTGTTATTTTTGTGTGAATAAAATTGTACAATTGCAGTAAAATGATTTTTTGTGACCTTATTTAAGAAACCCTCGGTCATAATGTTTCTAAATTGCATATTTAAGGAACCCTCGGTCATAATGTTTCTAAATTGCATATTAAAGACCCCGGTATTTCTCGCATCACGTATTTCTTTATAAATGCTTGCTTGTGTTTGATCTAGATCATCTTCAATAAACGGATGACTATTTTGAAACATTAAAACTTTTTCTGATGGCCTGAATTTCATCAATAAAAGGTAGAGTAATGTATCAAAATTTAACGTAAAGTAGTTGGAAAATTTTTCAAACAATAAATATAAACCTTCATTTTTCTCTTGATAGATGTGCCTAATTTCATTTCTGACAATTTGTGAAGCAACTTTCATAAAATCGAATTTGACTTTCTTTTCTATATAGTCATCTAAAAATGAATGCAAAGGTTCTTTATTCAAACATTTTTTTAGTTTTGCAATAAACTGCTCTATATCCCAATCAGGACGAATGTCTTGTTCAGCCTTTTTATAGATAGGCTCTTCCTTCAGCATTTTTTCAAAAATACTTTTGTAATCTGTGCAAACTCCTAAAGAGTTATTAAATCCGTTACCCAAAAGGAGGTGGTTGTTTGGGCTTGATTTATTTAGTTCTTCTAATAACTGTTTGTAACTAATCATATTAGTTTGATCAGTGGTCACATATTAATCCTTTCATATATTATAAGGCGTGGTATAAATAAATCACAAGTATTTGTTAAGTGCTTATTAGCCTCATTAATTTTACGTCTCTATTGTGAACCTTTATTTACCATGCCTACCAGTTGTGCGACCCTGTATGGCGGTGTTTTTTATTATATTCATTTATGCACGGAATGAATATGGATTAATCAAAATAAGAAGCAATGTGCTAATTTGTAGCGCAAGAAAAAATCTAATATAGAAATTGGCTCCGCCTGCTGGGCTCGAACCAGCGACCCGATGATTAACAGTCATCTGCTCTACCTGCTGAGCTAAGGCGGATAATATCTCAGTGGATAGGTATTATACCATATGCACTATTGATGCATATCTGCGCACGCATCTCTTGCATAATTAACGCATCGCATGATGGATTAGAGGATACGATTTTTACTTTCAGTGACCTGTGCTGGTATATATTGCGCCGCTTCATTGCGGAGGCGATCGTTCCACAGGCGGCGGAAATGCGATAATGCTTTGTCGGCTAAAATAAAGCAGGGATCGAACGAAGAATCCGCTTGTAGTATCTTTTGTTGTGCCTCAATAATAACCTTGTCTTCCATAAACCCAGCCATTAAACTTTCATAAAGTGATTCTGAGATGGCTGGATTATTGAGATCTTGGTCGTGTAAATAATTCCAGAAAAAATGTGTCGTATGACGCGTTTCGGGGGTCATATATTGGCAATTGCGGTATTGGCGACAGTCTTGCTTGCCTTTGCTTTTGGATTTGCTGGGAGAGGTGAATATCGTGTCCATAAGAAAAACGCCCGGTAAATACATTTCTACCCTATTGCACCGATCCACGTTTTTTGTCCGCTCTTTGGCGGGAAGAACTTTAGCGTGGAATGGTGGCGGGAGACTATCGTAATGCCAGCGTTCAAGGCGAAACCCATTGGGCAATTTTTCTAGTTCTTCGGGCACCGATTCATAGGCGTAGGATTCTGATCCACCTAAAGTATGGGTATGCACAAAGGCGATATGAGAGAAATCGCTGAGATTATCGACAATGAGCAACCAATTCGCATCGTAGTGCAGATAACAGGGGGTGGCAAATCCCCGCCAGTTTTGCGGATCACTCAACGGAGGGTAATCGATAATATCATCGGTATGCGCTTGTGCAGGATTACCCATCCAGACCCAGAGTAAGTGTCCTTTTTCGCATACGGGGAAATGCCGCACGCCAAATTTATTGGAGATAGTATCCTGCCCCGGTATCTCAACGCACTCTCCTTGCGTGTTGTATAAAATGCCATGGTACATACAACGAATACAGTCACCCTCAATTTTGCCCATGGATAAGGGTGCTGCGCGGTGGCAACAGCGATCTTCTAATGCGCAATACTCCCCGCTTTCTGTCTTGAAAAACACAATAGGCTGTTCGCATATTGTGCGTGCCAATTTATTATCTGCTGCACTGATTTCATATTCCCATGCAGCAGGATACCAGCAATTTTCTACAAACATTTTATTGTGCTTCATAATGGATACCTCCTATGATTTATTAAGGCAATCGCTGTGTCCCCAATTCACTTTGTACTAACAATTGTTGAAAGTTATCTCTATCTACAGCACTTCTTGCTGAACGATCGGTGCTTGAAAATAGCCAAATTAATAAAAATGATATGGGCATAATGAATAAAGCCGGATAGTTATAAGGGAAGAGTGGGGTGGCGAAGCCCAAAATTTGTACCCATACTTGCGGGCCGGCAATGATGAGCGCTAATGACATAGAAAATCCCCATATTGATCCTGCGATAGCGCCGTTAGTCGTCATTCCTTTCCAGTAGAGCGATAAAATTAAAATGGGAAAGTTAATGCAGGCGGCGAAAACGAAAGGTAACACTGCGATGAAGGCCACATTTTGACGTTGGAAAATAATGGCGAAAAATACTGTCAATAGGCATAGAGACACGGCGGTGATTCTAGATATCTTGAGTTCCTTGCGCGTATCAATTTCTTTGTTGTGACAGAGCACTTGGGCATATAAATCATGCGATATTGTTGCCGATCCGGCTACTGTTAGGCCCGCAACCACCGCCAATATGGTAGAAAATGCCACTGCGGAAATGAACCCCATCAACCAATCGCCCCCCACGGCATGGGCGAGATGGATGGCGACCATGTTATCGCCTCCTAATATTGTGCCGTTTGCATCGAAGTATTGCGGGTTTTGCAACAGTATTGCAACGGCACCAAACCCTATGACGATCAACAGCAAATAAAAATACCCCATCAATATAGTGGCGTAAAAAGAGGATTTGCGCGCTTCGTGCATATTGGATACGGTAAATAGGCGCATCAGTATATGCGGCAATCCCATGGCACCTAAAACCATAGAAACTAAAATGGTCAATACTTGAATGGGATCGCTGATCAGTTGACCCGGCTGGATAATGGATGCCCCTTTTTGATGCATATCTACCGCTGTAGATAAGATCATATTCAGGCTCCAATCAAATTGGAATAAAACCAACACGGTGATTAAAGTACTCCCGCAGAGTAAGAAGATGGCTTTGATAATTTGCACCCATGTCGTGGCGAGCATACCGCCAAAAACCACATATACAATAACTAAGCCGGCGATAATGAACACTGCCATTTCGTAAGGCACCCCAAACAACAATTCAATGAGTTTCCCCACCCCCACCATTTGTGCAATGAGGTAGGTCATAACAATTGTGAGCGAGGTGAAAACTGAAATGATGCGCGTGCGTTTTTCATGTAAACGTAGAGAAACCACATCGGTAAAGGTATGTTTGCCTAAATTGCGGATACGTTCGGACAGCAAAAATAGCATCAATGGGAAGCCGGCAAAAGCCCCCACAGCGAAGATAAGCCCATCAAATCCCCCGATGAAGATTAGTCCAGTAATGCCAAGGAAAGAGGCCGCCGACATAAAATCACCGGCAATAGCAGTACCATTTTGGAGTCCAGTAATTTGTCCGCCGGCGGTATAAAAATCTGTGTTCGTTTTGGTGCGCCGAGATGCCCAATAACTAATCGCTAAGGTTGCGACAACAAATAACAAAAATAAAAGGATGGCGGTGAGATTAATATCGCTAGTCCATCCCTTATCATTGGCGGCAATGGCGTGCACGGGGAATAAAATCAAGGGAACCGCAGTCAAAATGCGGCGGATAGCACTACTCATTGTTGCTGTTATCCTTTTGGCGATGCACAGTATCAAACCATTTATGCGCAAATAAAGTGTATAGCCATGAGAGAAAAAGGGTAACGATAATAACGGCAATGAAAATGAAGAGGGATGTATTGAAAAAAGTCTCGCCCCAGCCTTGGTGTAGTGATCGAAAAGGGGGCAAGTAGTTACAGAGAAAAATACCGATCATCGTTATGCTGATCAATGCAAAACTAAACCGAATGCGGACTTTTTGTCTAATGGTCTGCGTGAGTGACGATTGTGCGTTATTCGCACCTGTCACACCGACTTTTCCCTGCGCGGATTGTTGGGCTATTGGATCCACATGAGTGCGTCTATCATGCATTGCTTTTCACCCGTTGCGCTAACTGTGATGTTGCCGTGGCGAGGAGTAGCGTATCTACCCCCACACCAATAAAGTTGGCGCGAGCATATTTTTTTATCAATTGCGCATCCAATGCCAATACCCCGACAGGTTTATCGGCGGCATGAACGGCATCGAGTGCCGATTCAATTGTCTGCACTATATCGGGATGTGTGGGATTGTGCCCCATGGCAGCGGATAGATCTGATGGACCAATGAAAATGGCATCAACGCCTTCAACCTGTGCTATGGCACTAATATTACTTATCCCTAATGGGGTTTCTATCTGCACGATGAGACATATCTCACTATTTGCACGATGAAGGTAGTTATCCACTCTGTTCCAGCGCGCCGCACGCGCCAACGAAGTGCCCACTCCTCTTTTCCCTGCTGGGGGATAGCGGACGGCTTGCACTAATTGCTCTGCTTGCTGAACAGTATCCACCATGGGAATGAGTAAGGTTTGTGCGCCGACATCTAATAGCCTTTTTATTTCGGTTGCACTGCCGTCGCTTGCGCGCACAATAGGCGAAACTTCATAAGGGGCTATGGCTTGTAGCTGATCGTGCACTTGGCGAATAGTATAAGGAGCATGCTCGGTATCGATCAATAACCAGTCAAACCCCGCCCCTGCGTTTATTTCAGCGCATATAGTGTCTGGAATGCCTAACCATAAACCGTATTGCGTGCGACCATTACAGAGCGATCGTTTGAAAGAGTTAGTGGGCATTTCCATAGTTGAATGATACTAAATAAAGTGACACGCAATGCTGCCCAAGCGCCCGTAATCGGCATGAATGGTGTCGCCTGCTTTCACCGCAATGGGTGCGGTAAAGGCTCCGGCTAAAATTATTTGTCGCTCTTTCAGGGTAATTCCATGGGGAGCGAAACGTTTAGCAACCCAACAGATACCGTGCGCAGGATGATTGAGTACTCCCGCGGATAGACCGGTTTCTTCCAATACGCCGTTGCGGGATAATAGTACCCCGCACCAGCGCAAATCCACCTCTGTCGGGCGGATCGGTTTCCCGCCCATGATAATGCCTGCATTGCCGGCGTTATCGGCGACTGTATCCAAGAGTGTGCGTTTGTAACCGTCTTGTGGATGAACCCGATAACTGCGCGCGGCAATAATTTCTAAAGCAGGAATAATATAATCGGTGGCATTGAGGACTTGGAAAAGGGTAACATTCGCACCCTTGAGATCTTCTTTTAAGATAAAAGCCAATTCGGCTTCTATACGCGGATCACAGAACTGTGCGGCTTCAATATCGCTACCCTCGGCAAATAACATATGGTCTAACAGTACTCCGTAATCGGGTTCGTCTATATGGAGTGCTTTTTGCATCGCTCGTGAAGTGTAACCAATTTTATAACCGACTACTTTTTTGCCATCGGTTATTTTTTGATCTACCCAGTGTTTTTGGATCGCATAGCTGTCTGCTAAAGTCATGTCCGCATAGGTGCGGGTGATGGGATCAATTTGTTGCCGGTCAATTTCGGCGTGATACAGATCGTTAGCGGCTTTTGTGATATCAGATTTTTTTAACACAAATTAATCTCTGAGGTATTCCCGTAAGTTATTGTGGTTGTATTTAAGATCTGTTGGCAATTCACTCATTTCAAATGATAAGGCAAAACCGCGCGTATCGTATAAAGGCTGTAGATGGTCGCGCACAATCGCAAAGAATTTTTGTGCGACAGCAGATTTTTCTTCTGTGCTTCGCCCACTCCCTATTTTGACTTGCAAATGGACGAAAGCATAATCAGTGTTACCATCGGCAATACGGTAGTCATCACATCGGTGGGCGCGACTGCGGATCCCAGCTAAAGGAAATAAACCGCTATGGACTGCCGCCGTGTGTAAGTTGGCAAATAGTCGATCCAACGACAAAACATCTTCGGTTAAGTTGGCAGAATATTCTAAGATAAAGTGCGGCATTATGCCTCTATGGCTAAATTAGCGGTGGCAATGGTGCACCCTACGGCAAAGATAGGGATGGGACGATAGTAGTGTAAAGTGCCTTTTGCTCCTTTCATCGCAGCGGCAACAGCGATAAAAGTGCGAATTTCAAATCCACCTTGACCTGCATCATGGTAAATGTGTTCGTCAGAGTAGTCCAATAAACGTTCGCGATCATTGTTGACCCACCTCTCCAAAAAATCTCTATCCCATTGTTCGTTAATTTTGCCTGAATCTGGGGTTGCCGGCCAGTGCGAGATGCCGCCGGTACCGATGAGTGCTACACGTTGAGGGACGGAATCACACGCTTGGCGCACTGCTGCGCCAAATGCCCAGCTGCGATGTAAGGGAGTTAGCGGCGGACCCTGACAATTAATATTGACGGGAATAATGGGCAAATCGTATCGGGGGGTGAGAAAATGCAATGGCACACTAATGCCGTGGTCAAATAACCACTCTTCGGCGTAGGCGGTATCCACCTGTTGCAATACAGATTGGATAATGTGCCGCGATAATTGAGGGGTGCCGGGAATTGTCGTGCGTTGAATGCCTAACCATTCTGGATCCTCAATCGGCCCAGAGTAAGAATCAGCCATGCCGATACAGTAGGCGGGCATATTATTCATAAAAAAATTGGCGAAATGCTCGGCAGCGATGACGATCATTGCATCGGGCTTACTTGCCTCTAACGCATCGCGCATTTGATGATAAGCATTGTAAAAGGATGTGGCATCGTCGGGGTCGGCCATCTTTTTTCGCCCCGTAATGCCAGGCGCATGTGAACAAATACCGGCAAAAACCAAGCTCATATTGCCCCTTTGCCGTCTGTTGTGGCGTAAACGCCTGCACGCACATTACCGTGTTTGTGTAAAGCATCGCGCATTGCTTGGATGTATTGGGGCCATTCGTAACCGCACATGGCAGCAAAATGCATTAAAATTTGACCATTCACTCCCAAAATATACAACATGCCGATGTCGCGCTCGGTGATAGCACGCATCTCTTCTTCATCTAATTTGTATTGCTGTAAAACCTGTTGAGGGTCGGCGCAGAATTCCTTGCGCACTTCAGGGCGGCGGTTTAATTCGTAGAGCAGTTTTTGCACGTAATAGAGGGACATAAATCATCGCCCTAATAGAGGAATGTCGTGGGTATCGTGGGCGACACACACATTTTTAGTTTCCATGTAAAAATCAAAACTATAATCGCCACCATCCCGCCCAATACCTGATTTTTTGACCCCGCCAAACGGAGAAGGGAGGTTGCGCTTATTTTCTGAGTTCACCCACA
>JAHRAO010000033.1 GCA_020027215.1 Gammaproteobacteria bacterium
TTGTGCGTCATTAACGAATAGCTATTCCTGTGTTGCGTAGAGAGTTCTTAATTTCAACGATGGAGCATACCCCGTCGTGAAAGATACTGGAGGCAAGGGCGGCATCGGCGCAGCCAATCGTAAAAGCGTCATAAAAATGTTGTGCGCAGCCACCGCCGCCGGAAGCAATGACTGGTATAGTGACCGCATTGCTCACTGCCGCGGTCAGTGCCGTGTCAAATCCTATCCGTGTGCCATCCCTGTCCATGCTGGTCAATAATATTTCTCCAGCACCCATATCCGCCATTTTTTTAGCATACTCCACAGCGAGAAGGTCGGTCTTTTGCGTCCCGCCATGGCTAAACAAAATCCAGCGCGGTTGATCATCGTCAGCGGCAATGTTTTTAGCATCAAGGGCAACGACAATGCACTGACTTCCAAACTGTCGCGCCGCCCGAGCGACAAAATCCGGATTGACTAATGCGGCAGTATTAATACTCACTTTATCCGCTCCCGAGCGGAGTAGTTGCTCGATATCCCATTCATTGCGAATTCCGCCACCAATCGTCAGGGGAATAAAAGCACAAGAGGCAATGCGTAAGACGGTGTTTAAAGTAATGTCGCGTCCTTCGGATGAAGCGCTGATATCCAACATCACCAATTCATCGGCGTAACCATCGTTGTAGCGTTGCGCAACTTCGGCGGGATCGCCAGCATCACGCATATTCTGAAAACACACCCCCTTGACGACCCGTCCGCGATCCACGTCTAGGCAGCAAATAATGCGCCTGGCGACTGTCATGATGTCGTTTGTCCGTATTTTTTGATTGCCTCAGCGAGATTGATCTTATTTTCGTATAGTGCTCTGCCAATAACCATCCCGCAAATACCTTCTGCGACGTATTGCGCAATCTCTGCGATATCGTTAAGACTACTCACGCCTCCAGAAGCAAATACTGGTAGTGAAGATAACTGTGCAATGGTGCGAGTTTCTTCTACTGCGCATCCATTGAGCATTCCATCACGCTCAATGTTGGTGTAAATAATGGCAGCCGCACAGTCGGCAAAAGCACCGACCAAATCGTCAATCGCTAAAGCACTGCTTTTTAACCACCCATTGGTCGCTACCTGCCCATGCTGTGCATCAATACTGATAATCACGCGTTGGCGAAACTGGCGACACAAATTGATGGCTAAGGGCGTATTGCGCACGGCTAAAGTGCCAAGGATAGCGTAATGGGCACCCAAACTGAGCACTTGCTCAATATCATTACCATTGCGGATGCCGCCCCCAACTTGTATTTTCATTTGTGGATATTGTTTTGCAATAGTGCTGATCGTATCTTTCACGCCTAACTGCCCACCCACTGCACCATCTAAATCAACGAGATGCAAGCGGCGTGCCCCTTGTTCACTCCACTGGTGTGCTACTTCCAGTGGTGAATCGCTGAATACGATTTCACTATTCATATCGCCCTTACGCAAGCGCACGCACTGACCATTTTTAATATCAATGGCAGGGACAATTAGCATGGTGCCCACCGACAAAAGTTGCCCAAAAGCGTGAGACCGGCTCTATGGCTTTTTTCGGGATGAAACTGCACTGCTACCACATTATCTCGTGCAATGGCGGCAACATAATCCACCCCGTACGTCGCTTCGCCAATGATTGTGTTGATTTCATCGGTCATGACATAGTAGCTGTGCACAAAGTAAAAATAATCATCAGGTGCTATATTGTGCCAAATAGGGTGGGGGCGATGAATGGTCATCTGGTTCCATCCCATATGGGGGACTTTGCGCATTGGCGATGCGCTGGGAAATTTCTTCACCTGACCGCGAAAAAAAGCCAATCCATCCACGCCACCATTTTCGCTACTTCGTTCCATCATCATATGCATTCCGATACAAATCCCCAGCAAGGGTTTATTTTCTGCTATTTCTCGGATGACGGGGATTAAATGATGCTCGTTTAATTTGCGCATACACTCTTGAATGGCGCCTACTCCGGGTAACACCACTTTATCGGCGGCGAGAATATCTTCACTTTTGCCGCTGACGACCACTTTGGTTTCGGGCGCTACGGTGGTCAAAGCTTTGGCAACCGAATGGATATTTCCCGATCCGTAATCTACGACAACACAAGTGTTTTGCATAGAATCATCGATAATTTATAACATCCCTTTGGTAGAAGGGGTTCCTTCCCTTGTGTTCATACGGGTTGCGTTGTGGAGTGCAATGCCAAATGCCTTGAAAATACTTTCTGCTTGATGATGGGTATTTTCGCCTCTTAAATTATCTATATGCAATGTAAGCTGGGCGTGATTGACGAATCCTTGAAAAAACTCCCGTAGTAAATCTGTGTCAAAATCACTGACCCACGGGCGAGTAAATTGCACTGGATAGGTGAGATGGGGGCGTCCCGAAAAATCAACAACGACCCGTGAAAGTGCTTCATCCAAAGGTACATAGGCATGCCCGTAGCGTTGGATACTCTCTTTGGTGCCGATGGCTTTGGCAAGTGTTTGCCCGAGTACAATACCGATATCTTCCACCGTATGGTGGGCATCCACTGCTAAATCACCGCGCGCAGTGAGGTGTAAATCCATCCTGCCGTGCCATATACTCTGATGAAGCATGTGCGAAAAGAATGGCAATTCGGTATCTAAATGCACATCACCCGTCCCATCTAAATTGAGAGTTGCTGTAATCTGGGTTTCTAAAGTCTTGCGCTCAATTTCGGCACGGCGCAGGGAAGTATCGGGCATTATTTATATATAATTTTTATGAGTAATTGATTTATTATAAGATGAATGCGTTATTGGTGCGGATAAAAATATTTCAGACCATTACATAGTGCATGTTGTAATGTGGGAAGTTGGTAACAATAGCGCCTTAAACAGACTCCACTATCATCACCTCCCAACCCTTTGCAATAGAGAACCAATGCGGCTCCAGTATGAAATCTGCATAACTAGGCGGTTGTGTCGTCTTTACACGCATTATTGAGTAAACGCATTATGTTATCTTCATTGCACAAAAAAAAATTATATTTATGCAATGGTCTTCATTTATCTATAAAATACAAAAAAAATTAAACATAATGTTGGGCGGGCAGAATCTATGAAATTAGGCAATTATGTAAATAACGACGAATGGTGCTTAGAAGAGAAAGGGATGGATTGGAAACGCATCAATGCCGATGAGACGAGGATGACGGTGGGCAATGGTTATCTTGGCACGCGCGCTACTTTGGAAGAGGGCGATCCAGCGGGATTTCCCGGCACTTATTTGAATGGGTTTTTTGATCGCTACGATGCAACGGTGATAGATATGGTCAATGTGCCCAATTGGCTGCCCCTACAGATTCGAGTCAATGGGGCCCAATTGAATTGCCGCACATGTACATTGGTCTCCCATCGGCGGACTTTGGATATGCGCCACGGATTTCTTTATCGCCATACACTGTTTAGAGAGAGCAATGGCAATGAAACGGAAGTGGAAACGATTTGTTTTGCCGATTGGCACTACCGCCATTTATGCGTGTTGCACTGCGTAGTGACCCCGCTCAATTATGATGGCGATATTGAAGTGACTGGGGGAGTTGATGCATGCGTTTACAATATTGACCGCGTTCCAGATTATTCGGATCGCGCTGATTTTGATCCGCAAGTGAAGTGGAAAAAATGGGCGAGAAGCAAACATCTATACGACTTTACGAGCCGTCAGTGCGATGATAACCTTTCTTTTGTGATGCACACCCGTGACCCACAGCAATCCTTATCGTATGCACTTTCTTTATATTCAGAGGATCCCCACACTGCATGGAGCGAACACGATTACGAATGGATAGGAAAACGTTTGCACTTTGCGGGGCAAAAAGGCAAATCCATTACGATACAAAAAAGGGTAGTGATCTACACCAGCCGTGATGTAGAGGCAATAAAGGTGCAGGATTCGAGTGAAAAATTGTTAACCGATACCCGCACCGAATCTTTTGAGCAGATTTTTTCTCGCCATTGTGCGCTTTGGGATGAGAAATGGCAAAAATGTGATGGCAAAATTGTCGGTGATGACGAACTGACTTTTGCCCTGCGCTTTAATATTTATCATTTACTCATCGCCGCCGATGCCCAAGACGATCGCAACAATATAGGAGCAAAATCGCTGAGCGGCGAAGGGTATAAAGGGCATATTTTTTGGGATACTGATATTTTCCTGCTCCCATTCTTCACTTTTACTCAACCCCACACTGCGCGATCATTAGTGATGTATCGCTACCACACATTAGAGGGAGCGAAGCGTTACGCGCAAGAAACAGGTTACCAAGGCGCTCGTTATCCTTGGGAATCGGCGGCAGAAGGTGTGGAGGAAACCCCGCAATGGACGCACGATCGCAAGGTGCGGATTTGGACGGGGGAGGAAGAAATCCACATTACTGCCGACGTGGCTATAGGGGCGATCAATTACTACATTGCCACACGCGATGAGCAGATGTTTTTTTCTGCGGGGATGGAAATACTATTAGAAGTCGCTCGGTTTTGGGAAAGCCGTCTTGAACATGATGCGGCAAACGATTGTTATCATTTGCGCAAGGTGATTGGTCCCGATGAATTTCACGAACACGTGGATAATAACTACTTCACCAATCGCATAGTGATGTTTTGTTTAGAAAAAATTGTTTACTATTACCGTGAATTTATGAAACGCCACCCCAAACAGTGTGCGCAATTGTCAAAAAAATTGGGGGTGAGTGAAAAAGATAGTGATAAATGGCTCGCAATGGCGCACAAAATATACTTGCCTTCGTCCAACGAAGCGGGAGTGATAGAGGAATTTGAAGGTTACTTCCAATTAGAAGATGTGCAAATTAGCGAGTGGGATGAACGGGGGTTGCCGATATACCCGCGCAATTTAGATCACTATACCTGTAACCCGACTCAGTTAGTCAAACAACCCGATGTCATTATGCTGATGATGATTTTGTCGGATCAATTTAGCGAAGAAAGCAAACGGGTCAATTACCAGTTTTATGAAAAAAGGACAATGCATAAATCTTCACTCAGCCCTGCCATTCATACGATAATGGGGATTGCGACCGGTTTACACGACAAAGCAATGGAGTATTTTCGGGTGGCGGCATTGGTGGACCTGCACGATAATCAAAAAAATACCCAAGATGGAGTGCACATTGCTTCGGCAGGAGGCACATGGCAAGCGTTTGTCTGCGGTTTTGGCGGTATGCGGGTGATGGACGAAGAGCTTCATTTTCATCCGTGGCTCCCCGACACTTGGGAGGAAATTCATTTTAGTATTCAATGGCGTGGCGATACTCTGCGGGTGAAAATAGGACATCATAAAGTGTATATTGTGCAAGAGACCGATCATGGTGAGCACTCTATCACCATCGGTGATCAGGTCTATTCGCTCACTCACCAGCATTCGTTAGAAGTGCAGTATGCACCGTGATATGAAAGCCTGTATTTTTGATTTAGATGGCGTGATTGTCCGCACCGATCATTGTCACTTTGTGGCATGGAAAAAAATTGCTGATCAATTGAATATCCTTTTCACCGAAAAGAGTAACCAATCGTTGCGCGGTGTGAGCCGTCAAAACAGCTTGGAAATGATTTTAAGCATGGGTAATATGACGCTCGGTGCAGAAGAAAAAGAGGAATGTTTGGCAAAGAAAAATAGCTATTATCTCGCACAAATTGACACCTTGAACACCAGTGATATTTTGCCCGGAGCGCTTGATTTACTGCGTGACTTGAAGACACACGGTATTAAGCTGGGGATTGCTTCATCCAGTAAAAATGCCCACCATATCTTACATAAGATTGGACTTTTCGACCAGTTTGATGAAGTGGTCAGTGGCAACGATATCGCTAACGCCAAGCCCAATGAAGAGATCTTTGTCAAAATGGCAGAAAAGATCAATGTTCCCCCCTCCTGTTGTATGGTTTTTGAAGATGCGGTCAGCGGTATTGAAGCCGCTCAAAATGCAGGAATGATGGCTATTGGAGTGGGTAAAAGCGATCATTTAGTCGGGTGTAATATTCAAGTTCCCGATTTATGCGAACTCAATTTTGAAATATTAGCCGAATATTTAGATACCTATCAGTATGATTAAAGAAGGGGAAATTTCCTCAGTGCGGTGAATCTGATGGATCAATGACCAGATACGCTGTGTTTCATCAACCACTGCCGTCGGTCGTTTGCACGCTTTTTAGAGAATAAAATATCCATCATTTCACGAATGTCATTCTCCGATGCAATCTGTAACTGCATTAATTGCCGCTTATCGGGTGAGAGTGTTGTGTCGCGCAGTTGGAGAGGGTTCATTTCGCCTAATCCCTTAAAGCGCTGGGTTTGTATGGATGCAGATTTTTTTTCTTGGCGAAGAATGGAAAGGCGCTCGCGGTCGCTGTGGGCGTAGACAACACGATTGCCGCTCGCGATGCGGTAAAGAGGCGGTTGGGCGATATAAAAATGTCCCGCGTCAATGATGGGGCGAAAATGACGCCAAAATAAGGCACAAATGAGTGTGGCGATGTGGGCGCCGTCCGAATCGGCATCGGCTAAGATACACACCTTTCCGTAGCGCAATCCGTTTAGATTGTCGGTACCCAGCGGTAACCCAATTGCCGCACTGATGTGCTGTATTTCTTTATTTGTCAATGCTTTTTCGGCATCTACTTCCCATGTGTTCAGTAATTTCCCGCGTAATGGTAAAATGGCTTGATATTCTCGGATGCGCGCTTGCTTCGCCGACCCACCTGCCGAATCCCCTTCTACGATAAAAATTTCCGCTCTAGAGCGGTCGCGCGTTGTGCAGTCCGCTAATTTAACCGGTAAGGCGGTGGGCGTTCCCCTCATGCGTCGTGATGTCGCCCGTTTCTGCCTTTTCTGGGCTTGGGTAATGGCTATGGCGGTAATTTGTTCGCCATAATGAATATGGCGATTGAGCCATTGCGAAAAACGACTTTTAATGATTTGACTGACGAATGCGGTGCATTCTTTTGAGGTCAGCCGCTCTTTGGTTTGTCCAGAAAATTGGGCGTTGGTCAAATAAACGGACAAAATGTAATGACAGCAATTCCACAGATCATCGGGAACCAATTTAATTCCGCGCGGCAACAACTTGTGAAATTGGCAAAATTCACGCAGCGCTTCTATCATACCGCTCCGTAGCCCGTTGACATGGGAGCCGCCACTCGGAATCAAGTTAGCGTAGCTTTCACGAATATTGTCTCCCCACCCGTCGGTATCCCATTGGATACACCATTGCACACGCTGATCATCCTCTTCCACATCATCTTGGAAAATGGCATCGGCTAATAGAGATCGTTCGGCGGTTAATTCTTGCAAATAGGTGCTCATTCCGCCGTCATAGCACCATTCTTCATATGTGCCATTTTGTTCGTCCGTATAATTGACTTGCAACCCAGGGAGAAGAATCGCTTTGCACCGCAAGGATTTTTGCAGTTGTTCGCCATTAAATTTTACGCTATCAAAATACTGCTGATCGGGGTAAAAGTGTATTTCTGTGCCCCTCTCCTGTAGTGTGCATTTGCCCACTATATGCATTGGGGTCACTAATGCGCCCTGCACAAAAGATAAAGAATATATTGAGCCGTTTCGTTTAATGGTCACCTGTAATTTTTCCGATAAGGCATTGACGACCGATACGCCAACGCCATGCAACCCGCCGGCGAAACGATAGTGTGTGTTGGAAAATTTTGCCCCCGCATGGAGAGTGGTGAGAATAACCTCTGCGCCGGGACGCTTTAATTGAGGATGATCATCTATCGGCATTCCTCGCCCATTGTCGATCACCCGCATAGACCCATCGCTATGTAAAGTGACCGCAATGCGGTGCGCATGGCCGGCTAACGCCTCGTCAATGCTATTATCGACTACTTCTAGGGCTAAATGGTTGGGGCACTCGGTGTTGGTATACATTCCCGGTCTTTTGCGCACTGGCTGTAAACCAGTTAAGACGGTAATGTCGGCGGCGGCATAATTTCTTGGCATTTTGGCTATTTTATCAAACTATTGTCCATCATATATTTCTTTATGGAGCGTTTATTGTGGGCAATTGAAGTTCATGCACCGAACATAAAGTGACCGATTTCAGGGTTACCCTCTGAATATACGATATAATTGCGTCATTCAGAGGGCATTTCCTCAAGATAGCATATTATTTGACCGACCGCGTAATGCACATAAACTTGAATACCTTATTGCTCTATACCGGCATTATGATGAGTGGTGCCTTTATCCCAGCGTCTGTGGCGGAAGAATTGCCTCGTTGGCAGCTCAATATGCCACAAGGAGTTACCGAAATCAGTCGCGACATTTATGGATTGCATATGGCGGTCTTGTGGGTGTGCGTGGTGATCGGTGTAATTGTCTTTGGCGCCATGTTTATTTCTATGGTGCTCCACCACCGTTCACGCAATAAAGAAGCGGCAACTTTTCACGAAAACTTTTGGGTAGAGGTCGCGTGGACGACCATCCCCGCAATTATTTTAATTATTTTGTTTATCCCCTCAATGCGGACGATTTCTCAAATGTATGATACCCAAGCCGCCGATATAGATATTTTGGTAACTGGTTTTCAGTGGAAATGGAAGTACGAGTACTTGGGGGAAGATGTCAAATTTTTTAGCAATTTGAGCACGCCATCTGGGGCAATTTATGGTATAGAAAATAAAAATAACCACTACTTATTAGATGTGGATGAACCTTTGGTTGTCCCCCTTCATAAGAAAATTCGTTTTTTGATTACCGCAAACGATGTATTGCATGCTTGGTGGGTGCCTGCATTTGCGGTTAAGCAAGATGCCATTCCCGGTTTTATCAATGAAGCCTGGGCACGTATTGAAGAACCGGGCACCTATCGTGGCCAGTGCGCTGAATTATGTGGAAAAGATCATGGTTTTATGCCGATTGTTGTGAAAGCGGTATCCGATGATGAATACAGATCGTGGTTGGCGGAACGGAAAAGGCAAACGGCACAAGAACGCACTTTAATGGCACAGCAATTCTCATTGGAGCAGTTGGTTGAACGCGGCGAGAAAGTGTATCAATCACAGTGTATGGTATGCCATAATGCAAATGGTAAAGGCATACCGGGTGCATTCCCCAGTTTGGTTGGTACCGCCATCTCTACGGGATTGATGAATGATCACATTGATATAGTGGTGAATGGCAGAGCGGGAACGACGATGCAGGCGTTTGGTAGTCAGCTGAGCCCGCTGGATTTGGCTGCGGTGATTACTTACGAGCGCAATGCGTGGGGAAATAATATGGGTGATATGGTGCAAGCAATTGATATCGCCCGCTTTATCAATGATGCCAAGCAATAATGATTGTTGTGCAAACATAGAAAATGAGTCACAATAAGTAATATAAAAGTGAGAGAGTTATTATGAGTGAAAGTCATCATCCCACGGGAATAAAGCGCTGGCTGTATACCACGAACCATAAAGATATAGGCACTCTCTATCTCTGGTTTAGCTTTTTGATGTTTTTGGTTGGCGGAGTAATGGCATTGGTCATTCGCGCCGAACTGTTTCAGCCAGGGTTACAATTAGTTGAGCCGAATTTTTTTAACCAAATGACGACCATGCATGGATTGATTATGGTATTCGGTGCCGTGATGCCCGCATTTGTCGGGTTGGCGAATTGGATGATTCCTCTGATGATCGGTGCGCCGGATATGGCGTTGCCGCGACTCAATAATCTTAGCTTTTGGATTCTGCCTTTCGCATTTTTTATGCTCTTGTCTACTCTTTTTATGCCCGGCGGCGCACCTAATTTTGGGTGGACTTTTTACGCCCCACTCTCTACGACTTATGCTCCGCCCAGCGTCACTTATTTTATCTTTGCCATTCATATTATGGGTGCATCTTCTATTTTGGGGTCTATCAATATTATTGCTACCATTATGGGAATGCGTGCCCCGGGAATGGGGTATATGAAAATGCCGCTGTTTGTTTGGACTTGGTTTATTACTGCCTATTTGCTTATCGCCGTGATGCCCGTTTTAGCGGGTGCGGTGACCATGATGTTAATTGATATTCACTTCGGCGGTAGTTTCTTTAGTGCGGCTGGCGGCGGTGATCCAGTGCTCTTTCAACATATTTTTTGGTTTTTTGGTCATCCCGAAGTTTATATTATGATTTTGCCGGCATTTGGCGTGGCTTCGGCAATTATTCCAACTTTCGCCCGCAAACCACTCTTTGGCTATCACTCAATGGTTTATGCGACAGCCTCTATTGCTTTTTTATCGTTTATAGTGTGGGCACACCATATGTTCACCGTCGGCATGCCGTTAGTCGCCGAAGGTTTTTTTATGTTTAGCACCATGATCATCGCCGTACCCACTGGGGTGAAAATATTTAATTGGGTGGCGACCATGTGGCGAGGCTCCATGACTTTTGAAACGCCCATGCTCTTTGCAGTTGCTTTTGTCATTTTATTTACGATTGGCGGTTTTTCTGGTTTGATGCTCGCTATAGCCCCTGCCGATTTTCAATACCACGATACCTATTTTGTGGTGGCGCATTTTCATTATGTGTTAGTGCCGGGAGCGATTTTTGGCATTATGGCGGCGGTATATTTTTGGCTCCCAAAATGGTGCGGTAAGATGTATGATGAAATGATGGGTAAAGTGCATTTTTGGTTATCGTTTATTGGTCTGAATGTCACTTTCTTCCCTATGCATTTTGTCGGTTTGGCAGGTATGCCAAGGCGTATTCCCGATTACGCTTTGCAATTTGCTGATTTCAATATGATTTCCAGTGCTGGCGCGTTCTTGTTTGGTTTCTCGCAAGTGTTCTTCTTGGGCATAGTGCTTCAGACGATTTTATATGGTAAAAAAGCGCGTAGCGAGGTGTGGGATAATCCCCATGGGTTGGAATGGACACTCCCTTCACCGCCACCCTATCATAGTTTTACTCAGCCTCCACAAGTGACGATGGCACATGCAAGCCCCAGATAAAAAACGCATCCACGCCATCGTTATCCGCTCATCGCTCATAACGGTGCTGATGTTTGGCTTTGGTTTTGCTCTGGTTCCGCTTTACGATGTGTTTTGTGATTTGACAGGCCTTAATGGTAAGGTGAGCCTCACCCCGATCCATCCTGTTTCCACACCGGGTGAGGTGCCGGATGTGCGGCAGATTCAAATGCAGTTTATCGCGATCAATAATGAAACTCTGCCGTGGGAGTTTGCGCCGCGTGAATTTAGCCTGCCGATACAGTTGGGCAAACCCTATGTAACACACTATAGGGCAAAAAATTTATCCTCACGCTCTATGACTGTCCAAGCGATCCCCAGTGTGTCGCCGGGTTTGGCGGCACAGCATTTGAGTAAAATGGAGTGCTTTTGTTTTGAACAACAACGTTTAGAAGCGGGCGAAGAAATGGATATGGCGGTGCGTTTTGTGGTGAGCCCGTCCTTACCGCAATCGTTTTCAGTGATGACACTGTCGTACACCTTGTTTGATGTGAGCGATAAAAATACGACACAATTAACCCGTAATTAATACAACAATGGCTAAACAAGACCCAGAAATTTATTACGTCCCCGAAAAAAGCCGCAAACCCATTTTAATGGCGTTGGCGATGTTCTTAACAGTTTTTGGTGCCGCAACAACCATTAACCACATGTCAGGCACCGCAATTTTCCCCATCGGCGGCTATATTCTCTTTGCGGGGCTTGTATTATTTGTCACCATTATGTTTTTATGGTTTCGCACGGCTATTATGGAAAACCTTGCCGGCTTGAACAACGAACAAGTTAAGCAGTCATATGTACTGGGGATGTCGTGGTTTATTTTCTCCGAAGTGATGTTCTTTTTTGGCTTTTTCTTTGCTTTGGCTTATGTGCGCAATTTTGCCGTGCCCTGGCTGGGTGGTGAAGCTGATCTGTTGGGCACCATGCGTCAATCAACACACGATATATTGTGGAATGGCTTGGTAACACAGTGGCCACTGATGGAGACCCCCCAACAAGCAGTGGGTGGTGCCTCCCAGCAATTGATCGCCAATAATGGTGAATTTATTGGTCCGCATGCGAGCATGTCTTTCCCCGGTTGGCTCGGCTTATTCACTTGGTTACCACTATGGAATACTGTGGTGTTGCTCACGTCCAGTTTCACAGTACACATAGCCCACCTGCACCTCAAAAATAACGATCGCAATAAATTGACGGTATGGCTGGGTATTACTGTTTTATTAGGAATTACTTTCATACTTCTTCAGTATATTGAATACCATGAAGCCTATAACCAATACGGCTTGACTTTGCAGTCGGGTATTTACGGCACCACTTTCTTCATGCTTACCGGATTTCACGGTTTCCATGTGATAATGGGCACGGTTATTTTATTGGTGATGTGGTTGCGCTCAACGATTGCCGGCCATTTCAGCCCCAGTAACCATTTTGGATTTGAAGCGGCATCGTGGTACTGGCATTTTGTGGATGTCGTATGGGTATGCCTATTTATTTTTGTCTATATTTTGTGACGGCGCCAACACCCTTTTATCCCAAGGCGCATTAGAAGTCAAGTCGCCACTATACAATCCATAGACGATCAGTATAATGAGTAGGGCGGCAAAACACAACCGCACACCGAGTGAATGCACAGTGCGGCGCGTGCTACCTTTATCCTTAAATAAAAACACGCCGCCGCTCACCAAGCTGATGACGAGGGCAAGCAAAACGAGCACGATCGCGATTTTAATCCACATGATTTTTCTCCGTTGCGGACAATATGGCTAGTATATCATCCACCCGCACCCCGCTCTATGATATGCATTTAGCGTATCGGGCTAAAATGGGCACATTTGCTGGTTACATGTTGCCTTTATACTATGCCCCCGGCGCTATTGCCGAACATCAACATGTGCGCCGCCTTGCGGGTTTATTCGATATTTCGCATATGGGGCAGATCCAAATACAAGGACGAGGTGCAGGCGCTCTATTAGAAAAAGTGTTGCCCAGTGCATTGGAAAATATGCCGGTGGGACTATCCCGCTACACCCTCTGGCTCAACGATCACGGAGGCATTGTGGATGACGTGATCGTCGCGCGTCATCCCGACCCGACAACGCACGATCAACGATTCATGTTGGTGGTCAATGCCGCTAAACGCACTGAAAAAGCACAAGAATTACAACGCCTCCTCCCAGAATTGGCGATAACTTTACTCACCGATCGCTCACTATTAGCGCTGCAAGGACCATGCGCCGCTGAACGGCTCGGCACCTTATGTCCTGAAATTTGTCATCTCGCTTTTATGCATGGAAAGCCGGTGACTCTTGATGGAAAGAAGTGTACGGTAACGCGCTGTGGCTATACGGGAGAGGATGGATTCGAGATATCCGTTGCCAGCACAGACGCCCCACATACTGCAGAGGTGCTACTGGATCTTCCCGATGTGCAATGGAGCGGCTTAGCGGCGCGCAATTCATTGAGGCTGGAAGCCGGTTTGTGTTTATACGGTGAAGATATAGATGCGCATATCACACCTGCTATGGCAGGATTATCTTTTTGTATCCATCCGCAGCGCCGCCAAGGTGCGGCAAAGAGCGGTGGATTTATTGGTGCCCCTGCTATTTTTGCCCAGCAACCACCTTCTCGGCATAGGGTCGGCTTAAAAGGATTATCGAGAGCCCCTCTGCATGGAGGCACCCAGTTATTTACTGATAATGATACCCCTATCGGACGGGTGAGTAGCGCAACCTATGCGCCGACTATCGGCACATTTATTGGGATGGGTTATGTGGATGCTCAGTTATCGTCAGGGACGATACGGGCAATGGTGCGCAATAGATCTCGTTCAGTGGATATAGTGCCGTTGCCGTTTATTCCTCCGCGCTACCATCGTCCACCCATCAAAACCTAAGTTGGGGTACGGCGGGCCCAGTTGATACAGAGCCGTTCAATTGCCCGCCAAGGTGAAATAGTTGTCGTTTTGATCATTTCATCTATACTTTGTGCTCTTTGGAGTAATTGATATACGCTGTGTCGTGAGTGGCATTGCCCAATTTTTTGCAAAGCGATGATTTTGTCTCGCCACATGTTTTTTTCGTGGGCGCTAATTGCCGCAACCGATAATCCTTGCTCGTCGTAGCGCATCACTTTTTCCATTTGCCGAATTTGATAAGCGATGAGTCCTAATACTTCTATGGGCGAACGTTCGTGAGCTATTTGACGGAGAATACGGATGGTGCGCGGGCGATTGCCAGAGATTGCCGCATCAAGGAGTTGCCAGACCGTATATTGTGCGCTTTGGTGGGCGGTAATATCATGGAGCGTCATAGGGGTAGCGGAGTCGGCACTTAATGCTAATTGATCCAATGCTTGTGCGGTGGCGACTAAATTGCCTTCGGTGATTTCTGCTAAGTATTGTGCCGCTTCATGCTGGAAACTTATGCCCAGTGTTTTGCCCCGCTGTATAATCCATGCGGGCAATTTGCTTAAATGAATGGGCGTGGGAATGATAATGCCGGCACACTCTTGTGCGGCTTTGAACCACGCAGCATTCTTTTCTGCTTTAGTGAGCGCATTGCCGATAATCAATAGGGTGCATTGTGGAGCGGGATTGTGCATATAGGCGCTCAACACAGTTCTACCCTGTGCATTGATCGGTTTGGTCACATGCAATTCGGTTAAGCGATAGGATTCAAAAAGTGATCCGTGCTGAAGGTGGTTTTGCCATTCGTCCCATTGGAATGGTGAGTCGGTATTGTGTATATGCCGATCACTGGCACCCGCTTGATAACATTTTGTACGCAGGGTATCACTGCATTCAGCCATCTGCAATGGCTCATCGCCTAGTAGGCAATATACGGGGAGGAGGTTATTCTTGAGGTGTCGCTGAAGGCTGTGCGGGGGAATCTGCATAGGTTACGAGGAGGGATAGGTGAGATAATATATGGCGCGCCAATTCAGTGCGTATTTCCTCCCATAAAACCCTTTCTTGGTATTGTTGCCCGCTGATGGATTGAGGCGAGCGGGACGAATAGCGCACCGCACGCATGCTCTGGGTGGGGGCGAGGATCTTATTGTGCGTATCGCGCAGGGAAAAACGAGCAATGGCGATTAGTTCGTATTCTTGTGCCGTCGCGAAATCGCCGCTAATGGTCAGTGGGTAGGTTTGCTCGCTGTATTCGGTCAGCACAATACGATACGGGTTATCCTGATTGACCTCATGGCTAATCCCCGTTTGATGCATCTGACGGCGAATAGTTTTGCTCAAAAGAGAATCGATCTCATCGCCACTCAATTCCACCGTCGATAAATTATCCCAACTATGGAAAGGTGTGCTGGGAATATTGAAGTGGCAACCTGAAATTGTGCCCCAAATGGCGAGAAAATATATTGCTATTTTCACAATGGCATTATCATATCATAATACGACATGAGTAATAGTCCGATCAATATGGATCATCTCCCTGCGCCCTTGTTGCCGATGGTCAGCCGTTTTTATCAGACCTTCATTGAATCGGGTGGGGAGACATTGACAGAGTGGTGTGTACCGCAAGACGCACACCGATTGGTATCATTGTGGGCACAGAGCCAGTATGCTGCTCGCATATGTAGTCAGCAACCCGATGTGCTTCCCATTTTATTCGCCAGCGGGCAGTTGGCGCGTCACTATGATCGTGCTGATTTTAGTCAGCAATGGGAATCCGATTACCTACAGCGAGTACAAGATGCGCCCTCTTTGATGTCTGCTTTACGGCTTTATCGTCACCAGCATATGGTGCGTATTTTATGGCGCTATGCCGCCGCAGAAGCCGATATTGTCCATACGATGCGCGAATTGTCTTTGCTTGCGGAACATTGTTTAGATTGTGCCTTAAAGTGGCATTACCAGCAGTTATGTATTCGGCACGGGATCACATATGCCGCAGAACACCCTGTGCCAATGGTGGTGTTGGGGCTGGGTAAATTGGGCGGAAGTGAACTCAATTTTTCATCGGATGTCGATTTGATTTTTACTTATCCCTATGATAGTGAACAAAAATTAGAGCAAGAACTTTATATTATCCTCGCCCAGCAACTCGTTACGACTATGGGAGAAATGACCGAACAGGGATTTGTCTTTCGTATGGATATGCGTTTGCGTCCTTATGGCCAGTCAAGCGCCCTCGTTTGCAGTGATGATGCTTTGTTGCGTTATTACGAAAAACATGGACGCGATTGGGAACGCTATGCACTCCTCAAAGCGCGTCCGGTTGCGGGCGATATTGAGGCAGGTTATCATCTACTTGAACGCTTACGTCCCTTTATTTATCGGCGTTATTTAGATTTTGCAGCCATTGATTCGTTGCGTGAAATGCATGCTTTATGGCATAAACAAAGTGGGCGCACAGATCTGAGTATCAATATTAAATTGGGTGCGGGCAGTATTCGTGAAGCGGAATTTACTGTTCAGGCGTTGCAGCTATTGCGCGGTGGACAGGTGGGCGCTCTGCGACACACTAACTTTTTAATGGTGGCGCGCACTATTCAGCGACTCGGTATTATGGCATCAAGCGAAATGGAATGCATTATAGAAGGATATTCTTTTTTACGGCGTTGTGAACACGTATTGCAAGGATGGAACGATCAACAAACCCAACAACTACCACACAACGCTTTAGAACAATGCGCTTTGGCTTACGGTATGGGTTACGAGACATGGGATGATTTTTGTATTGCTCTACAGGCGCATCGCGATAATGTGCGGCAGGTTTTTGCCGATGTTGTTGGGACATCGCCCGCCTCCACCGATGCAACAACCGATGTATGGCAAGTGCTATGGCCTGAAATACAATCGGTGTCCGAGGCGCAGCATTTATTAGAGGAAAAATGTTTTCGCAATCCGCAAGAAACCCTTAAACGTTTGGATAGATTTCGCCGCTCTACAGCATTGCAGCAAATGCAGTCCATCGCCCGCGATAGAACAGACCAGCTTATGCCGTTGATGTTTGAGACGGCGGCGGCGAGTAGCAACCCTGACCAAGCAATGGAATTTGGTTTGCGTTTTACCGAAACCATGTATAGACGCAGTTCTTATTTATTGCTCTTGATAACCCATCCATCAGTATTGCAGTTATTAATGCAGTTGTATACATCGAGTCGCTGGATCGGCACTACCATTGTGCGCTTTCCCGACTTATTGGATGAACTATTGGATGCCCGTGTACTTTATGGCGAGCGGCTGGTGACCGCTTTGCATCCTCATTTGAAGATTATGTGGGATAACGCCGATTGCGATGAAGAGAGCCAACTCAATAGCTTGCGCTATTTCAAAATATCACAATTGCTCAATATTACCGCTCGCTATATAAAAGGCCGCTTGGATATCATCAATATGGGTGCTGCTTTATCGCGCGTTGCCGAAGTTATTTTGCAACAGGTGGTGATGGCAGCGTGGGAGAAAGGAGTTCGCACTTATGGCACGCCTTACAATGCTGAGGGACAAATGTCATTGGATGATTTTGCAGTCATCGCTTACGGCAAATTAGGCACCGACGAATTGGGATACGGCTCCGATTTGGATTTGGTCTTCATCTATGATGCCGAACCCACCATGATGACGGACGGCGATTCGGCAATTGATAATGCATTATTTTTTACCCACTTGGCGCAACGCATTATTTATATGCTCACCACGCAAACCGCTTTGGGTGAATTGTATGAAATTGATACACGTTTGCGCCCTTCGGGGCGATCGGGGTTATTAGTGACCTCTTGGAAGAGTTTTGCCCGTTATCAGCATGAAGAAGCGTGGATATGGGAGCATCAGGCTTTAGTGCGCGCACGAACGGTGGTGGGAGGGAAGAATATTACGCAGCGATTTATAGATCTGCGCCGCGAAATTCTATGCCGTGAGCGCGACGTCGATGAGTTGCGCGATGAAATTGGTAAAATGCGCACACGGATGCAGGTTGTAGTAAAATCACCCTCTAAACAAACGAAATTGTTTGATTTGAAATCCAGTGCGGGCGGCATAGTGGATATTGAGTTTATTGTGCAGTTCGCGGTATTGTCGGCGGCATCTCGATATGCCGATTTAATCGAATCTTATGATACGACACTACTACTCGCTCGCTGTAGTGAAAGGGTATTATCGGCAAATATCGTTAAACAATTGCAAGAAGCGTATGTCGTTTTGCGCGGCGAATTGTATCGGCGCGAATTGCAACAAGAGAGTATGGTGGGTGATTCGGAGTCACTTGTGCTACATCGCCAAGCGGTGCTCGATGCGTGGCGTATTGTGATGCACGATGAATGAAAAGGAGGAACGATATGAGCACAGATCAGTATATCAACCCGATACACGACCAGAATGGTGTGATCTGGTTGGACGGTCAGTTAGTGCCGTGGCGTGAAGCGACAGTGCATGGGCTCAACTATACACTCCATTACGGATTGGGTGTTTTTGAAGGGGTGCGCGCTTACCGCACCGATCAACGTGGTGCCTGTATTTTTCGTTTAGCCGATCATACACGCCGTTTGTTCTGTTCCGCTAAAATTATGCGCATGCCTATGCCCTACACTATGGAAGAGTTGAATGAGGCGCAACGGCAGGTCGTTAGTGCGAATCAAATAGATGAATCGTATATTCGCCCGCTGTGTTTTTACACTTCGCACACGATGGGAATACACGCCGCTGGGTTACAACCCCATGTATTGATAGCCGCGTGGCACTGGCCTTCTTACATGGAACCCGAAGTGCGCGAGAAAGGAGTTGCGGTCAAAGTATCGTCCTATACCCGCCATAATGTTAATAGTGCCATGTCAAAAGCAAAAGTGTGTGGGCATTATGTCAATTCCATTTTAGCGATGAAGGAAGTAGAAGCGGACGGTTATGCGGAGGCACTTTTACTGGATAATGAAGGGTATGTTTCAGAAGGGAGTGGCGAAAATATTTTTATAGTGCACAACGGCACTCTGTATACTCCCGATTTAGCGACTTGTTTAGCGGGGATTACGCGCGACACTATTCTCACTATTGCACGTGACTGCGGCATTCCGACGAGTGAAAAACGCATCACGCGCGACGAACTCATTATTGCCGATGAGGCATTTTTTACCGGTACCGCCGCCGAGGTTCTGCCCATATGTAGCGTAGATGGCATCCCGATTGGCGAAGGGAAGCGCGGGAAAATAACCGCACAATTACAATCGTTATATTTTGATACCGTCTACGGAAGAAATAACGATTATTCGACATGGCTTACCCCAGTCGACCCATAGCGTGTTGTCCAGCACGTGATCGGGTGGCAGTGATGCGTGCTTGGCGGAGTCAACAAGGTGGCAGTTGAACTGAGTGAATTAGTCCACCTCGCTAATCACTGGTTGGCACCCGAATGTTTTCAAGATGGTTGCCCCAACGGATTACAAGTGGAAGGGAAGCAGCAAGTGCAGTCCATCGTCTCTGGGGTCACGGCAAGCCTCGCCTTGATTGAGGCTGCGGGTGATGCCGATCTATTATTAGTCCACCATGGTTATTTTTGGAAAAATGAATCGCCGCGCCTGTATGGTATGAAAAAACGGCGTATTGCGGCTTTGTTAGGCAAGGAAATGAGTTTGCTTGCTTACCACTTGCCGTTGGATGCGCATGCCGAATATGGCAATAATATTCAGTTGGCACATCGATTGGATTTAGTCCCTGAAGGCGCATTGTGCAAAGGCGATGATCCCCCAATCGGATATATTGGTCGTTTGGCAATGCCAATGCGTGCTGATGAATTTGCCGCACTGCTCACCGAGCGTTTGCACCGCCAAGCACTCCATATTGGGGATCACGATTCCATGATTCACCGTATCGGTTGGTGCACTGGCGCCGCACAATTCGGTATTGAGGATGCTGTTGCCCAAGGTATGGATGCCTACCTGACCGGAGAAGTATCAGAACAAACAGTACATATTGCCCGTGAAGAAGGCATTGCTTTTTTTGCCGCAGGACATCACGCCACCGAGCGCTACGGAGTGATCGCCCTTGGTGAAGCGCTCGCTCAACAATTCAATATCCATCACCGATTTATTGATATTGACAACCCAGTATAGCGGCATAACCGAGGCACCGATGTATCGAACATCGCAGCCGTGCCGCTGGGAATGTTATACTAAACGCAATTGCGAAAGTGGCGGAATTGGTAGACGCGCTGGATTTAGGATCCAGTGTCGCAAGACGTGAGAGTTCGAGTCTCTCCTTTCGCACACGAGTCAACATATCAATCAATACGAGATTATTTGCAGTGACGAAAAAAAAACTGGGTGGTTTAATGCGTCAGATGAAGCTGGATCTACCGTTAGAAAAAATTGATGCGGAAATGGACCAGCGAATGAAAAAAATTTCTCAAAAGGTTCGCATAGATGGATTTCGTCCCGGCAAGGTTCCGCTGAATATTGTGCGCGAAAACTATGGGGATGCAGTGCGTGCAGAGGTGCGCGAAAAATTAGCCAAAGAAATATTTGTCGAGTATGCCCAAAAAAATAAGTTAGAGCTGGCGGCAACACCACAATTTCTCTTATCTCCCGAGCCCGCCCACGATATATCCTGTAAGGTGGTCTTTGAGATTTATCCGACAATCAAACCGATTCCTTTTAGCAAATTACAGGCGGCTAAACCCTGTGCGACGGTTACGGCAACCGATATTGAGCGCGGTAGTGAGCGTATTCGGCGTTACTATGCATTGGTGTCTAAAGTGGCGCGTGCTGCGACTATGGGCGATCAGGTGGTGATTGATTACACAATGAAAAGTCAAGCGGATGGAAAATTGTTGGAGACCCAATCGGGAGTTCAAATCACTTTAAGCGAGAAGAGTCAACAAGACGATGTGGCACAGCACTTGTTTGGTATGAAAGGGGACGAGAGTAAACAATTTCATTTTACGCGAGAGGGCGATGATGTGGATTGCGATCTGACGGTGCAGTCGGTCGGTGAATATCAATTGCCTGCTCTCAATAAAGATTTTTTTGCCCATTTTGGCGAAGAAGTGATTGATGTCGATACTTTCCACGATCTGTTGCGTCGTCAAATGGAAAATGAAATGGAACGTGCCGTCCAACAAAAGCTGAAAGAGCGCTTATTCGCCAATTGGCTTCACCTTTACGATAATCTGCTAGTACCCCAATCGTTACTCCACAATGAAATAGTTGCCTTGCACCGACAGGCGCATGGTGGTGGCGAGTCGGAGGAGACGAATAAGGAAATGGATGAAGCCACCGTGAAAAAATATACTCCCCTTGCCGAGAAAAAAGTGAGGTTGGGAATCTTGATTGCCAATGTTGTCGCGACAAAAAATATCACTGCGGATGCGGCAAAAGTCAAAGCAGCAATTCAGCGCATCGCAACACAATATAATCAACCCGACCAGGTCGTGAATATGTATTATAAGGATAAGCGTTTATTGCAAAAAATAGAGTTATCCGTGATAGAATCTACCATTGTAGAGATGATGATAAGCGAAGCGACCATTACGGATCAGCACCTCTCTTACGATGAACTTATCGCTACGGAGGACGATATATTTTCCCCATCCCCTTCATCTGATAAAAAAAATAATTCTTTGTGGAGATTTTTTAGACGGAAAAATGGCTGATATGAACCTCATTCCAATGGTCATCGAACAAACCCCGCGGGGCGAGCGGGCGTTTGATATTTACTCGCGCCTGCTCAAAGAGCGCATTATTTTTATTGCGGGTGCCATTGACGACCATCTTGCCAATTTAGTGGTCGCCCAGTTGCTTTATTTAGAATACGAAGGTCCGCAACAAGATATTAGCATGTACATTAATTCCCCGGGTGGGTCGGTGAGTGCCGGCTTTTCTATCTATGACACAATGCAATTTATCAAACCAGATATTAGCACCATATGCGTTGGTCAAGCGGCAAGTATGGGGGCTTTTTTGTTGAGTAGTGGTGCGCCGGGCAAACGTTTCTGCCTGCCCAATTCTAGAGTGATGATCCATCAGCCGAGCGGCGGAATGCAGGGCACGGCGAGTGATGTAGACATTCATGCGCGTGAAATATTGAATATGCGCGCTCAACTGTCGGCACTATTTGCCCGCCACTGTCAAAAAACGGTAAAAAAAATTGAACAAGATACAGATCGCGATTACTTTATGAATGCCAAACAAGCCAAAAGTTATGGTATTATTGACCGCATATTAGATGTCCGCCCTGATACAACAGAACAAAAAAAATGACTGCCGTGAATGGTTCAAGTAGTAAAAAAGTAAAAATATTGTGTTCTTTTTGTGGGAATCCAAGCACCGAGCGGAAAATCATCCATGGCCAATCGGCAACAATCTGCGATGAGTGTGTAGAAACATGTAGAGATCTCCTCAATAGAGAAGACAATGAATTTAACCGGTCTAGTAATAATTTCCCCACCCCTCAAAAAATCAAAGAATTCTTGGATGATTATGTGGTGGGTCAGGATATAGCGAAGCGAGTTTTATCGGTTGCGGTATTTAATCACTATAAACGTTTGCGTTATCAAGAGGGGGGTATTTACAGCAATAGAGATAAAGTAGAATTATTCAAAAGCAATATATTGCTCATTGGTCCCACCGGATCGGGAAAAACTTTATTAGCCGAAACATTAGCGCGCATGTTGAATGTTCCCTTTGCTATTGCGGATGCGACAACACTCACTGAAGCGGGTTACGTCGGGGATGATGTGGAGAGTATCATCCATAAATTATTACAGAATTGTGATTACGATATTGAAAAAGCGCAATCCGGCATTATTTATATTGATGAATTGGATAAAATATCGCGTAAATCAGATAATCCATCCATTTCGCGCGATGTATCGGGAGAAGGAGTGCAACAAGCACTCTTAAAATTGATTGAGGGAACAATTGCCGCAGTCCCGCAAGGTGGCGGACGGAAACACCCACAACAGGAATTGTACCGAGTCAATACCACTAATATTTTGTTTATTTGTGGAGGATCGTTTGATGGTTTGGAAAAAATCATTCATAAGCGGATTGGGAATAATCACCATATTGGATTTACTGCGACGACTCCTGACAAGACACCGCAGGATATTTCGCGCACAATATTATCCAAGCTCGAGCCGGAAGACCTGACTCGTTATGGGCTTATTCCCGAGTTAGTTGGTCGCTTGCCTGTGGTGGCGACGCTGGATCAATTAGATCGTCCCGCTTTGATTAATATCTTGACCCAACCGAAAAATGCGTTAATCAAACAATACGAACAATTATTTAAAATGGAAAATGTTGATATTGATTTTCAAGAAGATGCGATCATTGAAATTGCTACGCTCGCTTTGCAACACAATACAGGTGCCCGCGGATTACGAGCAGTCGTAGAAAATCTACTATTGGATGTGATGTATGCCGTGCCTTCCGATCCCTCTGTGCGCAAAGTGGTGATCAATCAAGCCACAGTAAAAGGGGATATCTCACCCATTTATGTCTACGCGGGCAAACGTACAGTTTATGCGCGCAAAAATAAAAAGAGTAAAATGAGTAAAGTAGCAAAATAAATCCCGCCTTGATGTTCTCCTCTTTTGCCTCCATAATAAATATATGAAATCAATGATAAGAAATGGTAATTTCACTTGCCCACTGTTACCTTTGCGCGATACGGTTGTTTTCCCGCGCTCTATTGTGCCTTTAGTGGTTGGACGCCGGAATTCAGTTAACGCGGTGAAGATGGCGAGTCAAAATGGCCATGCCATTATTCTTTTGGCACAGAAAAAAATATCCACCGATCAACCCGAACCGACAGATCTGTATTTTCATGGAACTATTGCCCAGATTCTACAGATTGATGTGCAATCGGGAAATGACGAGCGTTTGAATATTTTGGTGGAAAGTAAACGGCGGGTGGCCTGTAAGGAAGTAAAGGTGGTCAATGGAGTGTATATGGCGACTGGCACAGTGATTAAAGAAGAAGAGACGCATGTCAATCGCTACGAAAACTTGCCGTCCAATATTATCAAACTGTTTGAAAAATATGCAGCCAGTTATAAAAGACCATCTGTTGATATCCTCAATGCGCTGCGCGGTATTGAAGATTTTGGTTGCCTTGTGGATACGATCGCTTCGCACATCAGAACATCGGTGCAAAAAAAACAGAAACTGTTAGAGATGCTCAGTTTGCGTGAGCGATATGACTTTTTGATTAAATTGATGCAGGATGAAACTCATTCGGTGAAAGTGGAAAAAGATATCCACGGTTTGGTGAAAAAACAGATGGAAAAAAACCACCGAGAGTATTATCTCAATGAAAAAATGAAAGCGATTCAACGTGAATTAGGGAAAATAGAAGGAGATGAAGATGATGAATTTGAGGATATTCACACGAAAATTGTTGCGGCTGACATGCCGGATGAGGCGCGCGAAAAATGTTTTGCCGAACTCAAAAAATTACGGATTATGTCATCTTTATCGGCGGAAGCATCGGTCATTCGCGGCTACTTAGATTGGATGATCCGCGTACCGTGGAGCAAACGCTCGCGCATTCGTACCCAGATCAAAAAAGCGGAGCAAATCCTTAATAGGGATCATTACGGGTTAGAAGAAATAAAAGAACAAGTTTTAGAATATCTTGCGGTTCAACAACGAGTGAAAAAAATGCACGGTCCAATCTTGTGTTTTGTCGGTGCACCAGGAGTGGGGAAAACTTCGTTAGGTGCTTCTATCGCGCGCGCAACTAATCGCGAGTTTATTCGCATGTCTTTAGGTGGCGTCCACGATGAATCGGAAATTCGCGGCCATCGCCGCACATACATTGGTTCTATGCCCGGCAGTATCATTCAACGCATGGCAAAAGCGAAGGTCAAAAATCCACTCTTTCTTTTAGACGAAGTGGATAAAATGGGCATGGATTATCGTGGCGATCCAGCGGCGGCATTGTTAGAAGTGCTTGACCCCGAACACTCTCACGCATTTAGCGATCATTATTTAGATGTTGATTTTGATTTGTCTGAGGTGATGTTTATTTGCACCGCCAATACGCTCAATATTCCACCCCCTTTGCTGGATCGTATGGAGGTGATTCGCTTATCGGGGTACACTGAAAACGAGAAAATCGCTATTGGTAAAAAATATTTGCTCCCCAAACAGCGCAAACGGCATGGGTTGAAAACGAATGAAATGAAAATTTCACCCCAAACACTCTTGCATATTATTCGCTATTATACGCGTGAGGCAGGGGCGCGCAATTTGGAGCGCCAAATATCTAAAATTTGCCGCAAAGTCGTGAAGAAATTCACTGTGGATAAATCACTCACCGCGATTAGTATTAACAAAAAGAATGTCCAAGATTATCTTGGCGTTGCCAAATACCGCATAGATTTAGCCGATAGAAAAAATGTCGTCGGCAATGTGAATGGTTTGGCATGGACCCCTTCGGGTGGAGAACTATTGCGCATTGAAGCGAGTGTCGTTTCGGGTAAAGGGAGGCAAAAACTAACTGGTTCGTTGGGGGATGTGATGAAAGAATCTATTCAAGCCGCACTGACCGTCGCGCGTAATCGCGGACAATTTATCGGTATTCCCTCTGATTTCTACGAACATCACGATTTCCATATTCATGTGCCGGAAGGGGCAACCCCTAAAGATGGACCGAGTGCGGGGATCGGTATGTGTGTGTCCTTGATTTCATCATTGACCAAAATTCCCGTTTTTTCAGATGTCGCGATGACCGGTGAAATTACTCTGCAGGGAAAAATATTACCCGTTGGTGGCATTAAAGAAAAGTTGCTTGCCGCCCACCGTTCCAATATGAAAAAAGTGATTATTCCACAAGAGAATGGAAAGGATTTAGCCGACCTGCCCGATGAAGTCAAAGAGAAAATGGATATTTCTTTGTGTACGTGGATAGATCAAGTTTTACAAATTTCTTTGCAACGCCAACCGACCCCCTTGTCAGATGAAGAATATGTCAAAGGATGGAAAATGTATGTTGAGAGCAACCGTCACGTTGACCGCAACGTGACGCATTGATGGTTTGCGTTGAGCATATAATCACGGATGCCCATAAAATAATAGCGCATTAATCCCGTGCCGGCGACAATTAATATTGCTTTACTGGCTGCACGCAGTGCGGCGAAAGCAATTGCGTTGGCGACCAACCATCCCCATAAAATTAAAGTTCAATACAAAAGCGCGCACGACTATGTATCCGATATTGATTGTTTAGCGGAAGAAAAAATCATTGCGGTTATTAAAAAATACTATCCACAACACAGTATCCTCAGCGAAGAGAGCGGCTTATCGGTCGGTAAAATGCGCGATATGCTTTGGGTGATCGATCCGATTGATGGCACGACCAATTTTATTCATTCGCTCCCACATTTTGCGGTGTCTATTGCGTTTTTAGAGCGCGGTGTTCCTTACCACGCGGTGATCGCTGATCCGATGCGTAATGAAGAATTTGTTGCGAGTCGGGGCGATGGAGCATACCTCAATGATCGCCGCATCCGAGTGGCGCAACACCATTTTAAGGATGCGTTGTTTGCATCGGGTAACCCCGCTGATAACCAACACAAAAATTATACCGCTGCTTATCGTCAATGCTTGGACGAGATTGTTACGCATTGTGCAGGAGTGCGGCGGCACGGCTCCAGTGTATTGGATATGGCTTACGTTGCCTGTGGGCGTTTAGATGGTTTTTGGGATGTGGGAATGAAGCCATGGGATATTGCCGCAGGTATTTTATTGGTGCAAGAAGCGGGTGGGATGGTGAGTAACCTTGCTGGCGGTGCCTTTGACTTGCGGGCGGGACATGTTGCCTGTGCCGCTAACAGTTGTTATGACCCTTTGTTGCAAGTGGTTAAAAAATACTTGGGTGATTGCATTGCTCCGCTCAATGGGGACATGGAGGATTATGCGTTATTGCCCCAAACGAATAAGATCATTTGATGAAAATTTTAGCCACCTTACGCCGCACTTTGGAACGCCCATCCACGCTTCCGACACCCGCTGAACGTGAACACGCCTTACAACTTGCTCTTGCCTTAGTTATGTTGGAAGTGAGCTATGCTGATTTTGATATTGCGCCAGAAGAGCTGGCGACAATTGCGACTGTATTGCGGCGAGAATTCAATTTGACCGAACAAGAGTGCGCAAACCTCATGGAGCTGGCTATACAAGATCACCACACCAAAACCTCTTTGCACGATACGTTGCGCTTACTCAATAACACCTTGTGTGAACCCGATAAATTGCGTTTGATGAAATCACTCTGGCGCGTTGCCCGTGCTGATCAACGAATCGATAAGTATGAAGAATATCATCTGCGAAAAATTGCTGGGTTACTTTATATTTCCCATGCCGATTTTATTCGCGCTAAACTAGAGACTGCGGGTCATTAAAAAGTGTAGCCACGATTTGTGGTCAGCACGGCAGAGCCCTAATTCGCTCGCCCATTGCAATATGGGAATGTTAAAACCAGTTTTGCGCCGCTTGTGAACTGTGGCGGGTAAATCGAGATTGAGAGTGCGAAATATCTGTCTTTTCTCCAGTTGCGGCAATGGATGTAAAAGCGGGAGCACCTGGCGCAAGAAAAATACATCCACAAAAGGAACTCTAATTTCCACTGAATGTGCCATTCCTGCCCAATCACTGTCGCGGAGCAATTGATTGCGCATATAGTAGGACATTTCCAGCGCCATAACCTTTTTCCACGGCGTTCCTATTTTGTTGACTCGCTGCGTGAGGTGCGAAAAGTGTTGCAAGGTTTCCCACCCTTCGGCAATAATATCCGGTTCTAATACATCGGGTAATTCCCACGGCATATACAGTCCGCGCAGAATGTAATAAGTTTGTGCCATGTCTCCCGCATAAGTAAATAATCCAGCATATTTAGGCGCAAAATGCCGACAGAGTGCGGCGAGCGTTTTGCCCACGAGTGCAATTGGGCGCAACGAAAGGGTGCGATTGATGAAAGGGATACGTTGAAAAGAAGGATACCCGCCAAATAATTCATCGCCGCCTAAACCCGATATGCACACTTTAATCCGCTGGGCAGCACAAACCTGACTAACAAAATAAGTATTCGCCCCATCAATGCTCGGCTGATCCATTGCGGTAAGAAAATGTTCCAGCGAATCGGCAAAGTGTTCTTTGTCAATGTGTTGGGCATCCCATTGGCATCTATAGTGGCGTGCCACCGCTTGTGCAATGGGGACTTCATCGTGTTGGGTGTTGCGAAATTCGGAAAAACCTAAAGTGAAAGTATGTATATTGCGCCGCTCGGCAGCCGATGCGAGAAGAACCGATGAATCTAGTCCCGCAGAGAGAAAAAGCCCGACGGGCACATCGGCTACTAAGTGATAACGCATTGTTTCACGAATCAATTCGGTAAGGGACTGATCATGGGGTGGATCTATGTTGCGAATGTGTTCGACGAAATTGGAGTGTACGTACTGCTTCACTTGACCCTTGGACAGAGTGAGGGTCTCGCCGGCTTTAAGTAGGTAGACGCCACGATAGAGCGTGTAGGGTTCGGGAACGCTCCCCCAGAGTAGTAGACCCACTTGTCCGGCAGGTGAGGCGGCAGTCGGGAAGTGTGCCGATTGCCGCAATGCTTTCACAGTGCTCGCAAAGCGGAGTGTTTTTCCGTTATCCCAGTAATAAAGGGGCTTGATACCGAAAGGGTCGCGCCCCATAAATACCGAATCATTGCGCTGGTCGTAAATGGCAAAGGTATACATCCCGCGTAATTTGTGCACCATTGCTGTGCCGTAATGGGCGTAAAGGGCGAGGAGCACTTCAGTGTCCGAGTGTGTGCGAAAAGAGTATTGATGCTCGGCAATACAGAGGGTGCGTAATTCTTGATAATTATAAATTTCGCCATTGAAAGTGATTGTGTAATGACCATCTGCACTATGCATTGGCTGGTTGGCGGCAGTACTCAGGTCTATAATGCTCAATCGGCGGTGACCAAAGCCCACTTTTCCGTTTGGTGAGATCCAGGCCCCAGCACTGTCGGGACCCCGTGTCGTCATCGCATCGCGCACTTTAATCAGTTCATCGTTCTCCACTGGAGGAGCGTCCCGATAAGCAATGATGCCGTTAATGCCGCACATAGATCACGCCATAGTTAATTTTTTTATCCATTTGACGATGAGCACAATATGTTCCATACCTTGAAAGCGTCTCATTTTAAGTTGATAAGCGATATGGACGGTACGCACCGATTTATCAGGCCACTCATTGTGATCCATTTGAAAAACAATGGCATCCATTTTCTTTTCTATAGCGTCAGGCGATGAAACTTGTAGTTTAAGATGGCGCTCCGCCATAATATGCTGTGCGTGGAGAGTAAACTCACCGTCAAATAAGGGTTCGATAAAATGCTGTCCCCAAGGACCATTTTCGTGCAGCGCTTTGGCGATAGGGATGCTCAATAGATCACTCGACAGCAGGCCATCGCTCAAAATGGTTGGCGACAAATCTTCGAGTGGCACCTGCCGTTGCACTTCGGCATTGAATATGGCACTGAATTGAGCGTAGTTTTCTTTGCGGATGGTCAATCCTGCGGCCATCGCATGTCCGCCATAAGAGAGTAACAAATTGCGATGGCGTTGGTCAATGTTGACTAGCGCGTCTTGAATGTGAAATCCGCTAATTGAGCGCGCCGATCCTTGTAGAATATTTTCTGTGCCCGCGAATATTATTGTGGGGCGATGGTAGATTGCTTTGATCCGCCCAGCAAGAATACCAATGACGCCTTGATGCCATTGTGCGTCGTAAAGACAGATTCCGTATGGGCGTTGATCATTCAATTGCATAGAATTGAGTATGTGCTGTGCTTGCTCGTGCATTGTGTGTTCAATTTTGCGCCGCTCGGTATTGTAAGTATGCAGTTCTAATGCGTGTTCATGGGCTAATTCTTCTTTTGTGCTGAGTAGACATTCCACCCCCACCGACATATCGTCTAACCGTCCCGCCGCGTTCAACATGGGGATGACTGAAAAAGCAAGGTCATCGGCGGAGAGATATGCTAATTGCCGCTTGGCAATTTTGAGCAAGGCTAATATTCCTGGCCTCGTTTTGCCACTCCGAATGCGGTGTAGCCCGTGATGGACGAGAATACGGTTGTTGTAATCGAGCGGCATCATATCGGCAATAGTGGCGATCGCAACGAGGTCTAAGTAATGACTACAGGATACGGGGGTGATCTGTTGTTGCATAAACCAATTGTGCAAATGGGTGTGCAGTGCGGCAACTACATAAAAAACTACCGCACAACCGGCAAGGTTTTTGCTGGCAAAAGAGCATCCGGGTTGGTTCGGATTGACGATCACTGCATTGCTTGGCAGGCGAGTGCTCGGTAGATGATGGTCACTGATCAGAACGCGCATCCCTAAATCGTATGCAACTTGAATGCCTTCTATGCTGGTGATCCCATTATCAACGGTGATGATTAAGTCGGTTCTCCGTTGATGGGCAAGTTGTGCAATGGGTTTGGAAAATCCATAACCCTGTTCAAAGCGATTGGGAATGAAGTAATTGATGTTGCGATACCCCATATCGTGTAGCGCTAACATAGCAAGGGCGCACCCTGTTGCGCCATCGGCATCATAATCGCCAATAATTAAAATGCGCCATTGTTCCTGTAGAGCTTGCGTGAGTAAAGCCACTGCCTGATCTATGCCTTTCATATCCTGTGCGGGCAGTAGGTTTTGTAGGCGCAAATCCAATTGGGTTTCGCATGTTATGCCGCGATTGCGGTAAATCTGTGCTAATAATTGCGGTACGGCGGCTGAGAATGCGGTATCGGTGAGCGGAGTGCGGCGCTGAATAGGGGAAGCAATCATAACTGCTCTAAAAGATGTTGTCGCACTGCCGCAAAATTGTTGGGCAATCGGGTATATCGCTCTGGACGGGTCGTTAAATCGCTTAAATGGGCGGGTAATTGTGGCGTGGGGGCTTGCGAGGGGATTTGTTGTGGGAATTTTGCTGGATGAGCAGTGGCTAATACGATATTGTTGTGCCCTTTTTCTGCGTCGTGCAATTGCATCTGTGAGGAAAGCCCGACCGCCGTATGTGGGTCGGGCAGATAGTGGTGTTGTAGATAAGACCGCTCCATCATCTGCATGGTGGCTTCATCGCTGATGCTACAACTGCTAAACTCTTGGCGAATTGCACCGAGCAGAGAAGAGGGCACAGTGACACAGCCTGTTTCTTGCTGTTGTATGAAATTGCTGACCGCGACACTATCTTTTTCGCAAATTTCAAAGAGGAGGCGTTCAAAATTACTTGCCGCAGCGACATCCATGCTCGGTGAAATAGTGTGTTGGGCAGGACGAATACGGTATTCGCCGGTTTGAAAAAAATGGTGCACTATATGGTTGCTGTTCACCGCCACATGGATCTTGTGGATGGGTAATCCCATTTTTCGTGCTAAATGCGCTGCATAGGCATTGCCGAAATTACCACTTGGAATAGTGTAATTGATATCTGTGTCCGTACTGCCGATACTGAGTGCCGAGGTGAAGTAGTAAATGATTTGACACATAATGCGCCCCCAATTAATTGAGTTGGCGGCGATCAATCGGCGATTGGCTAAGTCGTTCATTTGAAAAAAGTGTTTGATTATTTTTTGGCAATCATCAAAGTTGCCTTCAATGGCAATATTGTGCACATGCGGATAGGTGACCGTAGTCATTTGCCGCCGCTGAATTTCTGATATCTTTCCATGTGGATGGAGGATGACAATATCCATTTGCTTTGAGTGGGCAAATCCCTCAATGGCAGCCGAGCCAGTATCGCCCGAAGTCGCGGCTAATAATACGGCACGCTGCCCATTTTCATTGAGTACATAGTCAATCATAGTACCGAGCACCGCGAGCGAATAATCCTTAAATGCCATAGTCGGACCATAAAAGAGCTCCAATAACCATATATGCTCGTCCCACTGGATTAAGGGAGCGATGGCTGGATGACGGAAATTATCCCACCCGTGCCGTAGTAACTTTTGCAGGGTGGGGGCGGGAATGTCGCTACCGATAAAGGGGTGCATTATATGCCACGCAATTTCGTGATAGTGGCATCCTTTCCACGAGGCAATTTCTTGCCGACTAAATTGCGGGACGCTTTCTGGAACATAAAGGCCTCCATCGGGAGCGGTTCCCGACAGAAGAATATGGAGAAAATTTTGTGCTTCGCTTTTGCCGCGCGTGCTAATGTAACGCATCAATTAATCCATCATCCGCAAACAGACGGGTTGACAGGAGACGTGTGTTGAAATATTTCTAAATATCTGGGATAAATCCTTAATATTGTTCAATCGCCATACGCTATAGGTTTTTGTGCCGATCATTTTGTGTCCGCCGACTGCATTGAAGATGGTGGCGATTTTTTTATCTGCGGCAGGGGTATGTGTGGTGCGCACGTAGTAATTGTTTTGTGTTTCAGCGATAAGTGGTAGTTTGGTTTGAAAGTGTGCGGATTGTGTAAGTGGTGCTCTTTCTTTCGCTAAAGTGATGACATCGGAAATGACTGCCGACGCAGTGGGTGCACCGCCTGCTCCATAGCCGCTATACCACGATGAACCAGCACCATCGGCATCAACTTGGATAATGTTTAATTCGTCATTGACATGCGCTAGCGGATGATCTGTGGGGAGTAGCACAGGATAAGTGTGCAACGATACGCCCTGCGCATCATAAGATGCACTGGCTAAAGGTTTAATGCGGTAGCCCATTTCTTGCGCACAGGCGATATCCGCAGCTTCAATGGAGCGAATGCTTTCAGCATGAGTCGGCGGCGGGAGCTGGGCGATATGCCCAAAAGCTAATCGCGCTAATAAGGTAATCTTGTGCAAAGCATCTAATCCATCTATGTCTAAAGATGGATCCGCTTCGGCAAATCCCATAGCCTTCGCATGCGTCAATGCGTCATCAAATCTTTTCCCTGCACTCATCGCACTGAGTATATAGTTACTGGTACCGTTGAGAATGCCTCTAATCCGAGTAATGCGATTAGCGGCGAAAGAAGTGCACAGTATATTGACGATGGGAATGGCACTGGCAACAGCAGCCTCATATAACAAAGAGACACCTTTTTGTTCACATGTGCTGAATAATGTGTCACCGTGTGCATAAAGGAGTGCTTTGTTTGCGGTAACAATATGTTTGCCATGATGAATGGCTTTTTTGAGCAAAGTGAACGCAGTGGTGCATTCGCCGATGAGTTCAATGCATACATCAATTTCTGGATTGCTGGCGATGGCGAATATATCGGGTTCAATGATGACGCCATCAATTTTTTGATTTGTGCGTCGCGACGCAATATGTGTGAGTTGTACGTGCCGTCCCGCACGATTATCAATTAAGGTTTGGTTGCGGCGAAACAACGCTACAACTTGAGAGCCGACTGTGCCCATACCGCATAAGCCGACGCGCAAAGGTTTTTGTGCGGCAATAGACTGATCGCGTGCGGGCATTTAGGGAAGATTGAGCACTTTCAAAATATCTGAAGCACTACGGTAACCGCCAATGTGCTCGCCTTTTGCAGTGAACACGGCTGGTGTGCCGCGCAATTCTAATTGCCGAACTAACTGTAAGTGTTGCTTGATAGGGCTTTGGGGGCAAGTGGTGTAATTGATATGGCCACCAGATTTGAATGTGGTCAGTGCTTTACGTGTATTTTCTGCGCACCATGCCGTTTCAATTTTACGATACGATTCCGATCCGACACCGGCGCGTGGAAATGCGAGGTAGCGCACACTCACTCCATTCTTATTGAGCTGGGGAACTTCACGGTGAAATTGACGGCAATAACCGCAGTCAATATCCGTAAACACTGTGATCTGCGTTTTTTCCTGACCGGTTGCGGGAAATATAATGGTTTGGCTGTCTTTGACATTATTCAATTTGTCTACTAAATATGTATCCACCAATCCATTCGGCGACATTGCGTATAAAGTGCCTTGAATGAGCCATTCTCCCGCACTATCCACATAAAAAGGTCGGCTGTCTCTAATGTTGATGGTGTATAGTCCGTCAATTTTGCTTTTGCTAATGCGCTCAACTTGTATGTTAGTTGCGATTTGGTTCAGCTTCTCGCGGAGCACATCGGTTGTGTTTTGCGGCGTATGCGTTTGTGCCTGAAGAGTTGTCGAGAGAACAATACTAACGAGCAATACGGAAATGCAGTGATATGTGTGACAGGTTAATGTATTCATTGTTTTATCCTCGTGGATGATGGTGTGAATGTAATTGTTTTAATCGCTCACGGGCAACGTGTGTATAGATCTGGGTGCTCGATAAGTGGCGATGCCCGAGTAAAAGTTGCACCACGCGCAGGTTGGCACCGTTATTGATGAGGTGGGTGGCAAAAGCATGGCGTAAAGTATGCGGTGAAATAAGCGGAATACCAGCAAGTTGACAATAGTGTTTGATGCGATACCAAAAGGCTTGTCGGGTCATGGGCGTGTGACGGCGGCTCAGGAAAAATGTTGTACATGCCTTTTGAGCGCTCAATGCAGGATAGGCTTCTGTGCGATAGCGGTTTATCCAATAAGCGGCTTCTTCACCAAACGGAATTAGCCGTTCTTTGTTGCCTTTACCGACAATGCGCATGATATGTTGTTGCATGTTAAATTGATACGCTTGTACGGTAATGAGTTCGGTAATCCGCAACCCACAGGCATACATCAATTCCATCATAGTGCGGTCGCGTAACCCGTAATGAAGCGAACAATCGGGTGCGTCTAATAAGTATTGGATTTCTTGTTCGCTGAGCGTGTAGGGCACGTTGCGGGTCGGTAAAGGTCCTCGTATGTGCACTGTAGGATCGAGTGCAATTGTGTGATTGCGCAATTGATGGCGGTAAAAGCTGCGCAAACTGCACAGTGCGCGCGCAATAGATGCTGAAGTGTAGCCCCGATATTTTTCTGCGACATAAGAGCATATTTCGGCACGTGATGCTTCAATCAATTGACATTTTTGAGGATATAACCATTGGGTGAATGCCTCTAAGTCGCGGCGATAGGCGGCAATAGAGTGGGGGCTTAAACCCTGTTCGTGCCACAGCGCATCTAACCAATTATCTATGAATGCAGTTGTATCAGCGGTAGATGTATTGGTCATTCCGTCGGTGTGGCTGTAGGTTTCTTTTTGTTAATTTTTTCTTCAATTTTAGCCGCCCGTCCGCGCAATTCACGCTGATAGTATAGTTTGGCTTGTCTCACTTTACCGCGACGGTTGATTTCAATACTTTCAATCAGCGGGCTATAGGTAGAAAAAGTGCGTTCCACTCCAACGCCATGCGAAATTTTGCGCACTGTGAAACCCGACCCTAATCCGCGTCGCCGAATAGCGATCACCACCCCAGTAAAAATCTGCACGCGTTGGCGCGTGCCTTCAACGATTTTAAGGCGCACCGTTACCGTGTCGCTAGGGGCAAAGTCAGGGATAGTTTTTTGTGCCATTTGTTGGCTTTCTATTTCGGTAATTAATTTATGTTTACTCATCGTGAATATGTCCAGGATATTTATGTTATAGGAGATAAATCGGGACGCTTTGTGTGCGTCCGTTGTTCGGCATTTTTTTTGCGCCAGTTTTCAATTGCACGATGATCGCCACTGAGCAGTACGGGAGGTACTTTATGGCCATGATACTCTGCGGGACGTGTGTATTGAGGGTAGTCTAATTGATTGTTGGTAAATGAATCTTGGCGAGCAGATAAATCGTTTCCGAGTGCTCCCGGCAACAAGCGCGCTAGCGCATCGATGAAGACCATAGCGGGAAGTTCGCCACCACTCAACACATAGTCGCCAATGGAAATTTCTTCGTTTATTTCGTTTTCAATGACTCGTTCATCAATCCCTTCATATCGCCCAGCAACCAATAACAATCGGGTATGCGATGCATATTGCGTCAAGCGCTCTTGGGTGAGGGGGGTTCCTTGCGGAGATAAATAAATAGTATGCACTGGTGCAGTCAAATGCTTGCGCGCAGCAGAAATGGCGCTGACGAGCGGGGGAGCACACATGACCATGCCCGGACCGCCACCGTAAGGACGATCATCTACTGTGCGGCGATTGTCTGTGGTGTAATCGCGCGGATTGAAAAAATGAATGTTGAGTTGCTCGTTCTGCACCGTGCGCCCTGTGACTCCGTATTGCATCACAGCACTAAACAATTCGGGGAAAAGAGTAATAATACCAATGTCCATTATTCAAAAATCCATTGGCCAATCGACGACAATGCGATTGTTGGATAAATCAATCTCACGGACAACCCGTTCGGGTAAATAGGGAATGAGTCGTTCTTTCGGCTGCTTTTCTTCCTGTGTGTTGGTGACCACAAGGACATCGTTAGCGCCCGTTGCCATAATATCGTGCACTGTGCCGATCTGCTCATCACATTGATCAATGTGATAGACATCTAATCCCTTAATTTGATGCCAATAAAATTGCCCAGACGGCAAAGCGGGTAGAGCAGATGAGCGCAAGGCAAGCGCACTATTTTGATAACCTTGTGCGCTATCTCTATCATCACACCCAACTATATGGATAATAAATTGCCGGTGATGGTGACGCGCTTGATCGATATTGATTGCGTGCCATTCTTCATTAAACTGTATAGACAATGTATCGGCATATTCCATTATTGTGTGCGGTTCTTCTAAATAGGAGCGGAGTTTAACCCACCCTTTGATGCCGTGCGCTCCAGACACGTTCGCGACAATAATGAACTGGCGATCATCAGAGGGGGTGTGCATTATTTTTTCGCCTTTGGATCTTGGCTGTCCGCCGCAGTGCTTTTTTCGTTTGCCGTTTCATCGGCACTGGCACTGCTATCGCTTTTTTCGTTTGCCGTTTCATCGGCGCTGGCAGTGCTGTCGCTTTTTTCGTTTGCTGTTTCATCGGCACTGGCGGTGCTGTCGCTTTTTTCGTTTGCCGTTTCATCGGCACTGGCAGTGCTGTCGCTTTTTTCGTTTGCCGTTTCATCGGCGCTGGCACTGCTATCGCTTTTTTCGTTTGCCGTTTCATCGGCACTGGCGCTGCTATCGCTTTTTTCGTTTGCTGTTTCATCGGCGCTGGTGCTGCTATCGCTTTTTTCGTTTGCCGTTTCATCGGCACTGGTAGCATCTGTTTTTTGCGTTTCCTCTCCCAGCGGATTTTTCTTGGTGTTGCGGCGGGCACTTTTCTTTGCTAACATTTTCTCCCGCCGCTGTGCTTGTTCTTCGCTGGAGAGCTTGTTTTGGGTGACAAGAAATGCGACCCGCTTGCTCATTTGTGCGCCTTGGTTGACCCAATGATCAATGCGATCGGTTTTAATCCGCACCCGCTCTTCTTTTCCGCGCGCATGAGGGTTGAAGAACCCGACTTGTTCAATAAAGCGCCCATCGTTGGGGGCACGACTATCGGCAACAATGAGATGGTAAAAATAGTGTTTTTTTGTGCGCGTTCTTGCTAAGCGGATTTTAACCATATATTTCTTTCACCATAATTGATAAATCTATTGAAAAATTGTTGGCAGACAATTGCGCCGACAGGCACATTTATTGTACGCTAAAAATGGTGTGTAATCAATATATTTACCCGCTAATCCTATCGCAGTCTGTTCATGCGCGTGGCGATGAAGCTTCAATGGCAACTAGTGCTGGGAGCGGCTCGTTTTGCATAAACTGGAGAAATGCGCCACCTCCCGTAGAAATGTAAGATACTTTCTCGGCAATGTCAAAGGATTCAATAGCAGCAATCGTGTCGCCACCCCCTGCCACTGAAAACCCTTGATTATCTGCCACGGCACGGGCAATGGTTTCCGTGCCATGACGGTAAGCGGGGCATTCAAAAACCCCGACAGGTCCATTCCAAATAATTGTCTGTGCCTGACGGATAATATCTCCCCAGCGTTCGGCGTCACAAGGGGCTAAATCAAAAATAGATTCATCGTGTCTAATGGTATCCCGCCCTAAACAGCGCACCGCAGTAGATACCTGATCGCTGATTTTGTTCCCGACTATGACATTCTGTGGTACCACCACCGATGGGTGCTGCAAGATAGTTTGGGCATGATGCACCAAATTGGGTTCTACAATGGATTGTCCGATAGCATATCCTTGTGCGGCAAAAAAGGTATTGGCCATGCCCCCGCCAATCAATAGGTGATCTACTTGTGTCGCCAGTTTTTCTAACATCGCCAGTTTAGTGCTAATTTTTGCGCCACCCACAATGGCGACAACTGGGCGCGATGGGTGTGCAACGACGCGTTGCAACTGTGTTAATTCTTCAACGACTAAAGGGCCTATGCACGATAGGGGTGCGTGGTGAGCAATCCCGCAAGTGGATGCGTGGGAGCGATGGGCGGTGGCAAAAGCATTCATCACATAAATATCGCATAGAGCGGCAAATTGTTTAGCGAGCGCAGGATCATTTTCTTTTTCGCCACGATGAAAGCGAACATTTTCCAGCAACGCTATGTGCCCCGGAGAAACAGCCACTTCATGCATCTCCACCAATGGAACGGATTGCCCGAGTACAGCGCTCAATCGTTCGGCAACTATGGACAATGAGTTACTGGAACCTTGGCGGGAATGATTTTTTGCCGTGGGATTGCCTAAATGCGACATCAAAAGGAGCGCGGCCCCTCGTTCTAATGCCATCCGAATGGAAGGCACTGTGGCTCGTATCCGCACATCAGAGACAATGGCACCATTTTTGATAGGAACATTGTAATCTACGCGCATGAGCACCCGCTTATGATGCAAATCAATATCGGACATGGTGCGCATACGGCGCATGGAAACATTGGACGTCATGATGGATTGTTTCCTTGCTTGGAGTGCTTGGAGTGTCTTTCCAATACCGCCCGCCCAACGGGTAGCACGCTTTCTACGCTAAAACCAAATTGACGCATGAGTTCCGTGCCGGGTGCGGATGCCCCGTAGTCGTGCAGCCCACAAACCTCACCGTCTAATCCCACCCATTTTCGCCAATAATCACCATGCGCACTTTCAATGGCTAAACGGCACCGCAGTGCGTTGGGTAAAACTTTTTCGCGATACTCAGCGGGTTGGGTAGCAAAACGATCGGTGGAAGGCATAGAAACCACCCGCACCCCCACAGATGAATCATTTTCTTCTAATTGCTGAGCGACATCTTGTGCCAAATGGACTTCTGACCCAGTGGCGATAATGATGAGATCTATTTGACCATCCCGTGCTTCGCGCACAATATACCCGCCTTTGTCTATGAGCGATATTTGGTGTGCGCTGCGTTGGATATGTGGGGTGGTTTGCCGAGTAAGGATTAAAGCGGTTGGTCCATCATGGTTTTTCAGCGCTTCACCCCACGCGACAGCGGTTTCGGTTAAATCGGCAGGTCGCCATAGTGCGAGGTTTGGAATAGAGCGCAGTAAAGTGAGGTGTTCGACTGGCTGATGGGTGGCACCATCTTCGCCTAAACCGATAGAATCATGGCTGTAAATGAGGATACAGCGTTGATGCATTAATGCTGCCATGCGCACTGCATTAACGGCGTATTCCATAAATACTAAAAAAGTGCCTCCGTAAGGAATAAACCCGCCATGCAGGGATAAACCACTCATCATTGCGGTCATGGCAAATTCGCGCACTCCGTAATAAATGTAATTGCCATTGTAATGTGCGGCACTAATCGGTTGACTGGTTGGGCAAATAGTGTTGTTGGAATCGGATAAATCTGCCGACCCACCGATGAGTTCGGGCAGCGCAGCCGACAAATGCGTTATACAGATTTTTGATGCTTTGCGCGTTGCCATATCGCTATTTGTGCGTTGGCAATCGGCAATAAATTTTTGGTATTCACTCGGTAGATCTTGTGGTAATTCACCGTGCATCCGTCGCACTAATTCATGTGATAAATCGGGATAGTCGCGTTGGTAAGCCATCCATTTTTCTTGCCATCGGCTATGCAATTGTTCGCCTTGCGCTCGCGCGTCCCATTTTTGATAGATGTCCGCGGGCACTTCAAATGGTGCATGATGCCATCCGAGGTTTTCCCGTGCCGCTGCTACTTCTTCTTCTCCTAATGGTGCGCCGTGCGTGGCGGCTGTCCCCTGTTTATGAGGAGCGCCATAACCGATAATGGTGTGGCAAATGATGAGGGTCGGGCGCTCGGTCTCGGAACGCGCAGCGTCAATGGTGTCGGTGATGGCAGCACTATCGTGTCCATCAATGCACTCGATGACTTGCCAGCCGTAGGCACTAAACCGTTCAGCGATATTGTCGGTATACCATCCAGAAACTTCTCCATCTATAGAAATGCCGTTGTCATCATAAAAAACAATGAGCTTGGATAAAGCGAGGGTGCCGGCGAGTGAGCAGGCTTCATGCGAAATCCCTTCCATCATACAGCCATCGCCGGCAAAGACATAGGTGTAATGGTTAAAGAGAGTGCAATTGTCGCGATTGTATCGTGTCGCTAATAGGCATTCGGCAAGTGCCATACCCACTCCATTGGCAATGCCTTGCCCTAAAGGCCCAGTCGTTACTTCTACGCCAATTGTCGGATCAATTTCTGGGTGTCCCGGAGTTTTGCTTTCCCATTGGCGGAAACGGCGTAATTCGTGGAGGGGTAAATCGTAACCGCTTAAGTGCAGTAAGGCGTAGTGCAACGCGGCACCATGACCGTTGGAGAGAATAAAGCGATCGCGATCCCACCAAGTGGGAGTGTTGGGATCGTGGCGCAAATATGTGCGCCATAATCTTTCTGCAATATCCGCCATGCCCATTGGCATACCCGGATGTCCAGAGAGGGCTTGTTGAACCATATCCATACTGAGTGCGCGCAACGCATTGGCATAATATCGGGGAGATTCTTGTTTTGGGGCTGTGGTCATCAATTTACTGGGGCGCCTTCTTGATCCCCAAAATCCTCAAAGAATAAGTTTTTTATTGTCCATACTCCATTTACGGGCATTTATTGTAACCAATTGCGGTGAGGGGGTCAAATCACCCGCCAATGGTGCGCATTTATTGACCGATTATATTGGCAGTGGGATACAATGGAATACATATTGTTTAATAAGATATGCTATGACTTTCCATACCACCGAACAACTGATCGCCGATATAAAACAAGGAAAAATGGTCGTTTTGTTGGATGATGAAAATCGTGAAAATGAAGGTGATTTAGTGCTTGCTGCCGAAGCGGTCACCGCTGAACATATCAACTTTATGGCACAGCACGCGCGCGGTTTGATTTGCCTTGCTCTGACCGCCGCCCGTTGCGAGCAATTACATCTCCCGTTGATGGTCGCAGATAACCGCTCGGTGCAAAAGACGAAATTTACTTTGTCTATTGAAGCGGCAAGCGGAGTGACCACAGGTATTTCTGCCGCCGATAGAGCGCATACCATTCATACGGCTATTGCCGCACAGGCTCAACCCGAAGATGTCGTGCGTCCGGGACATATCTTTCCCCTACAAGCGGAAGATGGCGGCGTGTTATCCCGTGCTGGACATACCGAAGCGAGTTGCGATTTGGCGCGTTTGGCACAAATGGAACCGGCGGCGGTGATTGTTGAAATTATGAATCCAGACGGGAGCATGGCGCGACAGAGTGAGTTGGAGGCATTTGCCAAAAAACATCAACTCAAAATTGGCACCATAGCCGACCTCATTCACTACCGTTTGGCAAATGAAAAAACGGTGACCTTGATTGAATCGGGCACGATGAACACCGATTACGGCACATTCCAATTACATCATTTTTGCGATACCCTCAATGGAGGGATACACTTAGCATTGACTGCCGGCACTTTTGACGCACAAACACCAGTTCCCGTGCGCGTCCATGTACCCAGCTTGTTGCGTGATATGTGTGCAGTGCAGTTTGATCATCAGCGTTATTGGAGTGTGTCGCGGTGCTTAAAAAAAATTGCACAAGAAGGTTTAGGCGTTTTAGTACTCCTCAATTATTGTGAATCCCCAGATGATGTGTTATCCAGTATCAAAGTCGTATTAGGGCAGCGCAGTGTACCAAAATTGCCTATCCATAGTGGCGCTTATATTCATGTTGGAATCGGTGCACAAATTTTGTCGGCACTGGGCGTCACTAAAATGTCCCTTATGGCAACTAATCCCGGTCCCTATACGGTAAAAGGGTTTGGGTTAGATGTGGTGAATTATATTCCCTACGATGGTAATGAAAGCCAGTGAGGCGTTATATTTGATACGATGAATCCACTTGCACTTGCCAATTATCAACGCCCACGTCTACAAATGCCCCATGGCGCACAGCGATTGTTACTCCATTCGTGTTGCGCACCCTGTGCAGGAGAAATTATGGAAGCATTGGTCGCGTCAGATATTCCGACTACTTTGTTTTTTTACAATCCCAATATTCATCCCGTTGCCGAATATATGTTGCGCAAAGAAGAGAATACTCGTTTTGCGCACAAACTCGGTATGCCGATTGTGGATGCTGACTACGACTCCGAGCGTTGGTTTGACCGCACCATGGGGCAGGAAAACGAGCCGGAACGCGGGGCACGTTGCACCACGTGCTTTGATATGCGCTTTGAGCGCACGGCAGAATATGCTCAAAAAAAAGGGTTTACCCTCATAAGTTCCACTTTGGGGATTTCACGCTGGAAAAATATGGAACAAATTAACGATTGCGGGATGCGTGCGGCACACCAATACGGCATTCACTATTGGACTTTTAATTGGCGCAAGCAGGGCGGTGCGCAAAGAATGTTGGAAATCGCTAAGAGTGAGCAATTTTACCAACAGGAATACTGCGGCTGTGTTTACAGTTTGCGGGATACGAACCGCTGGCGGCAAAAATGTGGTCGCGCGCGCATTCACCGTGGCGTAAAATTTTATCGCCCCTAGCGATTATTACTCCTTAGGATGTGAATGATTGTATGGAGAGTACTCGTATCGATGTGAGGTATTTTCTCAATGCAGTGGTTTGATTGGCTATCCGTCGTTTTGTTATCCATACTGTGGGGCACGTCTTTTTTCTTTGTGGAATGGGCAATCGAGTCTATGGACCCATGGACTTTGGTTTTTTTACGCTGTGCCATTGCTGCCTTATTAATGGCGATAGTGGTGCGTAAACAGCATCCCATCCATTTTATTGTTAAGCGCTGGCGTCCATACGCGGTGGTCGGTTTTTTGGGTTCGGCACTTCCTTTTCTCTGTTTTGCTTGGGGACAAAAATATATTGATAGCGGTATGGCAAGTATGCTGAATGCGCTCACCCCTGTGTTTGTTGTGCTCATGGCAGTGATAACCGGTAAAGAAAAATTTAATATTTATCGCTTCGCTGGGGCATGTGTTGCTTTTGTTGGGGTGTTTATTTTGATTGCCCCTAAAGTAATAGGGGAATTGGCAGGTATGCTGGCAGCAATTTTTGCCGCCCTGTGTTACGCTATTGCAACAATTTATGCTTGGCAGCGGATCAATAGATTACCGCCTGCTGAAAATGTCTGTGGGAGCCTATTTTATGCTGCTCTGTTTGTCGCTCCATTTGCATTGTGGCAACAACCATGGCTGGTATCCATTGAAACTAAAGCAATAATTGCGGTCTTGTGTTTGGCAGTTGCCAATACTTTTTTAGCGTATTTGTTGTATTACTTTATTCTTAAACACGCTGGGGGCTTTTATGCGGTCTTAGCTGTATTGCTGATGCCGATTGTAGCCGTTTTGATGGGCGTATTCTTGCTCGGTGAGCGTTTATATAGCGGCTTTTTTATCGGTGGGGCGTTGGTTATTACGGGCGTTATTTTTGCCGATGCGCAATTGCGCCAGTGGATAATCACCCACACTATTCGTCTTCCGCCTGTGTCGCCACAACGCAAGAATGAGCGGTAGGAATAGCCATGCCGGTAACCCTTTCGGGGTGATGGCGACTGAACATCCGCCGCCGCCGCCACTTGCCGCTACAGGTGAATTCACTATATCAATAGAGACTTGGACGGGAATGGAATTGGCAGTGCCGTCATTGATCACGAAGACAAAGCTATCGCGTCCAGTACTATTCGCTGCTATATATTCTATGGTCGCAGTGGCGGTGATAGCCGAGGATCCTCTGACTAACATTCCCGTAGTGGGGCTGGTGATATCCCCATGCTGCAACACACCAGTGAGTGGTGGTTCTTGTATGTTGTAGCTAAGTTGATCATTGAGGTTAGCATCGCTTCCCGTTAAGGTGATTTGCACCCTCCCCCCCGACTGTACGCTGACCGTGTTAATGAGTGCAACGTTGGGAAGGACATTGATATTGACCATTTGTTCAATACCGATATTGACGCTGGCGGTCGATATAGAGAAAGCATCTGCCACCTGAAAGACAAATGAATCCGTGCCACGGTAATTGGCGTTGGCTGTATAACGCACAATGGGCATATTATTGGTCAAGGTGATGACTCCCGATGGGTTGACATTGGAAAATGAGCCATTTGTTGGCTGGGTGATAATCGTATAAGTGAGGGTGTCATTGCTGGCGTCTGTCGCGCGCAAGGTGATAGCGATAGTCGAATTGACCGATATTTGATGCGATGTCGGCTGGGCAGTGGGTGCACCGTTATAACGGATTGAGCGGCTCTGACAATTTGCTGTGGCATCTCCTTGATTGCTATTTGATTGATTAACTGGCATCACACAAAGCGACAAGGTGCTCACCCCTTGGCCAGCAGTTTGTAAAGCGTTGGAAGGTTGCCATATTATCTGGTCCCAGCGCACTATTCCCGCATTCAGTGATTTGGGTGCGTTATGGGTGACCGAGGGTCCAATAATACGCGCTTCAGTATGCTGGGAGGGAACACTGACCTGACCAGAAGCCGTCTGTAGGTTAAACCCTGCATGTGTGTAGGTCATAGTGTCATCAATGGTTAATTGGAACGCAAAAAAGTTGCGTTCATTTTGCGCACGGGCAGTAAAAAGTTCATCGTTGACTAATCTAATGGCACTACCTCCAATCGCTATAAACGTGAGTGTGCTGGCTATCGCTGTTGTGGGGTTGTGGCAACCACTTTGATTACAGCTGGTCGTTGGCATGCTGTTATTGAGAGGGGGAGTAGGAGGACCAACGCCGCCTGAATTTGTATATCCAACATGAGCGATGCTCAATAGGAATACTGTCGCAAGAAATCTGCGCACAAATCTGGCGACTAGTGAATTACTCAAACTATTCATCAATAAGTGTATTTTACAGCAATTTAATTTAGTATTATAATTGAATTCAATAGTATTTCTATGTAAAAAGGCATTGAATTATTGTATAGTATAAAGGGTAATTGGGTTGCCGTTATTTAGATTATTGCATGTTTAGTGAGATATAAATATTTATTGATTGCGTGGCTTGGGTTCGCTGCACCCGTTTGGGCAGCAATGGATTCGGATAACGATACGCTGCTTGAGATAACCACCGCCACAGAATTAATCGCTTTGCTCGATGACCTCAATGGCGATGGCATTGATGACGGACGGTTGGATACTGTAACCCCCACCGGCAGTGCGACCTGTCCCCCTATGGGATGTAGCGGTTATGAATTGGCGAATAACATCACCCTCAGCGGAGAATGGACGCCGATAGGGACGAACAGCAATCCATTTGCCAGCGTATTCAATGGCAACGGCTTTGCGATCAGTGGATTATCCATCAATGCGTCATCCACCGATTATATTGGTTTGTTCGGGGCGGTCAATGGTGGCCAGTTGCGTAATTTAGTGATCGTTCGCCCCGAGGTGATAGGGCGGAGCCATACGGGCGCTCTGGTGGGTCGTGCGATGAATACCGACATCACACGTATCACCCTCCAAGGCGATGGGAGCGATACGAC
>JAHRAO010000034.1 GCA_020027215.1 Gammaproteobacteria bacterium
TCCCATCAGCAAAGTTAAGCCGATAGAAAACAAAATAGAAGTGGAGATGCCCGCAATGGAGGTAATAAACTTAAATGTCGCCGCACTCAATAAAGCCGTTAAGCTGGCACGCGTCTCATCAATATCCCCAGATTCCAGCCCTTGTGCAGTAAAGTACAACGCCGCCACCAAGCCCATGAAGGTCATAATGAGTCCCGCACCGACAAAATAGTCAGCAACTCCCTTATAGAAGTCAAGGTGCAAGGTTTTACCCTCTGCAGCACCGACACTAATATAGTATTCCGGAGAATGAGTTGCCCGTATAGGTAGGTTCTCTCTTCCTTCCCCTTCTTCGGGAAAAATTAAATGTTTCTTGAATTCTTCCCAGCCCGGACGAACAGCGTCCACTTCATTCATTAATTCATCAATACGGTTAAAATCCTTATTCAAGGCAGAAGCATTTTCTAATTGTATAATCTGCCTCGTGATCCGGCGAATATCACTTAATACCGGCGAAAATCGCCGTAACCATAGAAAAACAAATAACACAAATCCCGTTCCAAAAAGAGACACTGCCAAGCCAATCGCTACGCGAGCATCCTTAAACAAGGAATACACAAATGGCAAACCTGTTTGTATGGCATCTAAAAATGCCAATACACCACCCCATAAAAATGAAAGCATTGTTTTAACCTAACCCTCTATCAAATGACACCAATAAATTTCTCATCAACCAGTTAGTTTTTCGCGCAAAGGCGTGTAAACAGATATCTTAATTAACAACCAACCAATAAACAGACCAATCAACCCACCAACAAATAAACTACCCACTAAAGCGCCAAACATACCGGTTTCGGTTGGCGCCTCGGTGACTTCTACCGAACGGTTAACGGTTGCCGTAATCAAGTGATCTGGTCGTATGTCTAATTGAGACAAGGTATCTTTTTGTGAAGCCAATTCTTTAATCCCCTGTACATCTTCGGTTACCTGTTTTTCCAAATCCTTGAGCTCTTCATCCAAAGCACGGGTGCCGCGTAAATAATCATCATTTTCGGCTTTGGCATTGGGATAAGGCGTCCGCACGGGCAAAAATATACCTACATTAGAAGCCAAATTCAATGATTCGCGCAACGCTTCTAATTCACGGCGACGATCACGTTGTGCCAATTCGCGCCTATTGTCAATATCATTCTCAATGCGTCTCAATTCTTTGCGCACCACGCCCATATAACGTTCAGACAAATAGCCCGCCGCTCGGCGTTCTACGATCTTGACCAAGTCGGTTAGCCATTTGCCCGCTTCACCGGGACGAGTCGTAATCATCCATAAACGAATTGTGCCAAAAAAATCTTCGCTAAAAGCCAAACCGGAAAATGCCTCTGTATCGGCATCTGAAATTGAACCATAATCCACCTGCAATCCCGAAACATAAGTTCCCAAAACACCTTGGCTGTCTTGAGCAACCTGAGGCAAAGTATCTGGATCGATCTCGCTTTCTTCTTGCCGCCGATTATCTAATTCCAACAACAACTGGTGATAAAACTCATTCATGATGTTATCGGGAACAACTTCCTCGTTGACTCCTTCAATCAACAAGGCGGTTAAGTTTTCATGTTTGGGTGGATCTATCACTAACCCCACCCAATAGAGGGTGTATTTTTCATCAGTCACCGTATTATAAATTTGCCAACCAGCAAATATTACCGCACAAGTAATTAAAATGATTTTCCGGATACGCGCCGAGCGAACACCGCCAAGCCGTAATCCCAGCCGAGCCGATCGGTCGGTGGTTCCCGGCATGGCTGTATATAAATCATCCGAATAAGTCGGATATAAGATATTGTCATTGTTGTCACCTGGTCGATTTGCCATTACTTGCCTACCTCTACCAATTGATTACACATTATTGCTTTTAACATTACTTTTAATATTTTCATTATTGATCGCTTTTATGCCTTTAATTAACTTTTATTCACTTCCGCCAAGTCCATTTTCAGAGCAAACTTATCACTAAAACACTCTATACATCCTTGCCTATTAAACCTGAATTATATAATATTTTTCGGGTGTTTTCTCTAATTTGTTCATTGCCCAAAATCAGTATCATACAAATCAATCAAGCGGTTGAGTAAGTGTAACACATATTCACTATTATATTCATCTCTAAAATATCCCGTCAATCCTGAGTTACGCTTTTTTATTTGCCCAAAAGGCTCACAGTTACGAATAAACCCATTACATTTATTGGTAATTTCTTCGGTGTAACAGAGTTGCCCTTTAATACATTTCACCTGAATAGCGGGTCGCGCTTCGTTGGCCTTCAGCTGTGCTTTGTATATCTGAAATAATTCAAAGTTTTCAGTGAGCCGCAAATTAACCGCAATAGAATATAAATACACTTCGCCATTCGGGCGATTGGGATTGATATGGTAGCGATAATTCACATTCAGCAGCGCATTATCTTGATCTAACTCCATAGAATCAATGCCCCATTCAAAATGGACACCATACGCATTGAATGAAGCGGTATTGATGTCTTCGTCAAATTTACGCTGGACAATAGCAAAAATTTGCGCCTTTTCCTGCTCTATGAAGCCGCGGGTGTCATCCTGCGCATACACTCGGTGAGCAGATGTCATGGACAAAGCACAACAAATGACCCCTATCAGTAAAGGTAATTGTTTTCTTATATTTCGCATAAATCAATTTTTCGTCACAAACAGCATAATATTATACAGCAAATTAAGTTACATAGGGTATTTCATCCATTGCGTCCTTTGTTTTTTTCCTCCGTAGCACCGCCTTTACAAAAAAAAATGACACGCCATGTTATCCGTTTCTTCATGACACAAAAATCCCGCATCATCGATATTGCTTATAATTGTAGTCGGCTGGGTGCCATTAAACTGTATGCCGACCAACACTTCGCCAAAAGCGGAACCGTGGCTCCGATAATGGAACATCGTAATGTTCATTCCCTGTGGCAATAGTTTCAAAAACCGCAACAATGCACCAGGGGTCTCAGGAAATACTACGCTATATATTTTTTCGTCCATTAAGGGAGGGCGCACACGCCCTCCGATCATATGGCGAATATGGACAGTCGCAATGGAGTTATCTGTCCAATCGTGAGCGGGATACCTTGCCTTACGCAACGATTGTAATAGAGTCATTTTTTCTTTTTCTTTGTGATCAATAACTATGCCCACCAATACTTGTGCCTTTTGAGAATCTCGATAGCGGTAATTAAATTCAGTGATGTTGCGATTGCCTATTATTTTGCATAGGGATTTAAAGCTACCGGGTTGCTCGGGAATAGTCACGCATAACATGACTTCACGTTTCTCCCCTGCAAGCACTCGCTCGGCAATATATCCCAAACGATCAAAATTGATGTTCGCTCCACTCAAGATCGCTAATAATTCCTTATTCTTACAACGAGTTTTTTCTATATATTGCTTCATCCCAGCTAATGCCAGTGCTCCTGCGGGTTCAGCAATGGAACGGGTGTCAGCAAAAATATCTTTAATTGCCGTGCATATTTGATCATCGCTCACCGTAATTACCTGTAAATGATCGCCATACATTTTTTTTAACAATTGATACGGCGCTTTACCCACTTGTGCAATCGCAGTGCCATCGGCAAATGCGCCGACTTTAGGCAAAGTAACGCGCCGTCCCTGTTTCATGGCGGCTTGCAAACAAGCAGCATTCTCTGGCTCCACAGCAATGATCTTCAAGTGCGGACGAACCCTATGCAAATAAACTGCAATGCCAGCGAGTAAGCCCCCGCCTCCTACTGGAACAAAAACAGTATCTAATGTGGTAGAACATTGCTGGTGAATTTCTTTTCCCACCGTGCCTTGCCCCACAATGACATCTACATCATCGTAAGGCGAAATATAAACCAAATCATTCTTGATCGCTAATTGCTTGGCATAGGTCGCCGTTTGGTTATACAATTCTCCATGGAGAATAACTTTAGGGCGATAGCGGCGAACGGCGTGCACTTTGATGGACGGGGTATTGCGTGGCATCACTATGGTCGCCGGAATGCCTAATTTTTTCGCCGCAAGGGCGACCCCTTGTGCATGATTGCCTGCTGATGCTGTAATCACACCTTGGGCATTTTGACGCAAATTGGAAATTTTATTGTATGCCCCGCGCAGTTTGAAAGAAAAAATTTCCTGTTCGTCTTCGCGTTTTAGAAAAATCTGATTGTTCAATTGTCGCGAGAGAGACGGCATAAAATCAATTGATGAGCGGATAGCAACATCGTAAACCTTTGCCGATTCTATCTTTTGAATAATATCTTTAGGCATAAGTAGAAGTATAACACCTCATAGTGTGTATCAGTGTAATGACAGCATGCACTGCCTATAAGCACAAATGAAAGGCATTTTTTTCAGAGGTATTTTTAGAAAAATTTCCTTAAATCCATCCCTTTATACAATGATGCCACTTGTTCGGCATAACCATTAAAGAGTTGGGTCGGGATACGGTTGGGGGAAAATAGGCTACTCGGCAAACGTCTTTCGCTCGCTTGGCTCCACCGCGGATGATCGACTTGTGGATTGACATTGGCATAAAACCCGTATTCACGCGGGGCGGAACGCTCCCATGTGGTCTGCGGTCGATGCTCAGTAAATCGTATTTTTACTATGGATTTAATACTCTTAAATCCATATTTCCACGGCACAATTAGCCGCAAAGGAGCGCCATTTTGCACAGGGACAATTTTGCCATACATCCCCACAACCATAATGGTCAATGGATGCATTGCCTCATCCATGCGCAAGCCTTCCACATAGGGCCAAGGAATACTGCCAAAGATTGCGCGCTGCCCGCGCATTGATTTCGGCGCATGAACGGTCGTAAAGTGCACATATTTTGCACGGGAATTCGGCTCAAATCGGCGCAGTAGATCGCCCAATGGGAAACCAATCCATGGAATAACCATTGACCAGGCTTCAACACAGCGCAAACGATAAATGCGTTCTTGCAAAGAATGTGGTTTGAGTATATCTTCCAATGTATAGGTGCCGGTGTGTTGTGCTTCACCCTCAATACGCACCGACCACGGCGACGGGTTGAATTCATGCGCATAACGCGCTGGATCGCCTTTACCCGTGCCAAATTCGTAAAAATTATTGTAAGTCGTAGCGTGTTTGTAAGGAGTTTGTTTCTCCGCGGTATAAAAACCCGCGGGTGATTTTGCATGGGAACGAAGGTACTCTAACTCGTTCCCTGTTTTAGAAGGACTGGAGGGAGGCGAGGGCAATTTTTTCTCCGCTGGTTGCGCCACTGCACTACCCGCCGCAAAGAGTCCGGCAGCACCCATAAACTGTCGGCGCGATAAATAGATTTTTTCGGGTGTAATCTCGTCACTGGGGATATCGTGTGGACTTTTAATCAGCATAGTGAATCAGTGTAACGGATTGGCGCACAAAAATCCATATCTATAGGCGAGGATGCCATCATATATCCCTAACGAAATATGCATTCACAAATTGCGTCCACGACTCAACGGCAAGCGCACATCTACGACTAAGCCATTAGCGTTGTGTGCTGATACATCCCCCCCATGGGCGACAATCGTGGCACGCACAATAGACAATCCCAAGCCAAAACCACCGGTGGTGCGGGCACGTGATTGATCGACACGATAAAACGGCTCAAATATATGCGGGAGCGATTCTTCGGGCACCCCCGGACCATCATCCCGCACTTGCACAATAATATGATCGGAATATTTTTCGCCCGTGACCGTGACCTGATGGCGGGAAAATTTCATTGCATTATCAAATAAGTTCTCAAAAGCGCGTTGCAATACTCTCATATCGGCATATATGGTCCCATCACAGTTTATTTGAAAATCAATTTTCGGATATTGAGGGCGCAATTTATCGAACAAGGATGTAATATTGTGGAGTGCGCACGACAATGTATCGGCAAAATTTTCCATGCGCGTTTTTTGCAGAATGTTGCTAGTCAACGCCTCCAAAGCCAATACATCGGCAGACAGTTTTTGGCGCATATTTTTATCGTCAATGAGTTCAATGGCTAATTTTAATCGTGCCAGCGGTGAGCGCAGTTCGTGGGACGCATCAACTAAAAAGCGCTCCTTTGTTTCAACCATGCGCCTCAATTTGCGTTGCATCTGATTAAATACGCGCGCTAAATCGCCAATATCATCGCGGCTCTCAATATCCGATTCACGCCATTCACCACGTCCCACCGCTTCCATATCGCGCGATAATTTGCCGAGCGGCGAGAGTAATTTATGTTGCAGAAAATAAAAACCAATCCATAACACAGCCAAAGCGATTACCAACACACTAATTGAAATCGGGGCGGCGCGCCATGCGGTGTGTTCATTGCGTAAGAGCACCATTAAACGTTGCTTGCCATACCGATGGAGTAACACCGGAACACCCGCCGCCCGTGCCAAGACTATTTTTCCATGATGGCTCCGTTGGCGGTGTATAAAAGAAAGCTGATTAAACCGCGGAACCGATGAATCAGTCACATACTCCCCCACATACCCGCGATAGCGCAACTTTAAGTTATTTTCAGCGGCAATGTCACGAATAAACTCAGGGGAGGGATTGGCGTAGATACGATGGGCAATATTACGAACAAGCCAACGATAGTGGTCGTGCAAATCATGCCGACTTTCCTTAAAAAAACCTATCACAAAAGCAGACACAATGATGACCACGAGTAGTGAAGAACCGATTGCTAAAAGAGTAATTTTGGCGCGCAGCGACATAAGGGGAGACCTATTCTTTTGGCGTAGCGATAAAAGCGTATCCCACACTGCGCATTGTTTGAATAAAACGTGGCTTTTGGGGGGTGTCACCCAATTTAGTGCGCAAACGGCTAATACATATATCAATGGAACGGTCAAAAATATCCGCGTCAAATCCCCGTATTTGTTCAATCAATTGCTCGCGCGTGATCACTTTAGGGCGTTCATCCACTAATATGGCAAGCATGCGAAATTCACTTGCGGTTAATGTCACTTCGCGATGACCATCGCACCACACACGGCGGCGCGATAAATCAATACGCAGTCCGTCAAATGCCAATTCTTTACTGGAGGTTTTTACCATGCCAGCACGGCGAATGAGCGCTTGGAGGCGGGCGGCTAATTCGCGCGGTTCAAAAGGTTTTGGCAAGTAATCATCGGCACCAATTTCCAATCCGACAACTCTGTCGGTCACATCACCACAAGCCGTAAGCATCATAATCGGCAGTTGCGGATGCATGTGGCGAATTTTCTTACACAGTTCAAAGCCATTCATTTCGGGTAACATCACATCCAATATGACCGCGGCAAAATGCTGTGATTCTATTGCGGCTATACCTGCAGTAGGCGTTGAGCAATGGGTGAGGGACAAATCAAAACGAGTGAGATACTCGCCCATCAATGCGGCGAGTGACTCATCATCGTCTACTAATAAAACAACTTGTTTAGCCATAGAAACGACGGGCAATGAGTGCCCGTCGTCCAGGGGGAATATGGATAAGAATTAATGGTGGTGGCGGCGCTTATGCTTCCATTTTCCACGAAACATTTTGCCAAAAAACTTCAACGCTTCTTTCCGTTGTTCAGGGCGTAGCATTTGATGAAAAGCAACCATTTTATCGGCATACAATTTGCGCATCTTCTCACGCGATTTTTCACGCATTTCCATAATATTAAGGGCATCTTGTCGCGTCAGGCGACTTTTAGCAAACAAGCGCCCGACATTCGCCTGCATGTCTGTATGCATTTTTTTCTTATGTTGCCGAATGTCTTTGATGAGTGCGGTTAACTTTTCGGTTTGAGCACTATCCAATTCCAATTTCTTAGTCGCATGGGTAACAAACTTACCTGCCCAACCATCTCTATTTTTACCATGCGCCCACGCAACTTGTGTCGCGAGGAGTGCACCCGCTGCAGTTATGATAAGAGCACTTAATTTCAAATTATTTTTCATAATATAAACCTCATATTATTAAACAAAGTATAAGGGCTATTGTAACCTCATCACCGCGATAATATTTTTCATCTCTGAAACAATTTGTTTCAGATTCTTACGCAGTATTTCACTGCGTACGCAGTGACCACTCTGCAGTATCTCTACACAGTCTCCCATCACTTGAGTATAATTTTCACTATGCAGCACAAATTAGACCTCAATAAAGTATTGGCATGGTTAGCGGGAATATTGGTGATACCGGTCATTGTATTGGGCAGCTACACTCGATTAGTCGATGCCGGATTAGGGTGCCCCGATTGGCCAGGGTGTTATGGGCATTGGTCGTGGCCAACAACTACGGCAGACATTAACGTCGCCCAGCAATTATGGCCGCACGATCCCGTGCACACAGAAAAAGCAATACCGGAAATGGTGCACCGTTATAGTGCGGGACTGTTCGGTATCCTCATACTATTCAATTTCATATATGCGTGGGCAAAGCGCACCGCTCTTTTACGCACCAGCACTCTACTCGGTTTGGTCATAGTGCAAGCACTTTTAGGGATGTGGACGGTGACCTTAAAGTTATGGCCCATAGTCGTTGTCTTGCACTTATTACTGGGGTTCGGTATCATGGCTTTATTGGCACGGCATCTACTCATCACGCACAAGGTTTCGCTGACCCTTGCCGAGACAAATCCAACATCCATTAAACCCGTGCGGCGATGGGTATATATCACATCCGTTGTCTTATGGGGACAAATTATACTTGGAGGATGGACATCTGCCAATTACGCAGCCTTAGCATGCCCTGATTTACCGACTTGTCAAGGGGAATGGTTCCCTGCGGGAGATTGGGGAGCAGGGTTTAACTTTGCGCAACAGATTGGCCCCAATTACCTCGGAGGATTATTAGATCACCCGAGCCGTGTCGCCATTCATTACACGCATCGTTGGGGCGCTCTGCTCTTATTGAGCGCTATTGGCGTGCTCGTATGGTTATTATGGCAATTAAAACAAAAAACAGCGCGATACTGTGCGCTACAACTCATGGCGCTTGTCAGCATACAAATTGCCATAGGGATAGGCAATATCGTATTCCAACTCCCATTACTCTTGGCAGTAATGCATAATATCTGCGCAGCACTTTTAGTCATCTCATGGGTTGTGATCCATTACACGACCTCACGCACCATTCCTCGCAAGCAATGTTAATGAGCAACGCACGCCTGTATTGGCACATGGGGAAGCCGCGCGTCGTGGCATTGATGCTTTTAACGGCAATCATCGGTATGTGTATGGCAACACCCCATCTCCCTTCCTGGCACATTTTATTGTTAGCCAACTGTGGTATAGCATTATGTGCGGCAGCTGCGGCAACGCTCAATCAAATATTAGATCAACACATTGATCGTCAGATGAAACGCACGCAATGGCGTCCATTAGCCAGCAACCAACTCTCTGCCCGCCAAGCGCTCGTATGGGCTGCATTACTGAGTATTAGCGGCACATTCATATTATGGTTCGGGGTTAATCCGCTGACTGCCATTCTCACCCTATGCGCCCTCATAGGTTACGCCTTCATTTATACCGTATTGCTTAAACATATCACCGCACAAAATATAGTCATTGGGGGGATAACTGGGGCGGCACCACCTTTGTTAGGATGGACCGCAGTCACCGGCACCATTGAGGCAGAAGCGTTGCTTTTAGTATTGATTATTTTTGTATGGACACCGCCGCATTTTTGGTCTTTAGCGCTCGCGCGGCGCACCGAATACGCACAAGTCAACATCCCCATGCTTCCAGTCAGCCATGGTGTGCGTTACACAAAATGGCACATTTTATTTTACACGGCATTGCTCTTCGTCGCCAGCCTATTGCCTTTTATCGTGCAAATGAGCGGAGTATTCTATTTGCTCGGTGCGTTCGTATTGGGAATTGGTTTTTTGGTGTGGGCAATTGCTTTACTACTTAAAGACTCCGAGGCACTCGCCATGCTCACTTTTCGTTATTCAATTATTTATCTCGCCGCACTTTTTATTATTATGTTAGTGGATCACTATTTGTAGAGAATGAGCAATGACACATAAAAAACAAACCACCCGTTACGTTATTATCGGCGCCGTCATTATGGCGGTAGTGTTTATCGGTTTATTCGCACAGCGCCTCTATTTGACTCAAGACCAGACATCGCCATTGTCTATCCCCGGAGTGGTCATACTGCCCGAACCCCATTTCGTAGAGGGCGTGCCACTCACCGATACACATCGCCAACCATTTACGATGGACAATTTTCACGGCACGTGGAATATACTCTTCTTCGGCTTTACGCACTGCCCCGATATTTGCCCGACAACCTTAGGTGAAATGAGCACAATGGGCAAAAAGCTCCGCACCACTCCCTTTCATTCCGACACACGATTTTTCATGGTGTCAGTCGATCCAGCTCGCGACACCCCTACTCGGCTACAAGATTATTTAGCCCGTTTTACCACCCCCATAACCGGTTTAACGGGGGACTTTCTCCACCTCCATCAATTTGCACGACAATTTCAAGTGGCGTTTCATAAAAAACCGCTAATGGACAAAGAGGCAGAATACGATGTGGGGCATAGTGCACATATTGCATTAGTCGACCCGCAAGGGCACTATCGCGCACTCTTTACCCCCCCCATTCACAGTGCGCAGCTTTTCACTCGTTATCTCCGCACGCGCAATTTATTAGGTGTCCAATAATGAACGGCGAGAGACGGCGCGGCGCAGTCATCTTTTCCTTGTGTGCTGTCATATATAATGTCGCTTAAAGGCACAAAACTATGATTATCCGCTTACTCTTTCTTGCACTTATCCATGCCGCACTATTCGGGTGCGACTCCACTGACCCTGTGGATGCCTCATACAAACAAGTTATCGCAGATAAATATAAAAAGAGCTGTGTGGTGTGCCATGCGGCGGGAACAGCAGGTGCGCCGCGCACGGGCGATATGGAACAATGGAAGCCCGCCATGCAACGCAGTAGTATGGATGAATTGGTCGATGCGGTCATCAAAGGCAAAGGAGCAATGCCTCCCAGTGGAATGTGTCGGCAGTGCAGTCGGGACGATATCGCCGCACTTATTCTCTATATGATGACCGCCTCCGACCAATAATTTGCATCGGCGGTTCATCCATATTGATTGGCGAGATTTACTGGCGAGTACCCTCGAACACGCTGGGTGGACAATGCTCAGTTGATCGTTGCTTTTTGGAGCACCCCACAAACCGTATCAATTTGTTCAGTAGTCATTTCTGGGAATATGGGCAGTGAAATTTCTTGGGAAGCAAATAATTCGGCAACGGGAAACTCTCCTTTTTTATGCTGGTAATGGATAAAGCATTCTTGCAACGGTAAAGGTTGCGCATAGTGGATACGGTAGCCAATTCCCTCTTTTTCCAGCGCAGCGATATAATTGGTGCGGTGTTCAGCCAATATCGCCAACACATTAAAGACATGAAAGACATCTTCACGCAGGCGAGGGAAGCGGATGGTGGGAATATCCATTTTATTCAACCGCTTATGGTAAGCGTGTGCCACCTGCCGCCGCTCCTTATTCCACGCGGGAAGGTGGGGTAGTTTAATAGACAAGATAGCCGCTTGTAAACCATGCATACGGGCATTAACGCCACTATGGGTGCCGCCACTCCACGAGCGAAGGCCGCGTATTTTTTCGGCGAGCGATAAGTTATTGGTCACCACTATCCCCCCCTCACCGCACGCGCTAAGATTTTTGCTCGGATAAAAGCTAAATGTTGCCGCACTGCCAAAAGTACCACAATATTGGTTTTGAAAACGAGCGAGGTGTGATTGTGAGGCATCTTCTATCACACAGAGGTGGTGTTGTTCTGCCAATACCATAATTTCATCCATCGCCGCCGGTTGCCCGTAAAGATGAACCGGAATGATCGCACGCGTGCGCGGGGTGATGAGCGAAGCACAGGATTGCGGGCATATACACCCCGTATCATTGATATCTGCGAAAATTGGGCGCGCACCGCACCACTCCACTGTCGCCGCAGTCGCAGTAAAAGTCAATGCGGGCACAATGACTTCATCGCCGGCTCCAATACCCTGCGCCAACAAAGATAAATATATTGCATCGGTGCCGTTGGATACCGCCACCGCACACTGCGCACCGACCATTTGCGCAAACTGTTCCTCAAAGTGATCCGTCTGGTCGCCCACAGTAAATTCGCTGGTGGAAAGGGCATGATCAAAAGCGGCAACCATTTCATCGCGCAACGGGAGGTTTTGCATGGCGAGATCACAAAATGGAACGCTCATAATTTTAGTTTTCGGCTATCGGAATAAATAGATTGCTCGGCTTGTTCAAGCACCCGAATAATTTCAATGCCACTTTGAGTGCCTGTCTTCGGTGTATCCCGCCCATGAATAACATCTAAAAAATGTTTAGCTAAATCATGTAACGCATCATTAGGCTCTAAACGGGGCACTAACAAATCACCCGTCCGATAAATAAAACGCCGCGATTCCGATTTCGGATCGGACGAATCTTTGAGGATAGAATGCAAACCAACCCCTTTATCGTAAATACGTATTTTTTCATCCGCCATAGTGTCATCGTAGAGTGCCATTTTTTCGCTCCCAGCGACCATAGTCATGCGTAATTTAATCGGCGCCACCCAACTCACATGAATATGTGCAATAAAAGGCGCATCGTAGAATAATGTCATATACGCCGTATTGATTGGGTGATTGGCAAAATGTGCCACTCCTGAAGCAGACACCGCATTCGGGCGCAGGTCAATTAATTCATTCAAAATAGAGAGGTCATGCACCGCTAAATCCCACAGCGCATTGACATCAAATTGAAACATACCCAAATTAATGCGGCGTGAATCAAAATACATTAAGTTACCTAAATTCCCACTCTGACATTCGCTACGCAATTTACGCACTGCGTTGGTGTAAGGGCACAAATGATCCACCATGACTATTAAATTACGTTTACGAGATTCTTCTATGACTGTTTCACACTCTTCGACCGATAGCGCCATAGGTTTTTCCACCAGCACATGTTTGCCCGCTTTGAGTGCCTGCAAAGTCATCGAATAATGCGTTTTCGCAGGGGTGGCAATATACACTGCATCCACTTGTTTATTTTTGAGCACTTGCGCAAAATCGGCGCAGATGACGGCATTGTCGTATAATTCACTCGCAATCTGGCGGCGTTCTGCCCGATGCTCGCAAATATGGCTCAATTTATAGTCGGGAATTTTAGCAAACTTATTCGTTAAATTCGGTCCCCAATAACCGTATCCAATCGCTGCAATGTTTATGGTCATTCTTATTTATATCTGTTTTATTTCATATAGTGCAGGAGTATCCGTGCAACAACATATTCGCCGACCCTTGCGTGGACGCAGTCCGTGTATTATCGCCACCGTACATACCACTTTATTATGCCGTAAAAAATAAAGCGGGACTACAATTTATCAAGCCTCATAGATAACTCGGTGAAATAAATTGAATTATGCAACCATCTTTATGTTTGCGCAGTCAATCGCCAGACAAGTAATGCATTTTCACGCATTCATAGTTGTCCTCGTATCCACAAAGCGGTGCAATTGATTTGCGGCATACTATAAGGCAGATGAATGTTGAACTCAAAAAAGCAATCGGTGATTTTGTGGAGCATACCTGCGGCATAGATTTTGTGAATTTCACCGCTCACCCGCTACACGGTGGTTGCATTAATCACTGCTACCACCTGGTCGGAGAGCACGAGCAATTTTTTATTAAGCTCAACCACGCCGATCGCTTGCCCCACATGCAAGCGGAATACATCGGTCTCACTCAGTTACAGGCAACCCACACTATACGCGTCCCTCAACCTATCGCCACAGGTGCGATCGCAGGGCATGCCGCTTTACTTTTAGAATACCTCCCACTCACCGAAAGCGCCACCGCACAAGATTGGGCGACAATGGGGACGCACCTTGCCCACCTCCACAACACTTCCATCGAGGAACTCAATCCAAAATTGTCGCGCACACATCAATTACCCGCTCGATTTGGAGTACGCATTAACACCAATACTTTAGGCAATCAAACTGGTTTTTTAGGCGAAAAAAACAATTGGGCGACGTTTTTTGTCACCCACAGATTACAGTTTCAATTTAATCAAGCACAGCGCATTCACCATACAGTATTCCCGCAGACCACCGCAGTATTAGAAACCGCCACCGCATTGCTCCAGCACGCTCCACCTCCCGCATTGGTGCATGGTGATTTATGGGCAGGTAATGCGCATTTTGCCTTATTAGATGGTGAAATCACTCCGATCATTTTTGATCCCGCGCCTTATGTCGCCGATTCCGAAACCGATGTGGCGATGACCGAGTTATTCAGCGGCTTTACGCAAGATTTTTACACCGCCTACGGGCGCGTCCGCCCACTCGCCAAAGGCTATGCCCAACGCCGCACAATATACAACCTGTTTCACATTCTCAATCACTACAACCTATTTGGTAGCGCTTACCGCCAACAAGCGACCGCCATGATGGAAGAGATAATTTTGTACGGAAGATAGATTGACAGTGGGAACAAAGTACGATACGATAGATGACCTTGTATTATAAGGCAATTTTCTATGGAAGCTACTCTCGTCCTCGTTGCAATTCTCCTTGCAACAATCATTATCATCTGTGCTATCTTCGCTATTTGGGCTATAAACAGGCAAAAAGTCCCGCAGACCGATATCATCGGGCAGTTGCAAAGTGAACTCGATAGAAATAGCAAGAGTAACTCCACGGCAGCCTCCGATTTACGCAAAGAAATCACCACCACGCTGAAGAGTTTTGGCGACAGCCAAAGCACAGAGCTCAAGAATTTTCGTCAAGAGCAAACGGACAACTTAAACAAAGTGCGTCAAGAGCAAGCGGAAAGCTTAGATAAGGTACGCCAAGAAAACGAAAAACAACTCACCGCTATGCGCGAAATGGTCGAGAACAAATTACAGAACACTTTAGAAAACAGGTTGGGAAAATCGTTCAAATTAGTCAACGAACAGCTGGAATCCGTGCACAAAGGATTGGGGGAGATGCAAAATTTAGCCACCAATGTCGGCGATCTCAGCCGCATATTCACCAATGCTAACACGAAAGGAACTTGGGGCGAATATCAGTTAGGCGATATTTTATCCAATATCCTCTCCGCCGAGCAATTTGCCGCTCAAGTTGAAATAGTGTCTTCATCCGGCAAAAGCAGGAAGGTAGATTACGCAGTGCGTCTCCCAGGCGAAGACAAAAAAGACCCCGTGTGGCTCCCCATTGACTCTAAATTTCCTTTAAGTTCTTACCAAAGTTTGGTCGATGCCAGAGAACGAGCAGCGGATACAGAAGAAATTAAGGGGGCAAAAAATAAATTCCTGAGCGCCGTAGAAAAGCAAGCAAAAGATATAGCCGATAAATACATATCACCACCCCATAGCACACCTTTTGCCATAATGTTTTTACCAGCTGAAAGCCTGTATGCTGAAGTGGTGCGCACGGCGGGCATCATGGATAAAATCCAAACCAACTACAAAGTGATCCTGACGGGACCGAATACACTATCGGCATTACTCAATAGCCTACGCGTTGGCTTTAGCACCCTCGCCATTCAAAAGCGTTCGCACGAAGTATGGCGAGTGTTAGGGGCGGTGAAAACCGAATTCGGCAATTATAGTGCCTTTTTAGATGATGTACACAGGAACTTACAAACCGCATCAAATACCATGGATAAGGCTGAGAGGCGCACACGGGCAATAAACAGAAAATTGCGAGAGGTAGAGCAATTATCCGAGGTCGAAGCCAAGAAAATTCTGCCCGAAAACGAGGTCGGATACCTGCCCGAAAACGAGGTCGGACACACGGAAGTATAAAGAATGAAGGCTCGGTGCGCAAAAACTCAGCGACATAGTCGCAAGCGTTAAGCCGGTAACAGCGGGATACTAATTTTTGCCGCCGCCTGACGCAAGTGGCTACTCATTACTGCAAGAGGCAATTCATGGCGTTGCGCCAATTCCAAATAAACCGCCTCAAAAGTAGAAATGTGGAAATGGTCAGCGAGATCCAACGCCTCAAAAAAACCCACTTTCTGGTTATTATCTATTTTGAGCGGGATTTGCGATAAAACGGTGCGATATTCATCCAATTGTTTCACATCAATTTTATCTTCGCGTAAAGCGTGCAAAAGAATGTTGGTGACTTCTATGCTCCAGAATGCGGGGACAACAATAATATCATCCTCCGTTGGACGTAATTTTTGCAGCGCCACACGGTCATCTCCCTTTTGTGGGAGCACCCACCGCACGGCAACAGAACTATGTAAAACGTATTGCATAATAATCAATGAACCATTTATTCTTTAATACGGGCGAGAATATTATCTAAATGTTGCAAACTATTGTATCTCACCATAATATCACCTTTATGGGCAGTGTGAGCGACAATGGAGACAGGGGCGTCCAAACGCTGCGATAATTCTTTTTGTAATACGCGGACATTGCTATCCACAGGTCTTTTTTTGGGGGACACCCTCTTTTTCATCTTACTTTTTGCGCGCGATAACGATTGAATATGCTCTTCGGTGTGCCGCACCGTCCACCCCTGACGCACAATCAGCTCAACAACAGCATCTTGTTGCTCTACGGCGGTGATCGCCAGCACCGCCCGCGCATGCCCCATTGTGATGCTCCCTTCCGCTAAATAGCGCTGTGCCGTCTCGCCCAAGTGTAATAAACGCATCGTATTGGTGACTGCCACACGCGAACGCCCCACTATATTCCCCACCTCTTGGTGGGTCAAATCAAACTCATCCGCTAATCGCTTCAACGCCGCCGCTTCTTCCAATGGAGTGAGGTCTGTGCGTTGAATATTTTCTATGAGGGCGATGGCTAAAGTATCTTTGTCGGATAAATCATCGCGTATCGTAACGGGAATATTCTTGAGGCCTGCCAATGCCGCCGCACGCCAACGGCGCTCACCCGCCACAATCTCATAACTATTTGCAGTCAAACGACGAACCACAATTGGTTGCATCACTCCGTGCTCACGGATAGATGCCGCTAAGGATTGTAATGTGTGGTCATCAATTTTTTTGCGCGGTTGATAGCGCCCGATGCGCAATTGAGACAACGGCAAAGCCACTAAAGCATTTGTTGGCACAGGCTGTAACAGGGTATCCAGCCCTCGTCCTAATCCGCGTTTTTTATACTTTTTTGTTTCGGGCGAGGACGAATTAGCCATACTGAATTGTCGCCATACCCGCCGCTGGATTGTGGCGGTGGATAATTTCTTCGGCTAAAGCTAAATAAGCGACAGCACCGCGGGAATGGCGATCATACACCAAAGCCGGCACGCCGTAGCTCGGGGCTTCGGCAAGACGCACATTGCGCGGAATAACGGTTTTGTAAACCTTATCGCCAAAGTGTTGCTTCACTTGCTCGGTGACATCGCAGGTCAAACTGTTACGCACATCATACATCGTCAATAATAGCCCTTCAATAATCAATTCGGTATTCAACTGTTTAACGCGTTCGTAGGTTTGCAGGAGCGAAGTCAGCCCCTCCAAAGCGTAATACTCGCATTGCATAGGGATAATAATACCATCGGCGGCGACCAACGCATTGATGGTCAATAAATTCAGTGATGGAGGGCAATCAATTAACACATAATCCAATTGGTCAATGAGAGCACGCAAGCGATCGCGTAGCTGATATTCACGGCGTGGCATATCTAACAGATCAATTTCAGCCGCCGCCAAATTGCTATTGGCGGGCAGGACAAAATATTGTCCAATTTCAGATTTAATTGCCTCGTTCTCCACCGACTTATCCTTAAACAACACATTGGCAATGGTTGTGCTGATCTGTGCTTTATCCAAACCACTCCCTGTCGTTGCATTTCCCTGTGCATCACAATCCACTAAGAGCACGCGTTGTCGCATATGGGCAAGAGATGCCGCTAAGTTGACACAGGTCGTCGTTTTACCCACCCCGCCTTTTTGATTAGCAATGGCAAATATCTTTCCCATTTCAATATTCCGCGTGTGTTTCCTATTCGTTAATCATCACTATAGCGGCATTATAGACCATAACCCACACCTTCATCGGGAGCGGGCGCACATTTCTATGAGTTGGCGATGACGATAGCTGGGTAAGTTGTGGATGGTTGAAATAAACTCTGCCTCCACCGATTGCAACTCTTGCGCCGAACAATACCCCTTCATAGCCAATAGGCGACCGGACGGGGCACACAGATGAGCCGCTGCGGCAATTAATGCGCTGAGGCTCCCAAAAGCGCGCGCGACCACGACCGAAAAGTGTCGGTGCACCTTTTCGCTCGGGGCGTAAATTATTTTTAAGTTCGGCAAGGAAAGTTCCATCTGCGCATAGTGGAGAAATGCACACTTTTTACCATTGCGCTCAATCAGCGTAAAGTTTTTTTTGGCAAAAGCAATAGCCAAGGGTATTCCCGGCAATCCTGCCCCACTACCGACATCCGCCACCTCGCCAGAGCGTAAAAATGGCACAAGGCTCCAACTATCCGCAATATGGCGCATGACCCATTTTTCGGGTGCCGAACGTCCAACCAACGCCTTATACACATTCCAGCGGTAGATTAAGCGCAAATAAGCGCACAATTTATCTCTCTCATTATCCGCCACCGCTAAATGCTGTAAGTCGGCATGCCAACGGTCGGTGAGATCCTCAATGGTGAGCGGGGAACTCATTATGAACACTGTGGCGCGCAGAGTATTTTTTCACATGAATCGCCAATATGGATAGGGCGGCAGGTGTCATACCGGGAATACGTCCCGCACAACCAAAATTATCCGGTCGCGTTTGATGTAATTTTTCTTTCACCTCGTTAGACAATCCCGACAAATGGGTGTAGTCCATATCATGGGGGATTTTGATATCATCTGCGGCACGCAATTTCGCAGCTTCCGCTTCTTGATGCTCAATATACCCCGCATATTTAATTTCCGCTTCAATGTGTTCGGCAATATCTCGTTCATCGGTCACCCCTATGTGCGCACAAATATCGGCGTAACTCACTTCGGGTCGTTTGAGCAAATCTAATAAAGAAACATTTTGTGTAAGCGGACTGGACAATTTATCCGCTACGGCACATGCGATAAGGTCACTGGGAGAGACCCGCACCCGAGCAAATTGTTCTTGCACTGCGACGCATTCTTGGCGTTTCGTTAAGTATGCGCGCCAGCGGTCGTCGCCTACGACTCCCAGCTCTCGCCCAATGGGCGTTAATCGGCGATCGGCATTATCTTGGCGCAATAAGAGCCGGTATTCGGCACGGCTGGTAAACATACGGTAAGGTTCGGTCACTCCACGCGTAATTAAATCGTCAATGAGCACCCCTAAATACGCCTCATTGCGCAATGGATACCACGCATCTTTATTGCGCGCACGCAACACGGCATTGATTGCGGCAAGTAAGCCTTGTGCCGCCGCTTCTTCATAACCGGTGGTACCATTAATCTGACCGGCAAAAAACAATCCTTTCAGCACACGGCTCTCCAACGAAAGTTGTAAATCACGCGGATCAAAGAAATCATACTCAATGGCGTAGCCAGGGCGAGTAATATGTGCGCGCTCAAATCCCGCTATAGAGCGCACGAGGTCGCATTGCGCTTGATACGGCAAACTCGTGGATATGCCATTGGGATAAATTTCATGACTGTCGATCCCTTCCGGTTCAATAAAAACCTGATGCGATGGCTTATCGCTAAAACGCACCACTTTGTCTTCAATAGATGGACAATAGCGCGGACCTATTCCCTCAATGATCCCCGTATAAAGCGGCGATTCACCGAGTGCAGCGCGCACGATATCGTGGGTGCGGGCATTGGTTTTTGCAATGAAGCAACTACACTGGGACGGGTGTTGTTCAGTTTTACCGATATATGACATCACCGGCAGCGGTTCATCGCCTGGCTGTTCGCGCATCTGGGTAAAATCTAAACTGCGACGATCCAATCGTGGCGGAGTACCCGTTTTCAAACGACCAACTCGCGGATGCAATTCACGCAAACGCTCGGCAAGGCGAATAGTCGGTGCATCCCCAGCGCGTCCGCCCTTTTGCTGTTGCGTGCCGATATGAATCGTGCCGGCTAAAAATGTTCCCGTAGTCAGAATGACCTGCATCGCATAAAACTGCACCCCCATATCGGTGACCACGCCACATACCTTATCATTGCGCACAATAAGATCGGCGACGCCTTGTTGGAACAGGAACAACTGTGGTGTGTGTTCGACAAATTGGCGAATAGCCGCTTTGTAGAGTGCGCGGTCGGTTTGAGCGCGTATTGCCCGCACCGCAGGACCTTTGCGCGTATTGAGGGTGCGAAAATGAATGCCCGCTAAATCTGTCGCACGCGCCATGATACCGTCTAAAGCGTCAATTTCACGCACCAAGTGGCTCTTGCCGATGCCTCCTATAGCGGGATTACACGACATTTGACCGATAGTTTCAATCTGCTGGGTCAGCAACAAAGTGCGCTCGCCCATACGCGCAGCGGCAAGGGCGGCTTCGGTCCCAGCATGACCACCCCCAACGACTATGACTGAAAAATGTTGATCGTTCATCGGCTCACTCTTGTTGTGTTTACATAGCATATCAAATTATATGAGGCGCAACGCCATTGCACATCATTTCTCATTGTTCGCCGCCAGCATAGATTGCGCCCAAAGATCGCTCACCCAATGCTCCGGTCACCGATGGCGCATTATTCGGTTTGCCCTCTAAACGCCGTTGTGCCATCCACGCAAAAGCAATTGCCTCCATTTGTTTCGGGTCAATTCCTTTTGCCGTCGAAGGATTTATATCCAAAGACGGCATATGGGCGGATAAGCGGCGAATTAAATGTGTATTGTAAGTGCCGCCGCCGCAAACATATAAGCGCTTGAAATCATCTACATACCGCTGTAGCGCATGCGCGATTGAAATGGCGGTTAATTCGGCTAAAGTCGCCTGTATGTCTTGTGCTAATGCCTGCGTGCCTTGATGGCAGTCGCCCCATTGCCGCACACACTCATCCAACCACGCCACATTAAAACTTTCTCGCCCAGTGCTTTTAGGAGGGGGTGCGGTAAAAAAAGGATGGGCGAGTAGCAATTCTAATAAATCGTCAATGACCGTCCCTTCGCTCGCCCACTCCCCCTGCGCGTCGTAAGGGCGGTGCAAGTGGCGGTCAATCCAACTATTCATTAATACATTGCCCGGTCCCGTATCAAAACCGAGGACAGGGCTATCGTCATATAACAAGGTTACATTTGCCATACCGCCGATATTGAGCACAATACACTGCTCATCAAACCAAAACCGGTGAAAAGCACAAACGAGAGGTGCGCCTTTTCCACCTGCTGCCATATCGCGCGGGCGGAAATCTGCCACCGTCACAATTTTGGTGCGTTCGGCAATGATATGCGGGTCACCTATTTGGTACGAAAATCCTTCCTTGTCATCATGACGCACCGTCTGTCCATGACTGCCAATTGCCATAATATCGGTTGCGTTAAATCCCGCTTGTTGGAGCACCCGCTCAATAGTGGCAGCAAAAAACTCCCCTAATTGACGGTGGATGCTCGCCAAATTATGGAAAGTAATGGTATCTGCACGACACACCTGCGCAATGGCACAACGTAATTCTTGTGGATAAGCAACACACACAGCGGTATGGCAATAATGTGGTTGCTCAGCAAAATTGACCACAGCAATATCAACGCCGTCTAAACTCGTTCCAGACATCAATCCAATATACCACTGCGCTTGCGCCATACTTTATTTCAATAGAGGGCGCGCAGCGTATAGTGCAAAAGTCGGGCACATGGGAATATTGTTTTTTTCATTACACACATTACACCGCTATGAGGGCGGGCACACTTCTATTATAGGAGCAATCCATCATCATACGGCTTTTAAGTGGCAATTTATTGCATGCAGCCTTTCGGGAGTGCCAATATCAAACCAGTTGCCTTTGTAGTGTTCACCTGCGACCATAGATCGCTCCATGGCGGCAACCAAGGCATCTTTCAGGGGAAATGTCCCCGCCCAATTGCCAGAAAAAAGGTGCGGATGCAACACGCTGATCCCGCTGAAAGTGAGAGGATTATCGCCCAATGGGTAGATATTGCCGTGCGCATTGAGCGAAAAATCGCCTTGCGGGGCATAGGAAGGATTATCCACCATCACTAAATAAGCGAGCCAAGGGGCGGATACGCATTGGGTTCGCAAGCACGACAAGTCGTAATCGCACCATACATCGGCATTGAGCACCACAAAAAAACCATCGCCCAATAAGGGCAAGGCGTTGACAATACCCCCACCGGTTTCTAAAAGCACATCTTCCACCGCATAACGCACATGCACACCATATTGGCTCCCATTTCCGCAGTGGGCGGCAATTTGTTCGCCTCGATAGCCGAGATTAATCACCACATCATCAATTCCAGCCGTATGACATCGCTTGATCACATGATCAATCAGTGCGGCCCCGCCAACAGTGAGTAAAGGTTTCGGCACCGAATCGGTCATGGGACGCAAGCGTTCGCCGCGCCCTGCGGATAGAATCATACACTTCATTATTACGCAACCATTGTAAACCGAGTAGGCACGCACAGCACCGACATCGTCTACAAAATATCCCCGCCAGTTTCTAAAAGCACATCTTCCAGCGCATAACGCGTATGTACACCATATTGGCTTCCATTTCCGCAGTAGGCACGCACAGCACCGACATCATTGAAGCCGAGCTGAAAAATTACGATGAAATTGTAAACCGAGTAGGCACGCACAGCACCGACATCATCTACAAAATGCCCCTATTATTTGTTATGATAAAAAGAGTATATTAAAGTTTTGAGGGTTAAAAGAGAATTATCATGCAACGACACACTGTATTATCATTGGTAGTTATTGGGATTATTGGGGTTATTGTATTGATTAATAGTTGCACCAATCAATCGACTTCATCGTCCGCCACATCCCAACAGGCTGAAAGTGCGGAGGAATTTGTTGCGCGGATCAATAAAGAAATACTCGAAGTGGGTAGAGGTCTTGAAATTGCCTCATGGATTCGCAACACCTATATCACTCCCGATACGGCGTATATCGCGACCAAAGCGACCGAAAAAATGCTTGCCTTCAATACCCGCACCATACAGGAAGCAAACCGCTACAACGGACAACAATTAGCACCCGACACGGCGCGCTCCATTCAAATTATCAAACAAGGCACCACCATGCCCGCACCCAAAGATGCGCACAAACGCAATAAATTAGCGCAAATCAACACGGATATGGAAGGGATGTATGGAAAAGGTCGGTATTGCAAAAAGGACAGGCGGGGGAAAGAAACCTGCCGCGATTTAGAAGAACTCTCGCAAGTCATCGCCACATCACGCAACTACAATGAATTATTAGACGCGTGGAAAGGTTGGCGCACTGTGTCGGTGCCGATGCGCGATATGTATCGCGAGTTTGTCGCCATTATGAATGAAGGCGCCCACGAAATGGGTTTCGAAAATACCGCCCATTTGTGGAAATCTGGTTACGATATGCCAGTAGATGCCTTTGAAAACGAAACCGAACGCCTGTGGACGCAAGTCAAACCGCTATACGATCAACTGCATTGTTATGTGCGCGACAAATTCGCCCAACACTATGGCGAAAAGAAAGTGCCTGCCGGTAAACCCATTCCTGCGCACTTATTCGGCAACATGTGGGCACAACAATGGGGGGAAGTCTACGATCTTCTCGAGCCCTATCCCGGCGCATTGGATTTAGATATTACGGGAGGATTGGTCAAAAATAAACACGATGCGGTGAGCGTAACAAAAATGTCCGAGAAATTTTTTACTTCCATCGGTTTGCCCGCACTCCCCGATTCGTTCTACACCAATTCGCTGTTAAAGAAACCCCGCGATAGGGATGTCGTGTGTCATGCCAGTGCATGGGATATGGATAATGGTAAAGATGTGCGGGTGAAGCAATGCGTTGAACCCGATGAAGATTCGCTGGTGACCATGCATCACGAGTTGGGGCATATCTATTACTTTATTATGTACCAACATTTAGCGCCCCTATTTAAAGGTGGAGCAAACGACGGATTTCACGAAGCCATTGGCGATACGGTAGTGCTCTCCATGACCCCGAAATATATGAAACAAATAGGGCTGATTGATAAAGCACGTCTGTCACGCAAAGCGATCATCAACTACCAAATGAAAATGGCATTGGATAAAATTGCTTTTCTCCCGTTTGGGAAACTAATTGACCAGTGGCGCTGGAAAGTATTTTCTGGCGAGATTTCACCGGATGATTATAATCACCATTGGTGGAGACTACGCGAATACTATCAAGGTATCCGCCCGCCAGTGCGCCGCAATGAAACACATTTTGATCCAGGAGCAAAATACCATGTCCCCGCTAACGTTCCCTACACCCGATACTTTTTAGCGCACATCATGCAGTTCCAATTCCACAAGTCGCTGTGTAAAATTGCAGGGCATAAAGGACCTCTCCACGAATGTTCCATTTATGGCAATAAAAAAGCAGGGGCAAAACTCGGGGAGATGCTCGCTTTAGGAGCAAGCCAACCATGGCCTCACGCCATGCAATTACTCACTGGGCAAAAACAAATGGAAGCGAGCGCAATCATAGATTATTTTGCTCCGTTGATGCGCTGGTTACGCCAAAAAAATCACGGTAAAACATGCGGTTGGTCAGCATCATCATCGTATTGACACTGATAAATTGTAGGATTGTACAAATAAAAGATTACGCGGTGATAAAGACCCGTAGGGGTAAAGGTATTATTAAAAGCATTGAACAGCACCGCAACCTTAAACCTAAACGCTTTTAATCCAGTTGGCATTACTATTACTGCATCAGGCAGAGCAGGCTATCTAACCCCACCTGCGAAATAACAGGGAAGTTTGCGGCGCGCACGATCGGTTGAGTGCGAAAACCCACTCCCATTCCAGCGGCCTGCAACATAGGGATGTCGTTGGCGCCATCGCCGACAGCAATCGTTTGTGCGATATCCATATTGTGTTGCCGCACGAGGGCGAGCAGCCGTTCTTTTTTGCCCGCACCATCTATAATATCGCCGGTTAATTCCCCAGTGGCAAATCCATTTTTCATCTTTAATTCGTTGGCATACACATCGTCAATGGAAAGTTTTTGTGCTAATTGAACGGCAAAATAACGAAATCCACTGGTCAATAAAGCGGTGCGTATGCCATTCGCCGACAAAGTGCGCAATAGGCGAGTCACGCCTTCACTCAACTGCAAGCGCTGTGCCACTTCGGCAAAGGTTTTTTCACTGACACCCTTGAGCAAACGCACACGTTTTTGTAGGCTCTCGGTAAAATGCAATTCACCACGCACCGCACAAGCAGTGAGTTCGGCAACCGCTTCCCCCACCCCTAATGCATTGGCTAATTCGTCAATCACTTCGGTAGTAATGAGGGTCGAATCCATATCAAAAACGACCAACCGACACGAATGCAGCAGTGCCGGCGGCGGCGATAATAACAGCACATCCATACCGGTTTGTCCGCTCAACTCATACATCCATTGCTGGGTCGCTTGGAGGTTGTCTGGGAGCTGATTTAAGTTCAGCGACCACACGGAATAATTACCATCATTCCGACCTTCATCGGTAATACGCAATCCCAAAGCGGTAATATGGCGCACGCACTGCTCGCGCACTGCGGGAAGACCGCGGGCATCGTAGCGGCGAGCGATAATTTTTATCAGTGGCGCTTTACCCATCATACCCATCAGCACTTTTTATCCATTTGCAGGGCGAGCCAATAAGGAGCATGCGCTACGCATCGCCTTGGGGAGTAGCCTGCCGCGAAAATTGCGCTTGCCACTAAAATCACACCATTGAGAGGGAAGCAATACTTTTTGGCGTCCGCCACTCGTGGTAATCACTAAGCTATCTTGCGCACCGACTACAACACAGGCACGTAACTGCTCGCTTTTCAGCGCCATCAATTTGACTCCTTTACCTCTTTTGCGTTGGGGCAACGTAGTCGCCGCAAAGATCAATAGCCGCCCGCCATCATTGAGTACCGCTACAAACTGTTCGGATGATGGATGGAGTCTGGATGGGGGCAAAACCTTCCCAGTGTCGCACTTCATAATGGATTTGCCAGCGCGGTTGGTGGTGCGCAGATCTGCGTGTCCGACAACAAAACCGAATCCCGATGTGCTCGCCCACACATAATCTTGGGCAGGATTGAGCAAACCAACAATAGAAGTGCCTTGCGGAGCACTGATGTGCACACTCACTGGCTCGCCCTCACGCTTTTTAGTCAAGCGATGTACTCGCTGATTATACACCCGACCAATCGCATCGGCTAATCTAATTGTTTGATCGCCGTTAATCCTCTCCATAGTCAGAAATGCATCACCCGAGCGATAAGGAAGTGCATCGCAATCAGCCAATGGTTTAGAGCGTGTGAAAACCCATCCCTGCTGTGACAAAATCACCGTCACCGGTTCCACACTCACCGACAATTCTACTCGTTTCATTGACACAGCCTTCGTGCGCTCTTTGAGCGGCGAACAACGTTCATCGCCGTATTCATCTGCTAAATCGTTTAACTCTTTCTTAATGTAGTTATTTAATTGCTGTTTTGAAGATAAAATCCGCTCAATTTCTTTACTGCGCTTGATCAAAGCAATTTGTTCTTCACGCAGTTGTATTTCGTCCAATTTTGCCAAACGACGCAATTTCAATTCCAAAATGCCCTCCGCTTGGGCATCATTCAGCTGGAAACGGCTCATCAATTTGGGCTTCGGATTTTGGGCAGTATCGCGAATGATTTGAATGACTTCACTTATATTGAGATGGGCAGCAATCAACCCCCTGACTAATTCCAATCGTTCGGTGGTCTGCGTCAAATGATGTTGCAAATAGGCACGCATTTTTTTGCGGCGAAATGCCAGCCATTCGTGCAGTATGGTCAGTAAACCTTTCATCGCCACGCGCCCGTCTGTGCCGATAATGGTCATATTCATCGTATACGAGCGCTCTAACTCTGTGGTCGCAAATAAATGTCCCATCACTGCGGCACTCTCTATTTTTCTGCCGCGCACATCAAGTGCAATGCGCACGGGGCAAGTGTAATCCGACTCATCGCACACTGCAGTCACCATCGGGAGGTGATTGCTCTCCATTTGCCCCCGAATCTGTCCCAGTACCTCATTAGCCGAAGTGCGCCATGGCAAAGCGGTAATAATAATACGCTTTTTTTCCATCGTGTAGGTTGCACGCATGCGAAAACTACCGTGTCCCTTGTCATACATTTGTTTTATTTCGGAAGCGGGCGTGATCACTTCTGCCGCAGTCGGACAATCCGGCGCTTTTATCAAACGGCACATCTCGCTCAAAGTGGTGTGCGGATTATCCAATAAAGCAATACACCCTGCCACCACTTCGCGCAGATTATGCGGGGGGATGTCGGTTGCCATACCCACCGCTATGCCGGTCGCCCCATTGAGGAGTACCATCGGCAAGCGAGCGGGAAAAATAGTCGGCTCGTTCAAAGTGCCATCAAAGTTATCAACCCATTCGGTGGTATGCGCATCCAGCTCGTGAAGCAATACAGCATGGGCAAGGGCCGTGAGGCGCGCTTCCGTATAACGCATAGCGGCAAAAGATTTTGGATCATCGGGCGAGCCAAAATTGCCCTGCCCATCTATCAGGGGGTAACGATAAATAAACGACTGTGCCATTAAAACCATTGCCGTATAAACCGCACTATCGCCGTGCGGATGAAATTTACCTATGACATCACCCACAGTGCGCGCCGATTTTTTATAACGCGCACTGGCTTTTAACCCCAATAAGGACATAGCGTAAACAATCCGCCGCTGCACCGGTTTTAAGCCATCACCAATATGCGGTAATGCGCGGTCCCATACCACCGCAATGGCGTAATCCAAATAGGCGCGCTCAACATAAAGGCGCATATCATTATCCGATGGTTTAGCCATAAACTACCACTTCATCCGCTGTGAGCACTTTTTTGCATTAGGAGGGCAGAGGACAGATGGACGGGTAAATAATGATTGACATAGCCAAACGGCAATTATATCATTTTGTAATCAAAGCAAGGAAGCATGCTTCCTCTTTACCGAGCGTACCGAGCGTACCGAGCGGGAAATCAGTGATTAAGGAGAACGTTGTTCTGCAAGATTGCCAGTACAGGTAATCGCCGGCGATTGACCGACCGCGCCAAAATTCCAAATCCGATTACCCGCATCTTCTTCACTGGGGTCAATACGGTTGTTGGCATTCATATCGCAATAAATAGACGGAGCATTATCAGCACCAATACCAGCATGCCAGTCCGTTCCGTTTGCGCCACTCGCCCCATGTAATGCATTCAATTGCGCCGAATTCACTGAGCGCGCTTGGCTCATGGTTAAAGTGATGGATGAAAATGTGGTATCTGCGCCATTCACATTGCCGATATAGTAATTGCGGGACAGGGTCAGACGGGTACCCGCCAAACTATCGCCAACAAAACCACCGATGCGTGCTATATCGCTACCCACAGTGGTGATAGGTACTGACGCCCAGTTTTGTCGGATACCTCCTCCGTTATAAATTCCGATGAAGCCGCCGACATATTCATAATAACTGCCATGGATATCAATTATGCCGCCTGCCCAGTTGTTTTCTACATTCATGCCAGTGACCCCCCCCAACAAACCGCCGATATAAAGATTCACACTTCCCTGCACAATAATATGTGCGCGTGACCAGTTATTACGCACGGAAGATTCGATGGAGTCTCCCACCAAACCGCCTATATAACCATGCCCGTTCCCTTGCACAAATACCACACCTCTTGCCCAGCTGTTTTGCACTATGCCGTTAGTTATATTCCCAATTAACAGCCCTATTTCATCTGAGCCATTCGTTACGCTCGTATCACCCACCAATACAGTAGCACTCACCGATACATTGCTGACAAAAGAGCCAGATACACTACCCAATATGCCACCAATATTATCATTTTCATCCTGCGCACCGCCTTGAACGGTCAAAGTGCTGGAAGAGAAAGTCAGGTGCGACATCGCCAACTCCCCCGCCAAACCACCAACATTAGCTCCATTTCCACGCACTTCTATAGTCGCTGAGCTGTTATCACCCAATAAGGTTATTGCGGTCAAGGTGCTATTGGTCGCCAAACCTACCAGTGCGCCAGTGTGCCTGTTGCCAATAACAGAAGGCTGTGCCACAGTGAGTGCACTGATTGAGGCGCCATTTAACATGCCAAACAAGCCCACATTGTTAGTGGATAGCCTATTGATCGACAAGCCATGAATAGTAAAGCCCCTTCCATCTAACAGGCCGCGAAATGGAGTGCCTGTCGTGCCGATGGGAATCCAGTCGCCGTTGAGGGTAATATCGGCGGTCAGTTCATAACCTGTGCAGCCATGGGTACCCGTCACCTTAAAGGAGGTGGAGCTTGCTTAGCAACCTTGCTCGCGTGGCTCCTTGTGCGTGTCAGTCTCCGTTCCCATTGGTCCCTTTTGTTGTGCACAAGGTATGTACGCATATGCTATGGGGAACGAGAGCGCGCAATAAACTTCGATGCGGTTGCCATGCAGATGGGAAACGACGCACTGGCATGCGTGCATTCAACGTGACGGATAGATTGACATGTACATGCCCCAATCTTTTCGTCACGGGGTGACCAGAACAGTTCAATAGTTCTTGCTACGGCCTTGCACATGATTGTACATGGTGAGAAACTGGGGTTGCTATAGTAATCACATTACCGGTACCTGTACCATACATGATAATGATTGACAGTGACTCACTTGTAGGAGTGGAGTACACATGGTAATATGCCAGACCAGCTCCAATAGCCACTATACCCACTAATATAGACACCAGAAGTATCCATTGCCAGAGAGCTATAGAGTAAGAGAGCAATAATATTGTAACAGATCACACAGTGAACACTATTATAGGACACTAGGTCACATGATTTTATGCTATGGCTAGTCACATGCACCAACTCACCAGTACATCCTTCCTTCGACCTCTTTGTTCGTCCAGGT
>JAHRAO010000008.1 GCA_020027215.1 Gammaproteobacteria bacterium
TCATTTTCCTTTTCGCTATCAAGACAGAAGCATAATCACTCCTTTTCATCAATTGCACAATGGCGATGAAGCCTGTATTGAGGGCGAGGTCGTATCGGTGAAGATCAATCCTTATCCCCGGCGTATGCTACGGGTGGTATTGCACGATACCAATCAATCAAAACTCACGCTATGTTTTATGCATTTTTATGAGGCACAACGAAAAATGATGCGTATCGGTAGCCGTTGGCGCTGTTACGGCAAGGTTCGGGTCGAGAAGGGCGTGAGTATGTATCACCCCGAGTGTCAGCGTATCGATCATCGTCAGCAATCCCCCTCCCAACATTTAACACCGATTTATCCGAGCACTAAAGGCATTAGCCAATACCGTTGGCGACAAATCATTGATAAAGCACTCATTTTGTTAGACCAATATCCATTGCCGTCTGATATTGCTTTCCTACCCGCCGAATACGATATGCCTTTATCTCATGCAGTGAAGTATATTCATTTTCCTCCTGCGGATACTCCGCTGGATGCGTTAAGCGCTCGGCAGACTCCCGCTCAGAAACGGGTGATTTTTGAAGAGCTTGTTGCTTATTATGGAGGAGTATTGTTGCTGTGTCACTCGGATAAACCAGTGCAGGCACCATCCTTGTCAGAAAATACAGATTTACAACGCCAACTCAAAGATCAATTTGGTTTTACTTTAACCCATTCGCAATGTCAAACGGATGCAGAAATTGCCGCAGATATGGCACGCGCTAAACCTATGTTTCGCCTGTTGCAGGGTGATGTCGGCTCGGGAAAAACAGTAGTGGCAGCACTGGCGGCACTCAGAGCCGCTACCCATCAATGGCAAACTGTTGTGATGGCTCCTACTGAAATCCTTGCCGCCCAACATTACGCTAATATGTTGGCGTGGTTTGCCCCGTTAGGTATTGAATTGGCTTGTTTGAGTGGTGGATTACGGGCTAAAGAAAAAAAGAAGCACTTGGCTAAAATTGCTTCGGGCGAAGCCGCTATAGTTGTTGGTACGCATGCTTTATTTCAGCAGCAGGTTGCCTTTGCCCGTTTGGGACTGATTATCATAGATGAACAGCATAGATTTGGCGTGCACCAAAGATTACTGCTCCACCGTAAAAGTATTCAGCAAACGGAATGGACTGCACACCAATTGGTGATGACCGCCACCCCTATTCCCCGCACTTTGGCTATGTTTCTTTACCAAGGAATGAATTATTCACGCATTACCGAATTGCCAGCAAATCGGATTGCGCCTCAAACAGTTTTAGTCAGCCAACGTAGACGCAAGCAAGTGATTGCGCGTATCCGACATACTTGTGCGCAAGGAATGCAGGCATACTGGATCTGCACGGCCATTGACGAAACGGAATGGATAAATGTCAATTCGGTGTTGCAATCGGCTGAAGCGTTACAGGACGCCGCACCCGAATTATCTATTGGTATCATTCATGGGCGCCAGAAAGCCGATGAAAAATTGCAACAAATCAATGCCTTTAAGCGCGGTGAAATTCACATATTGGTGGCAACCACTGTGGTGGAGGTCGGAGTGGATATCCCGCAAGCAAACCTGATGGTGATTGAGAACCCAGAAAGGTTAGGGTTATCCCAATTACACCAATTGCGTGGGCGCATAGGGCGGGGTGGAGATCCTAGCTATTGCATCTTGTTGTATCAACCACCGCTCACGGAGATTGCGCGCGAACGCTTGGTGACCTTGCGCCAGTATTGGGATGGTTTTATTATTGCCGAAAAGGATTTAGAATTGCGCGGCGCTGGTGAAATATTAGGATTGCGCCAAGCGGGGAGAAGTATGTTCCGTATTGCCGATATCAAAAGAGATATTCTGATGCTCCCGCAGGTAGAAAAATGCACTCAAGAAATGATGCAACGCTACCCCGATCAATTATCACGATTAGTGGAATTGTGGTTTAGTGATTGGCGGGCTGACCAATCGTCAATTGCTTGATCAACTCTTGCTTTTTTTCTGTGTGCGCTTCGTCTTTTGAGTGATGGTTTTTGCTTGGGTGGCAACCCACTTCTTTGCTTGATATTCCGCTTTCCACCCACTCGGTTTACCGTCAATTTCGCTACGCACATAGTGCATTTGTTTCTTTCTGTCGTAGCGCACGATCGTTGCCCTGCCTTTAGGATCGGTCGGCGGGGCATCTAAAATAAATCTATATTTTTTATCTACTTGCTTGTGGTAAGGGAGCAACTCTTTGACCAATGGCGCCCGTGTTTCGCGGTGTTTTGGAAAGTGGCTTGCTGCTAAGAATAAACCGCTTATCCCATCACGGAGCAGAAAGTGGTCGTCTGTTTTGGAACAGCGCAATTCGGGCATTGGAATGGGATCCATTTTGGGAGGTGCAGGTGTGCCATTGCGCAATACTTTGCGGGTATTGGAGCATGTACTGCTGGAGCAGGAAAAATATTTGCCAAAGCGTCCTAATTGGAGGGTCATATCTTGACTACATTTATCGCAAGGAATGGTGTCTACATTTTGTAACTGAAATTTCCCTTCTTCTAATACATATCCGGCGCAATCTGGATTTCGGTTACACAAATGTAAGCGTTGGCTGGTACTCATAAGGTAGGCATCCATCTGGGCTGTGCATAGCGGGCACGTGCGTTTGCCGAGTTTTTGTTTTGCGGCATCTACTTCATCGGTCTCTGCATTGATTTCTTCTTCGGCAACGAGATTGATTGTTTTTTTACAGCGCTCTGGTAAGTCGTTGTATCCCGAACATCCTAAAAACACTCCACTACTCGCAGTGCGCACATGCATCTCGCGCTGGCATTGCGGACAACGAATACCTTCCACAGGAGTTGGAGTATTTGGACGCATGCCTTGAGGGTTATTAGCTTTATCTAATTGTGATTTGAAGTGTTTGTAGAAATTATCTAATACTTTTTGCCAATCGGCATCACCTATGGCGATGGTATCTAATTGCATTTCCATTTTCGCAGTAAAATCGTAATCCATCAAGTCGGGAAAATTTTCTATCAAGCGATCGGTAATGATACTGCCAATTTTTTCAGCGACAAATCGGCGGTTGTGGAGCGTGGCGTATCCACGTTCTTGGATAGTTTGGATAATAGATGAATAGGTGGAAGGGCGCCCTATATTCCGCTTTTCTAACTCTTTGACCAAGCTCGCTTCGGTGTAGCGAGGTGGTCCTTTCGTAAAGTGTTGACTCGGATCAAAATTGACCAGAGTCAAAGTGTCCCCTGCTGTGACATCGGGTAGAGTGGGCTGTTTTGGTTGCGTAGCGGGTAATACAGCGGTGTAACCATCAAATGTGATGACGCGTCCTGTGGCGCGCATTTCGTAGTCGGCGTGCTTTACTGTAATGGCGCTCGCCATATATTCTGCCTTAGCCATTTGACATGCGATAAACCTATTGCGAATGAGAGTGTAGAGCCGCACTGCGTCCGACGGAAGACCCTTAATTTGTTGGGGAGTACATTTGACATTGGATGGGCGAATGGCTTCATGTGCTTCTTGTGCATTTTTTTTGCTACGGTATACATTGGCTTGTGGCGGGAGATAATTCTTTCCATACTGCGCTTCAATATAGAGGCGACATTGATTGAGGCTCTCTGGGCTTAAATGAGTCGCATCGGTGCGCATATAAGTGATATGCCCGCTTTCGTATAACCGTTGCGCTAACATCATGGTTTTTTTGACACCGAAAAAAAGACGTGTGCTTGCCGCTTGTTGGAGGGTTGACGTGATGAAAGGAGGTAATGGCGATGAAGTCTCGGGCTTATCATCCCGTGCATGCACTTGATAACTTGTGCTTTGTAGATGTGCTATTGCTTTTTTTACTGCATCTTCTGTATTGGGTTTGAAGGGTTTATTTTTATATTTTTTGACTTGCAGGCGCATCTTGTGCTTTTTCTGGTCATGGGTATTGACATGTAATTCCCAATATTCTTCGGGTATGAAAGCACTCATTTCGCGTTCACGCTCTACCAACAAACGCACCGCAATTGACTGCACCCTTCCCGCAGATAAACTGCGCGCCACTTTTTTCCATAACAAAGGCGAAAGCATATAGCCCACCACCCTGTCAAGGAAACGCCGCGCTTGTTGTGCTTGCACGCGAGGTATGGATACTTTTTCGTGGTTCTTAAAGGCGCTTAAAATAGCCTTTTGAGTGATTTCGTTGAAAATGACCCGGCGATATTTGTTTTGTGGGGCGCCGATAATTTTTTGTAAATGCCATGCAATCGCTTCACCTTCTCTATCTAAATCGGTTGCTAAATAGATGTGGCTTGCCTTTTGAGCTGAGGATTTCAAATCAGCGACAACTTTTTCTTTGCCGGGCACTATCTCATAATGCGCTTCCCATCCATTTTCTGGATCTACGCCCATGCGCGCAACTAACTGGGCGTGTTTTTTTTCTGTTGCCGACATGTTGTTAGGTATCGCTGGTGCCTTTTTTTTCTTGGTGGCACGTTTTTGTCCGCTGACGGGCAAGTCACGGATATGCCCGATACACGATTGAACAGTGTAGTTTGTGCCGAGATAGCGGTTGATCGTTTTTGCTTTAGCAGGCGACTCAACGATGACTAATGCTTTACTCATAAGTTTATTTTAGCTGTAGTAAATGAGACAATACATTATAAATAGATTTTACGCTCGTTACATTATCATTTTCATTCCAATACACCGATAAATAATGCGCCCGATCTTCTATCGCAATGACTGATGATGGTAACTGAGCGAGCAGGGCAATAATTTTTTGTCGCCACTCGGGAGGCGGAGGGGTCGCCAATCGCCATTCTGATTGGTCATCTCGCCACGCATTCCATGGGGAGCGGTCTGTGTCCTCTGTGCGTACTATACGATAAATGACCGCATGAGAAGGTATCTGGAGGGTTTCCCCGTCAATAGATTGTAGTTTCACATCCATTGCTAAGCGGACTTGCATACCATACTGTATTGCGGCTTGGCGCAATTGAGATTGCCGGCGTTGACTTGTACTGGGGATGGCGGCACTGATTGCACTGATCAGTAAACACGCGACCACCAATAAAACAATAATTTCTATACTCATAAAGCATATTAATTAAGTGGCATAAGCATACCATACTTTTCTGTTGCCATTTTATTCTCATTTTTTACCCGTCTCTCTTTTTATCATTCACAGTGTGTCCATTATTTAATGACAGACGACATTGGCGGATGCCGTTCGACCGGCATGATCTTCAATGGTGAGGGTGTGGGCATTGTTTTTATAGACGATGATGGATACTGTTTGATTAAAGTGTCGGAATGTTATAGGATTTGGCGATATGTTCAAGCGTTTGAACCCGCTCACTCCGATTGTATATTGGGCAGATATAACGCAGCGAATGGTACCGCGCTCGCTGATACTCGTTGTGATAGAAGGGGCGATGGGCGACCATTTCAGCGCTCCATTGAGTGTAGTCGTATGATTAAAAGAATCTCTAATTGTTAAAGTCCAGCTATAAGTTCCTCCAGATAAACCTACCGAATGTAAGGGGATACGGAGCCCGTTGCTTGTTTGGGTGCCCCTATATGCTCCCTGCTGTAATACAAATTGATAAGTCCAATCCGTATAGGGACCATCATACACCGACCAAGAGAATGACGATTGTCTATGATGCCAACGACTGGTATCGCTATGTAATGTTACTCGGGGCGAGTGATTATCTACCAATAAATTAAACGGATACTGAGCAGTATTGCCCGCTAAATCTGAGGCCTGAGCGGTGAGGGTTATTTGCCCATCGGCAAATTGTGCGGTGGGCACTTCCACCGAAATGCGCGTGCTGCTCGCTGTTGAATGGGTATGGAGGATGGTGCTCCCCCAGATAATCGTCGTCGTGGTGGGCGCAAATATAGTGTCGGTGATGTCGAGAGAGAGTGCTACCCGACCTGTGACGCGTCTTTGTGGTGTGCTAATGCTTATCATTGGTGGATTCTGATCTATGTAAAAATTGATGCTGGCGGTTGACACGAGTCCCACTTTGTCATACGCTGTAAAGAATAATTGATAGTTTCCATCGCTATAAGCCCGACTGGCGATGTGCACCATCCCTGTGCTGTTGCGCGAAGAGAAAATACTGTAAGTCTGAGAGGGATTGTGTTGGATGAGAATGGCGGTGATATGGTCAAAAGTGCGATCGACAACTTGATAGCCCACGCGGAATGAGGTGGATGAATAGCGGGGGTGTGGATGGTCGCTGATAATATTGAGTTCCATCACCGGTGGGGTATAGTCTAAAGGAAAACTGCGTTGCACGCGGCTGGTGTGTCCGAGGGCATCACTTGCCATTATGGTGATTGTCAGTGTTGGGGCGGTAAAGACTGTCGTGCGGAAAGTGAGTGTCAGGGTATCGCCTTGTGCGTGCACTTGAATGCCATATGATGGAGACGATGTGTTGACCATACTATCATTGAGCTGTATGGATATATTTTCTCTATTTGCCGATACATCCGCAATGGAGATAGAAAAAGTCACCGTATTGGCTAAAACACCATTGACGATTTGCGGAGGAATGAAAAGTAATTGCGGCGGATGATTGTCGCTGGCAAAGGTGCGCGTGAGAGAAGTCGCCTGTCCGAGTGCGTCTTGGGCATACATTGTTATCCTGTGCGTACCATCGGCAAGGGTGTGGGTGGGGATGGTGAGGTGGTGGGCGGTGCTCGTGCCGGAGTAGATCGCATTCCCGTTGAGAGTAATGTGTAGTGAAGTGGGGGCTATATCGGTGACCGCAAAATGAGCACTGACCGCGCCGCTAACCCATGTGGCGGTTGTCAATTGCATACTAACATTGGGCGGATGATTGTCGGAATTAAATTGACGGATGCTGGTTGATAAATTGCCTTGCCTATCCGTTGCGCTGATACGCAAAGAGTGTGTTCCATCAAGATAATTGTGACTATTGACTACGAAATGCACTGATGTAGAGATGGTGCTACTGACCATCCTATTATCTATTTCAATCTGGAGATATGTGGGATATTGGTCCCTCACCTGAATATGAAAGACGATACCCCCTGAAATCCAAGTTGCTGTTATCGGTTGTATATGAATAATTGGCGCATCAATATCCACCAATGTGATAGGGTGCCCGATAAAAATATCATCGTCTGCTCCTGCTAAATGATTGACGAATGGCAGCAATTCATTTGCACTGAAATGGAGTTTGTGTTGAGGGGAATTTCTGTAGTCCATCACGTGACGAGCAATATAAAATCGGTAACTATCACCATTGATGACCGTTTGACCGATACGAATACTTTGGCTTGTTAATAGACCATCCGCTCTCCCATCGGCAGTGATGTCATCATTCAATGTGGCGGCAAAATCATAGCTGTTGAATCTGGAGTGAGGGGCGTGTTGATTGATGGTATTGATATGGGCGGTGTATTGACTAATCCCCATCAACCAATAACCGTATTTGAGGGCATCACTTAATTGTGGGCTATTGTGTGCGATATCATCTACATAAACAAATGGTGTGCTGTTGGGGTTTATATCAAATAAGGCGATTAATCGCGTCTCAATTTCTGCTAAATCGTTAATTTTTGTGCTTTCAATCAGTGCTCGCGCTATGGTGGTGATCACGGAATTACTGATATGTGCATTCCCGCCAGCATAATTAATGTAAGTGTAAAAAGACTGGTTTTCTTCTAAATTGATAATGACATCACTTGCCATTTCCTGTATTGTGCCACCACTGACAATAACGACAAGTGCTTGTGGTGGAATAAATAATCGGATATGGCACAGACCTTGATTATCGGTCACACAGGTATCTATGCGGTGTCGCTGTATATGTTGTGTCGTGTCGTAGGCGTAAACTTGTGCAAAACCATTGATTATTTGTGATTGAATGGTCAGGCGATTCAATGCAAAGTGCACCCTGAATTGTTTGCTGATTTCGGTGCGATTTTGCGCCGCATCCGTTACTTGAAATTCAATGCGGTGGGTGTGATTGTCTGGTGCATGGTGCCAATTTTCTGCTAAAACCGGTGCAATGAGCGGGATAATATAGGTTGTAGAAGAATGATGGGTGGGATATATCTGTCGCCATAGTGGTGTTTGATGCCCTCCCCAATAGCGGATGCGCAAAATTGGTGTTGTTGTGCGCACTTGATTCTCCTCGATTAAAGAGATCTTGTAGTAAGGAATTTTATTCTGGCGCATATATGTTTCATCACGTGCACTGATTTGAGGGACAAGCGAAATACGGCTGGTTGTCACATAGAGCCGATTGTGCGCTCCCGCGATATTTTCAGCGTTTTCTAAGCTCGCTTCACTGATGACATTATTGGCGATGTATTCAGCAGTTGAGTAGGTTATGCTGACTTGGGGGGGCTGGGTATCTAAATGCACTACGGCTTGCCGAGTGCTCGCATTGCCTAAAACATCAACGGCACTGAGGGTCAGTATATTTTTGCCTTCTTGTAACGTGCTGGTGAAAGTAAATGAACTGTCGTCAAGGGTAATGGGGACACCATCCACGCTTAAAGATTGGATATCCGCTACACTCTCAATGTTGCCTTGTATACTGAGAGTGGGATCATTGACAATCGGCGCATGCGTCGCTAGGTGAATGAGCGGTCCATTATTGACAATGCGAATGGTTGCGCTGGTGGTCGCGATGTTGCCAAAACGATCTATTGCCCGCGTGTGCAGGGTATAGTGGCCGTCGGTAAATGCAGAAGTGTCAAAAGTGATTGTGGCGGTTGGCGCTTGCGTAGTGCGCCCGAGAAAATGGTCATTGAGGAAAAACTCGGTATGGGTGACCGCAGTGAGATCTTCCACTCTTACGGTGTAAGATGTCTGGCGACTGATGTGGACACCATCTGCGTGGAGCAAGATTATATTGGGCGGTTGTTCATCTAATAATTCGTTTGCCCGTGCCCCATAGATTAGATGAATGGAGTTTGCCACTTGATTCATACGCTCTAACAGCATTATTTCTTCCAATATATCGGCAGGATAAAGCTGTGTCGCAATTTTGATAACCGCGCGCGCCCAATCGTTGCGGTAGCTATTGGCGTTGAAGGTATAATGCCCCATGCGCAGAATGTCACCGCCTTCCCCTTGCCCATTTAATTGCCCATCGGCAACGAAATCGTTATACATCAGTTGTGTTAAACGCAGTGAAGAATAGATGCTGTGAGGGAGCACATTATTATCCTGCGATATTTGTGCGGTGAGTTGCGATAACCCAGCGAGTAATAATCTGTGATAAATCTGTGCGGGTGTAGCAGTCGATCGGTGGATATTGACTAGTGGGGATTGGAGAGGGTTGATGCTGTAGAGTGTTTCAATGATTTGTTCGCAATGCATGAGTGCTGCCAATAAATCCATGCGGACTTGTTGGACCGTATGGCGGGTACACCCAGCAATGAGGTGAGTGAGGGGTGATATGGATACGACCATAGTGGATGCTGTATTGTGATAATTGACAAAAGTGAGGAGATGTTCATTTTCTCTTAGGGCAACAGATTGATGCGAAGCCTGTTCAAAATAATTTCCTCCGCTTGCGGTGAGTAAAATAATTTGGTCAGTAGTGCGTAGCGGTAATTGGTATTGCCACTGATCATTACTCACGACCGATTGTCCGAGTGCGCTATCGGGCATCCCCATTGTATTGACGCTGTAGGCGCGTATATTGGCGCCACTCATAAAACCAACCGTCCCTGTTATGTTGGTGGCTGAACGTTCGGGTGGCGGATTGGTGCTCTCTCCGCTTCCACCACAACTGAATATCGCCACGACAATGAATGTGCCCATAGCGAGAGGCGATAATAAATAAGTGAAATGTTTGTTGCGGGCGTCCATGATACCTCCTGGTTTGCTTCTATGCGTATCGGGCGGTGCCGATATCCGTTTATCCATACTTGTGGCAATGCCACTTATTTCATTTTATGAATAACAATGTGTTTTGTCAAGTGGGAATACAAATCAGCACGTGCGCTATCGGTGCTACTTTTTGCGGAGATTGTAAATAAAGGTTTATTTCTATAAAATAAAAGTAATAGCCATCTACCGAGTTGTATTGATGAAGAATAAAATAGTGCGGTAGGGTATGGCAATGATAGAAATAACTACTTATATTGTGGAAAAAGGCATCACGGATTGTTAACTGCTATCAGCACGGGTGCATTCTGAATTGGAACAAGTTCCCCTTTTATTATTTGGTGTTTTAGCTGTATTGTTATTGCTTTCTGGATTTTTTTCAGCAAGCGAGACCAGCATGCTATCGCTTAATATGCATCGGTTGCAACAATTGCAAAATGAAAAACGTATCGGTGCTGATTATGCTGCACGATTGATTCGCCGCAAAGATTATTTAATTACGCTCATTTTGATTGGCAATAATTTAGTCAATATTATTGCCGCCTCTGTGACGACGCTCATCGCTTTACGCCTCTATGGTGAAGCAGGCATTGCCATTGCGACTTTTATTTTGACTTTAGTTATTTTAATTTGTGCAGAAATTATTCCGAAAACTATCGCTGCATTTCGTCCGGAACGCATTGCCCTCATTGCCAGCATCCCCCTCTCGGCATTGATGTGGCTGTTAAAACCACTGGTGTGGATCATCCACAAATTGATTGGCGGGTTGTTCGACAGATTGGGTATTAATCCGGCGAGTGCTGATGGGAGTGTCGTTTCTAATCTCAATGATTTACGCACTATTTTATTGATGTCGAGTAGCAAAATATCGGAAAGTCATCGCGATATGCTCTTGAGTATTGTTGATTTAGACAAATTGACCGTGCGCAGTGTTATGACGCCAAAGGCAGAAATGATTTGTATTGACATTGATGCGGATTCCAAAGAAATATATCGCACCATGATCGAATCACCGGTGAGCCGTATTCCTTTATATGAAGGCACGAGGGATGGTATTTTTGGCATTATACATGTCCGCAATATGCCGACATTTACTGCTGATGGTACGATTGATCGCGAGAAAATGAAAAAATCACTGCTCCCGCCTTATTTTATTCCCGAACAGACATCACTCTTTGAACAACTCTTGCATTTCCGCAATCGCAAGATTCATTTCGGTGTTGTTGTAGATGAATATAGTGTCGTGCAAGGAGTGATTACGATTGAAGATATACTGGAAATGATTATTGGGGAATTTAGTGCCGAGCAGGATGCACAGGAAAACGAAATTATTGTGCACCGCAATGGTAATGTGCTCGTTGATGGGAGCACGGCAATTTATGGCTTAAATAAACAATTTAATTGGGATTTGCCTTTGACCGGCGCCATGACCATTAACGGATTTATTTTAGAACAATTGGATTCTTTTCCCGATGCAGTCGCCAGCATACAAGCCGGCAATTATCGTATGGAGCTGTTATCCTTAAGCAATAATGTAATTAAGCAGGTGAAAATTACTGTCCTGCCCCCAAAATAAAGATACATTTTTGTCATAGCCTTGTCACAAAATCGGTGATATATTTCCACACAATACATGGTTTATTTTTGGAGGGCTTTACCCTATGAAACGACAAATTATTTTAATCATTATGTGCAGTGTGGCTATAGTGCTGCCATGGCACTTACATGCCCGCGACCGCATACAAGTTACAGGGTCATCGACTGTTTATCCTTTTGCCACAGTGGTTGCCGAATACTTTGGACGCAATACCCGTCATCCGACTCCGGTGATTGAGTCCACTGGATCGGGTGGGGGGATTAAGCTCTTTTGTAATGGAGCGGGGACAAGAACTCCCGATATTGCCAATGCGTCACGGCGCATGAAAAAGTCAGAGTTGCGCCGCTGTCATAAAAATGGAGTGAAGAATATTATTGAAGTGCATATTGGATACGATGGCATTGTTATCGCCCATAGCAGCAAAACCGCACCGATCCATTTAACTCGGCGCCAGATTTATCTCGCCTTAGCCCAGCATATCCCTGACCCGACAGGAAAACCCCAATTTGTACCCAACCCCTATCTGAAATGGAGTGATGTTCATAAAAAGCTCCCCAATAAACCTATTCGCGTTTATGGTCCGCCCCCCACTTCGGGCACCCGAGACGCATTTGTGGAATTAGTGTTAGAAAAAAGTTGTAAGAAATGGGATTGGATTGCCTCTCTCAGCAAGAGCGATAAAGTCACTTTCAAGAAAAATTGTTTGACCGTTCGAGAAGATGGTGCTTATATTGATTCGGGAGAAAACGACAACCTCATTATTCAACGATTGGCCATCAACCCCAGTAGCTTCGGTATTTTTGGGTTTGGTTTCTTGATTGAAAATGAAGATAAAGTGCGCGGGGTCAGCGTAGAGAAAGAGCATCCCTCATTTGAATCTATAGTGTCCGGCGATTATCCTATTTCACGCTCCCTCTATTTTTATGTCAAAAAAGCACATATCGGTATAGTGCCCGGCCTCATGGACTATGTCACGAGTTTTGTAAGCCCGCGTGCCATAGGGGACGATGGTTATTTAACCGATAGAGGACTCATCCCTTTGAATAGTAGCGATTATCGTAAAATCGTTCAAGCAGTGCGCAATAAAACTGATTTTGATCTTTAATTGAGAAATGGTGGGGGGAGTATGCGAATGCTCCTCCCTTCCATCCAAACGCAATTTTGGTATGGTGCGTCCCGAGGGTGGGGGGAGTATGCGAATGCTCCTCCCTTCCATCCGGTGTTGCCTTCACACTGCAAAGCGGAAAAAGATAATATCTCCGTCGCAAATAATATAATTGCGGCCTTCTAAACGCCATTTCCCTTTTTCGCGTGCACCCATTTCTCCACCACAGGTGACGAAATCATCATAAGCGATGACTTCGGCACGGATAAATCCGCGCTGAAAATCGGTATGAATTGTGCCTGCGGCAGATAAGGCATTCTGTCCTTTTTGTAAAGTCCACGCGCGCACTTCTTTTTCTCCAGCGGTAAAGAAGGTATGTAAATTCAGCGCATCGTATCCGGCACGAGTCATTTGATCTAATCCGCTTGCGGTAATCTCCATAGCGGATAAGTAGGCATGACGTTCATCGTCGTCATCTAAAGCCATAATTTCTTCCTCTAATCGGCAATAGAGGGGTATGCATTGCGCTTTTTCACTGGTAGCAATTTCTGTGACGGCTGCTAAATGGTCGCGATTGGTGTCGCGATCATCCATATTGGCGATGTATAGCATGGGTTTAGCGGTAAGGAGCCCCCAACGGGTGACTTGTGCGCAGATATGGTGGGTGCGTATAGGATTTCCCCCATCCAACCAATTGTATAATTCGGTGAGAATTTCTTGTTTGGCAATGGATTCAGAACAGCCGCTTTTAACTTTGGATTTTATCTTGGAAAGCTGGCGTTCAACACTTTGCATATCCGCTAAAAGTAATTCGGTGTGAATAATGTCAATATCGCGGACGGGATCGACTTTATCGTGCGTATGCATAATATCATCATTGTCAAAACAACGGACGACTTGGGCAATGGCATCGGTTTCGCGAATATGGGAGAGAAATTGATTGCCCATCCCATTCCCTTGCGCCGCACCATCAACCAGACCGGCAATATCAATAAATTGTACCGTAGCGGGAATTGTTTTCAATGGCTGTACAATATCAGTGAGTTGTTGGATTCTGGGGTCAGCGACCGGTACAATCCCTACATTCGGTTCAATGGTGCAGAAAGGGAAATTTTGTGCTTCTGCATTACTGTGCGTCAGGGCATTAAAAAGGGTAGATTTCCCCACATTGGGGAGTCCGACTATGCCGCATGCTAATCCCATCCTTAATCGGCGCTTTTTTTACGGTTTAATTGGGACATTGCTACAGCGGGTTGCCGAATCAATAATGGAAATAGAGCAAACGCATGATCAATCGCTTTCTGGTATAAGGGATTATCGTGCACAATATTGGGACGTAAAACATAGCCGGTGACTTGGTTGCGCCGATCGGGTTTGCCGATGCCAAAACGCAAACGATAGAAATTATCTGTGCCCAAAATGTGCATAATATGCCGCAGACCATTATGCCCACCATGTCCACCGCCATATTTGAGCCGCACTGTGCCTTCGGGTAAATCTAAGTCATCATGGGCAACCAATAATTGTGTGGATGAAAACTTGAAGAAAGCTAGGGTCGCGGCAATGGAGTCACCGCTACAGTTGACAAAAGTGTTCGGCACTAGTAAATGTAGTGTGCCGTCAGTAGATTGGATCTGACAAATGGCACCACGAAAGCGTTTCTTGCTCTCCCAACCGGCGGCATCGCTCAAGCGGGCAACCTGTTGCACAAAGTATGCCCCTAAATTATGACGGGATGCCGCGTATTCTTGCCCCGGATTTCCTAATCCCGCAACTAATGCAATAGAAAGCACTCTCTCGGTTAAGTAGCCGGGCCTTTATCCTCTGGCTCGCTTTCATCAGGCACCGCACTCTCGGCATCTGCCTCTATTTCTTCTTCCTCCATTCCACCTTTCGGCATCATCACTGTTGCGACCAACGGAATTTGATCGCCTTCCTGCCATGAAGACACGAACTCAACATCCTGTGGTAATTGTAGATCGGTGAGGCGTACTGTTTCTCCAACATGAAGACTCCCCATATCTACTTCAATAAATTGCGGAATGGCAGCCGGTAAACCGCGTACTTCTACATCATTAATAATATGGGAAATAAGCCCGCCTTGTTCTTTTACTCCTGGGCAAGTATCTTGATTGGTGAAATGCAAAGGTATGCGCACAGAGATGGCTTCCTTCATATTGACCCGCATGAAATCTAAGTGCAAGTACTTATTTTTTGCCGGATGATACTGTATGTCCTTTAATATCACCTGCTCGTTGCGATTACCGACTTTAATGGTCACGACGCGCGTGTAAAATGCCTCATCGCTCAGCACTTTATTCATGTAATCGTAATCTAAGCTAATCAGTAGTGGATCTTTTTGCCCTCCATAAATGATTGCTGGCAGTTTATTCTGTGTGCGGCGCAATCGGCGGCTGGCAGCACGCCCGTAAACGGAGCGTTCTTCGGATTTCAAAACAAAGTTTTTTTCTGTCATATCATTTTCTCACTGATATTTTTCTATATTTAATGGCAATAATGGCTGTGCCCCTGCACCAAAATGATCAAACAATACGCTGATGGATTCTTCATTGCTCACTCGGCGTAGCGCTTCGGCTAACAAATAAGCCACAGTCAATTGTCGTATTTTGCCACATTTGCGTGCCTGTTCATACAAAGGTATTGTATCGGCAACAATAAGTTCGTCTAATACAGATGATTCTATATTCTTAATGGCATCACCTGACAGTACCGCATGTGTGCAATAGGCGAACACTTTGGCGGCACCCTTCTCTTTCAAGGTTTTGGCGCCTAAACCCAGCGTCCCAGCCGTATCCACTATGTCATCAATAATAATGCATGTCTTATTGTGTACATCACCGATAACATTCATAGTTTCAACTTCATTATGGGCTTGTCGCCGCTTATCTACAATGACTAAATCTTTATTCAAGTGTTTTGCTACGGCCCTTGCCCGCATCACGCCACCGACATCGGGGGATACAATGACGATATTATCATAGTGTTGTTCGCAAATATCTTGGATGAATAAAGGTGCACAGTAAATGTTATCCACGGGGACACCGAAAAACCCTTGTATTTGTTCCGCATGCAAATCAATGGTCAACACGCGATTAATGCCGACACTGACCATAACGTCTGCTATAACTCGGGCGCTAATGGGGACGCGTGAAGAGCGCACTCGACGATCTTGGCGGGCATAGCCTAAATAGGGGACGACTGCAGTGATACGGCTTGCCGAAGCGCGGTGAATTGCATCCATCATGAGTAATAATTCCATCAAATTGCGGTTAGGAGGCGCGCAGGTGGGCTGGATAATAAAAACATCTTTTCCGCGCACATTTTCATTTAATTTAATATTAATTTCGCCATCGGCAAACCGCGATACCATCATATCGCCCAGTTCAATTCCCAATACGTTGGTTACTTTTTGTGCTAACGGAATATTGGCATTCCCAGAAAAAACGGTTAAATTATTGATCATAATGTTGCATCACTGGTCTCATGAATGTATGCTGGGGCGGTAGGATTCGAACCTACGAATACTGAGATCAAAACCCAGTGCCTTGCCACTTGGCGACGCCCCATGAACATAATCATTTTTTGTTAATATTTTACTGCCTATTGTTGTACGTGGCACAATGCGGTTGAGGTATTGCATCCTTTACTCATGAACGCGGTGGTGCGAGGAGGCATGTTGTTTAAGGCGTCGTACGCGGTTTCCCGATTATCAAAAGCGGCAAAAATGCATCCTCCAGTCCCAGTCAAACGCGCAGGGGCATAGGTAGATAAATAGTTCAACAGGTCGTCGACGACTGGATAGCGTTTTCGGGCAATGACTTCAAAACAGTTTGTGCTCTTGCCGTTCATAAAATCGGTCAACGTAATGGGTGGACTATTGCGCTCTAATGCTTCATCGGCATACATAGCGGCGGTGGAGATATGGCATTCGGGGCATACAATCACATACCATTTGGCGGGCAAAGTCAATGGTTGTAGGCGATCGCCGATCCCTTCACCCCATGCGGCATGCCCCGCTGTAAATAGCGGTACATCTGCTCCGAGTTGCCTGGCTAATTTTTGTATGGTCTCAGCTGTCAATTTAATCTCCCATAATTGATTCAACGCTAATAAAGTCGTTGCTGCATCTGAACTGCCACCACCTAATCCACTCCCTACTGGCAGGTTTTTGTGTAAAACAATATCCGCGCCTAGAGGGCAGTCGGTATAGTATTGTAACAAGTGTGCCGCTTGCCAGACCAAATTATCTTCGTTGCGTATATCGGGTACATTTGTGTGGAGAGTAATGATTTTATCTGTGCGCACAGTAAATTGCAATTGATCACCGTATTCAATAAATTGGTAGATGGTTTGAATATTATGTAGGCCGTCGCGACGGCGGCTCGTAATGTGCAGGAAGAGATTCAGTTTTCCGGGAGCAGGGAGGCTTAAAGTGTGCGCCATTGCCAATCTTTAATCACCGCAGTAATTTTAATATCGCCGCGGTGCAATTCCACTTTTTTTGGCATTCGGTAACGTTTGTATCGTTTGTATTCTCGGTAGTGGATGCTCCATCCATCCTGATAGAGTGTCGTCAGTGTGCTTTGATTATCTTGACGTCCGCTACTCGGCCCATACGGGGAGGGGTAACCGCGGATCCAGTATTGTAGATTGGATAGCGGGATAGTCCAACCCATTTCGCTGAGTAACAATTTTTCTGGGGTGGCGGCAAAAGATGGCGCTTCACCTCCACCGCGTTCCATTTTAATCCCGCTGGGGTCACCGCTGAGTACAACTCCTTTCCCGAAAGGGCCGTAGAGATGTATACGGTAAGTTGCCCCTCGGTTTTGCCAACTAAAATTGAGTTGATGTGCTTTCTTCCCGATTTGGAGTCCCAATTTTCCTTTTGCCGTCCATTCTCGCCATTCTTGAGCATCCACGGAGAGTAAGATTGATGAAGACGGAATGGGACGTTCTGCCACACAAGCAGTGAGGGCTACCAGAATGATGAAGGTGAGCAACCGCCGCATACAATTAGGTGTTGTGATCCCTCTGCGCTTGCGTTCTATCATTGAGCAATGTAGGGGCGTATTGAAAAATGACCTTATGTAAAATATTGCTGTTAGGTGATTTTGTGAGTGCATCAGACCATACACTGCGTGCTTTTTGATATTGTTTCATCTTCCACAACACCTCTCCCATATGTGCCGCAATTTCGTGGTCAGCTAATAAAGAAAAGGCGCGCTGGAGGTAATGCAAACTTTTTTGCAAATCCCCTAAATGATAGAGCACCCATCCCATACTATCTAAAATAGCGGCGTTTTTGGGTTGTAATTGCAGTGCGCGCCGAATCAATACCGCAGATTCATCGTAACGCTGGGTATGTACTGTTAAGGCGTAACCGAGTGCATTGAGTATTTTTGGATTATCAAACTGAATCGTTAATGCTTGTCGCCAATCTTTTTCCATCAGTTCAATTTTGCCCTGTTTTTCATAAACGCTCCCGCGCAAATACAATAACTCTATATCTTGTGGGTGGTGTTGGAGAAACTCTGTTACCCATGTCAATGCTATTTGTGGGCGATTAATGCGTAATAAAGATTCAATAGTTGTAGTGTATAGCTGAGTGCGTTTTTTGGGGTGATGAACGATGAAATCCCATATTTTTGGCGTGTGCTGGGTTAATACATTGCTTTTGGTCAAATGCTCAATCAAGCCAGCTACAGCAAGGGCGAGGTGTGAATCTTTCTGGATACCACTATAATAATTGAGCGCTTTTGTCACATTATCCTTTTCTTCATACCATTGCCCGAGGTAATAACGTGCTAAATCTTCATCGTATTTGGCATAGAGCATTGATTCAAACAGCTGGGCAGCGAGGGAATGGTTGTTATTTTTCCAGTAGAGAAGCGCACATAATTTCTTCCATTGCAAATCATATGCGGTGTGCATACGTAAGTGATCAATGTGCGGTTTGGCTTGCTCGCGTTCTTCTCTATTGACTAATACTTTTGCTAAACGGTAGCGAATGTAATTATGATCTGGATATTCTTCTACTGCATCATTCAGCACTACCTGTAGTTTTTCCCATTCTTGTTGCTGTTCTAATAAAGAAGTATAAAATAAGAGGGCATCCATTCCGACACTACCGTGTAATAGTGGCAGAATGATATCTATCGCTTGTTCGATTTTATTTTCATCCGCCAAGCACATTGCCAGGGCGAGTTGCAGATTTTTATTTTCGGAATGTTGCTTGGCAAAAACTTTCACTTCGGTATAAATTGCTGTTCGTTTTCCTATAGGCAAGTCTTTGGCGATGGCCACAATGACATTGAATTTTGCTGTGCTACCCAATTCAATCAATTTTCGCGCATAATGTAGTGCCAGCTTAATATTTTTGTGGTTAAGCAATTCAGCGCCATAGGCGGCAATTGCCTCAGTATTGTATGGATCCTGTTGTGTCCAAATGCGAGCGTATTTGAGTGCTGTGTGACGGTCGCGTAGAAACTGCGCTATTTGCACCGTTCTTCTTAATACGGCGAGATCTTGAGTTCGATCCGCTAATTGCGTGTACAACCTGAGAGATTGTGCATATTGTGCATAGGCAATATGCATTTCTGCTAAAAGTGCTTGTTGCAGCTCACTGCGGGTAAATGGACGGTCAGTGCGCTTGGGCGGTTGTGGTACAACTTTAGCTGGTGAGGTGGCGGATTTTTCTTCCATCACCCCTATTGATGCTACAGGCTTTACATGCTGGCATGCTACCATACATGGTATAAGAGCCACTAAAGCAATATAATAACGATACCGTTTAATTATTAACGCCATATAATTCATTTGGGTATGCCTCTACCTTTATTTTACAATATCTTTCACTGTAACATCGCAATTTTGGTGAGTAATATTACCGATACTCCATGCAATATACACAGTAAACATGCCAAATAAACACTCAAATATGAGCCATGGCAGGATAAGAATATTGATTTGCATATGTCATTTTTTATTTTAGGCATTAATCATAAAACGGCATCGGTGGAAGTGCGTGAGCGGTTGGCTTTCCCCGATACGGCTGACGCATTAGCTGTGGCGCGCAAAACATGTGGAGTGGATGAAATATTTATTTTAGCCACCTGCAATCGCACAGAAATTTATTGTGCTTACCCGCGTCACTCTTTGATTGTAGAAGAGAGCTTAATGCGCTGGCTGGCTGAATATAGCGGGGTGCCTCTCAAAACTATTGCCACCAATGCATATCGTTACTACGACATATTGGCACTGTCGCATTTCGCTGAAGTCGCAGCGGGAATGGATTCAATGGTTTTTGGTGAGCCACAAGTGATGGGGCAAGTGAAGGCAGCAATAGTGCAAGCGAGCAAAAATAATGCCATTGGCATGCTATTCAATCCTTTCTGGCAGAAAGGGTTAGAAATTGCTAAACAAATCCGCACCCATACCGCTATCGGGCAATATCCGGCATCCATTGCCTCGGTTGCCGTTAAGTTGGCACAATATATTTTTACCGATATTGCCCATAAAAAAATACTGTTAGTAGGAGCGGGAGAAATGATAAAGCTCTGTGCGCAATATTTTTATGCCCATCAAACAGAGCAAATCACAATTATCAACCGCACTGCTGTGCATGGGCAATCTATTGCTGACCGAGTCAATGGACGCGTGCGCCCTTTGTCGGCATTGCCCGATGAATTGCCATCTGTAGATATCGTGATGACCGCAACGGATAGTCAATTACCGATTATTGGTGTGGGAATGATTAAAAAAGTTTTACGCCATCGTCCCCAACCATTATTTATTATTGATCTGGCTATACCGCGTGATGTAGAGGGGCAAGTGAATGAACTCGACAACGCTTATTTATACAACATAGATGATTTGGCAACGGTGATTGCGCAGAATGAAGAAAAGCGCAATAAAGAAATTCACCAAGCAAAAGTTATCATTGAACGCGGTGTGAAAGATTTTTACTTCCACAGTGAAGATATGGATGTCAAGGCACTGATCGCTAACTATCGGCAACAATCCATAGCCATTCGCGATCGCGAGATTGCAAAATATATCAGTAAATTGGGCGGTGATGCCAATGCAGAGAAAGTCTTACGTGATATGGCGCAGAGTTTGACTAATAAACTCATTCATGCACCGACTCGGCAATTACGGAAATCTGCGCCGGAAGATCGCCCTAATCTGATTAAATTTGCTCGCCAATGGATAACCGATGACCGGCAATGATGACCCCCCAGGCATTAGAAAAATTGCAGGAGATTTGTCGGCACTACGATCAAATCAATGATCGGCTGAATGATCAGAATATATACAAACAGCCACAATTATTAGCGCAGTTAACGCGCGAAAAAGTAAGGATGCAACCTTTGGTAGAGGCATTTCATACCTACCAATCCCTGTGTGTGCGATTAACGCAATCTGAAGCATTGGCACGGGATAAATCAGAAAGCGATGAGATGCGAGCATTGGCGAGCGATGATAGCGATAGTTTGCGTGCCGATTGTGCCCAATGGGTAGATAAAATCCGTCAAGTAATGTTAGCGCCAGACGACCATGATAAATGTAATGTATTTTTAGAAATCCGTGCGGGGACGGGCGGAATTGAAGCGGGTATTTTTGTCAATGATTTGCTACAAATGTATTTGCGTTACGCCGAGTACCGCAAATGGCATGTGGAAATACTTCACCAACATCCAAGCGAATTAGGCGGCTATAAAGAAATGATTTTGCGCGTGAGTGGTGATAGCGTCTATGCCCACCTCAAATTTGAATCGGGGGCGCATCGGGTGCAACGCGTTCCTGAGACCGAATCACAAGGGCGCATTCACACTTCGGCGTGTACGGTGGCTGTATTGCCGGAAATTGCCCAAATTGATGAGGTGGATATTGATCGTGCTGATTTACGCATTGATACCTTCCGTGCTTCTGGTGCCGGCGGACAGCATATCAATAAGACTGATTCTGCGGTGCGCATTACCCACTTTCCCAGCGGCATTGTCGTGGAGTGTCAAAATGAGCGTTCTCAACATAAAAACCGCGAACAGGCGATGTCCTTACTGAAAGTGAGAATATTAGAACAACAGCGGGCGCAGATGACCGCCCAGCAATCTGCTGAACGGCGATCACTTGTGGGGAGTGGTGACCGCTCAGAACGTATTCGCACTTATAACTTTCCGCAAGGACGAGTGACCGATCACCGTATCCATTTAACCTTATATAAGTTAAATGAAATACTGTTAGGCGATTTGGAGATGATCATAACCCCCCTTATTGAAGCAGACCACGACTGCCGATGGCAGGAATTTGCTACACATTAATGTCATCAGCATTGTATTCCACCACCTGCACAGTGCATGATGTATTACACCGCACCGATGTATTAAATAATGCGCCCTTGCGCTTGGATGCCGAAATACTATTGGCACAGAGTATGGGCTGTATGCGCCCTGCATTGTATGCCCATTCTCAACGACTCGTGCCAGAAAAAGCCATCCAGCAATGGGAACGCCTCTGGGCGCGCCGGCAGGCAGGAGAACCGCTTTCCTACTTAACTGGAGAAAAAGAATTTTGGTCGCTATCGCTTTGCGTGTCTGCGCACGTGCTCGTTCCCCGTCCCGAGAGTGAATTATTAGTCAGCTGTGCTCTTGAACAACTGAACAATGTGCCTTGCAATGTAGTGGATTTAGGCACTGGCAGTGGAGCACTCGCCATATCTATGGCGAGCGAACGCCCGCAGTGGCGCATTACGGGAATTGATTGTGATAGGCATGCATTATCCATTGCTGAACACAATGGACATAAACACCATTTGACGAACATCTGCTGGGTGCATGCGCATTGGTGCGAAAGTATTACTCTTGCATCTGCAACAATGATTGTCAGTAATCCTCCGTATATCTCGGTTAATGATCCTTGTTTGCATGAAGATGGCGTGTGTTACGAACCGCGACTGGCTTTATGTAGTGGAATAGACGGGCTGGATTCAATAAGGCATATTGTGTGCGCAGCGTATCCTTGTTTGCAACCTCACGGCTACCTATTAATTGAACACGCTCCCCATCAAAGAAAAGCAGTGCGTCAATTGATGAGGCATTATCGCAAAATCACTACTTTTTCTGACTTAGCAGGGCGTGTGCGGGTAACGATGGCGCAAAAGTGAACGATCACCAATTACTGCGTTACCAACGGCATATCTTATTGCCCGATTTCGGCATTGACGGCCAAGAGCATTTGTTGGCTGCCACTGCCTTAATCGTCGGTTTGGGAGGCATAGGTTCGGCAGCAGCGATATACCTTACTACCGCTGGAATCGGCACCCTATTATTGGCAGACCACGATAATGTCGCCATAGATAATTTGCAACGGCAGATTTTATATCGCGAAAATGATATAGGCACAAAAAAAACTGTTGCCGCCGAGCGCACTTTACACTCGCTGAATGCAGAAACCGACTTGGTGCCTATTCATACACACCTCAATCAACAATCTATGCAGCAGTGGGTCAAACGAGCGGATGTGGTGTTGGATGCGAGCGATAATTTTGCCACTCGCTGTGCAATAAATGCGGTATGTTGTCAAGAAAAAAAGCCGTTGGTTTCTGCTGCGGCAATTCACCATGGCGGACAATTGACGATGTTTGATTTTCGCACTTCGCATAGCCCATGCTATCGCTGCTTGTATCCCGAATTGCCATCCGATAACGGGAGTTGCGCAGAAAATGGCGTGTTAGCCCCCATAGTGGGGATTATGGGCACAATGCAAGCATTGGAAACGGTGAAAATTATTGCCCGCTATGGCACTCCAACCGTAGGCACTGTGTGGGTATTTGAAGGTAAACAAATGCGGTGGACCTCTTTTCGCTTAACCAAAGATGCACACTGCCCACTATGTGGCTGACCTTACCCGTGTCCCTATACCTGCCTTCCTACACTCGCAAAAATAGAGGGAAACTACGTTTTTCCGATAATTTTTTGCCTGCGTACCAAGCGAGGTGCATGGATGCACCGAGCGCAAAGACAAGGACGTATTGAGCGTAGAGAAAACGGCGTAGGGAACGCCGCCCCATTGGATAAAAAACGAGCATTACTTTGTCTTGCGATAATTTTTCGGCAATGTACCAAGGGAGGCACAGGGACGTGCTGAGCGTAGAGAAAACGGCGTAGGGAACGCCGCCCGCAGTCAAAAAATAGAGGGAA
>JAHRAO010000016.1 GCA_020027215.1 Gammaproteobacteria bacterium
CGCCGATTATGTCGGTTTGTTCGGCGCACTCGATGGAGCAGTGGTGACGAGCCTTACCCTAACCAACCCGAGTGTTGTGGGCAGTAGTTATACCGGTAGCTTGGCGGGTGATGTGCGCAACAGCACCCTCACGCGCATCACCCTAACCGGCGATGCTTCTTCAAGCACGGTGGAAGTGCGTGGGCACGGCACTCGTGTCGGCGGCTTGGCTGGGCGGGTCAGCACTTCGCACCTCACTTTTTCCAGTAGCACCCTCACTGTGCAGGGTGGAACAGATAATAGTGATGGCTTTGTTGGTGGTCTGCTCGGTCAATCCATATCTTCTTTTATCAGCCACACCGCGGTGGATGGAGCGGTGCTGATTACCACGACCGCCACCAATGGACCCAATAGTATAGGCGGTCTGATTGGGCACATGGTTAACGGCATAGTGCAAAATAGCTATTCGCTGGGTGAGGTGCATACTATGGGAGATCGAATTGAAAGGGTTGGCGGATTAATTGGGAATCTGTTATTGGCATCCAGTGTGCACACGAGTTGGTCGCGTGTCGATGTACGCTCTCAGGGATCCGAGAATATACATTACGGTGGTTTAGCAGGTGGTTTAACAGGTAGTATGCCAAACATTCTTTATAACGTCTGGTCAGGGGGCACTGTGCGCGCGGCCACCACGCAGACTAATAACAGTCTTTATGGCGGCTTAGTGGGTTATTTTCTTAATGGTACCGCCGCCTTTAGCAATCTATGGACGGGGAGCCTTGTGCTCGGTGGAAGCAGCTCGAATGATAATCACAGAGCACTTGCTAATAGTGCTTTATTACCGCCTACTGTCAATGGGCGCCTGTACTATAATGCGGGTAGTGGTGCCGCCGATGGCGCTGGAATCGCCACCGCGACCAGCCGCACCCTCACCCAAATCGCCGCCTTGCTGGGCGGAGTGGGCAGCACCCTCACCCACACCAACTGGGATGCGGGATTGGATTTAGACGGTGATGGGACGATTGAAATCGGTATGGGTGGCGATGATGTGGCGTCTGCTTACTGCGATAGTAATGGTAATGGCATGATTGACAATAGCGAAGTTGCTGGGACTAACCGCGTATGGGATTTTGGCACCAATACTGATACCCCTGCCATCCGTTGTACCGGCGACATCGATCGCCAACGCGCCACTTTGCCCACTTTGCCGTAAACAAAGCGAAATACCCGTAAAAAAGCGAAGTGCATGGACGCACCGAGCGCAAAAACAGCAACGTATTGAATGCAGAGAAGGCACCGCCGGGAGCGGTGCCCCATTGCCGAAAAATAGAGGATTACTTGTCTTGCGATAATTTTTCGGCAATGTACAAGCGAAATACAGGGATGTATTGAGCGCAAAAACAGCGGCGTAGGGAACGCCGCCCGCAGGCAAAAAATAGAGGGAAACTACGCTTTTCCGATAATTTTTTGCCTGCGTACCAAGGGAGGCATAGGGACGTGCTGACCGCAAAAACAGCAACGTATTGAATGCAGAGAAGGCACCGCCGGGAGCGGTGCCCCATTGCCGAAAAATAGAGGATTACTTTGTCTTGCGATAATTTTTCGGCAATGTACCAAGGGAGGCACACGGACGTGCCGACCGTAGAGAAAGCACCGCCTTAACGACTACTAAGATACAAAATGCCTTTGTTCTGATCAATGAAGAAAGTAAATTGCGAAAGATAATTCATACCCAGTAATCCGTCTATTCGGTTAGAGAACCCTTCTAAGGGCGTGATACCGATCACCAAGTTGGGCACTATAATATTACCGACCGCAAGAGCGGGTATTTGGATAATCGGAGCTCGAATACTCCCCCCCACAGTATTGATCTGTATTTTTTCACGGTATTTTTGTGGTAAGCGCAGTCGGTGCACAGCGTGTGGGGTGAGGGTGGTGATCGATGCTCCCGTATCTAATAGTAAATTGACATCACCGTATTGTGGAATGTTCATGCGCACTATGAATTGATCTTTATGTGCTATCAGCGATATTTCAGTATGTCCAGCAAGGGCAATTTCTCTTTCTATTTGAATAATTAAGTCTTTGGTTTTTTGGGCGTATAGGGGATGATAGCGTGTCTGTGTGAGTGATGCGAGGGCATCATAATATAATTTCATTTGCCACTGTATGGTGGCTAAACGATAAAAATATCCTGGATGGTCGGGTTCTTGTATCGTCAAAAATTGGTAAAGTTCTAATAGGGGTTCTAAATGAGATGCGTTATTGAGTTCTTTTTCATAGCGCACAATTAATTGCCGAATCGATGCTTTAATCGCCGATAAAGGAATATCATCTTGCACCGAATGGTAAAGCTCATACAATAAATTCAATGCGCTTAGATAGTCACCTTTTTGTGCATTAGATTGTGCCTGTGCCAATGAGTTATCGTCATCTTTGTCTTGAGGTTGAACCGCAGGGTCTATTATTGGGGGTGTTAGAAGAGGTGGCTTTTGTACCACAGGGCGTTCATCATGCCGTATCCATTGTTCCCCCCACCGACCGATGAGCACCCCACTGACAAACGCTGTGCCGATACATAACCATAAAATATAAGGACGGCGGTACCAAATCTTAAAAAAGGCCATTGGAATTGCGTGATTGATCAGTGGAGGGTTGTACGATTCGCCACTGTTCAATAATTTTATTTTCGTGCACCCGAAATAAATCGGCACGGGCTATTTCATCGTCAGCAATGTGCGCTCGACTGAGCGCCCATACCAAATCATTTTGTGCGACGATCTTTTCAATAATGGCTTTTTCCATTTCGAATTGAGTCATCCAATGGCGATAACCATCTATGCTTTGAACAACATTGGAGCGGTGCACCTTGATGAGTGGGTGTATATATTGTGCGCTGGTTTTTTTGGATAACCCGCCATTTTTATTCCCGTATAAATGGGTTAAATACGATAGAACGATCTGTTTATTCGTTGCGGTTTGTGTTGGCGATGTGGAGGCAAAATCTACGGCAATGGTTTGATCAAATTCCTTTGAAAAATAGAGCGGTATCAATGATAAGCCATCGGGCAATTGAAAATGCATAATGACTTTGTCCAGAATACTAGGATTGAGCGGTTGCATGAAATCCCAATTTTCTATAAATGCTCCGTATGGATCAAAACGCAATACGTTGAACATTGCCATCTCAATTATACCTAAATTGACGACGCGATGGAGTACAATTATCCCCGATTCCATAACAATATGACGCACCCCAGTAAGGAAATGCGGTCCGTATCCGTATTCTTGTTGTGCTTGCTGGAGCATCGTAATCAGTCCATCACGACCATCAGCAATAGCAGGGTTATGTTGAATATGGTTAATGGGAATAATGCGACGGGCGCTTTCTATATCTGCTGTGGCAAATGTAGTCACGATACGTTGGAATGCAATCAATGTGGTGTGTGATAGTTTGTTTGCGGTATTATGGATGGCATGATTGAGTCGCTGTGTTAATGCGTGCTCATTCTGGCTATCGGGCACCGTATCATCGGGTGCCGAGCATCCCCAGAGCAGTAAGAGCCATACGACAATAATACGAGAATAGTTATAATAGTTGCATTTACGAGGGGTTTGATGTATAAAGTAGTATTTTATAAAAACAATAAACATATAAAGTTGATGGGCATTGATGTTTGTTACTTTTCGTTTTATTGTATACGATGATACACATTGCCCGACATTCAGACGTCCTCACCCATGAGTAATCAAAGAGATTATTACGAGGAAGGATCTACCCCTATCAATGATATGTCTTCTTCCGAAATAAAAGACAGCGCACAGCAATCTGCGCACGTGCATAATATCGGCACACTTTTATCGCAAGCACTTCCTTATATTCAGCATTTTCATGGAAAATATATGGTGATTAAACTGAGCGGTAAATTGATGGCGAACGATTGTTTGTCTTTATTGGCGCGTGATTGTGTATTATTAAAATTGGTCGGTATTCATCCCATAGTTGTGCATGGCGGGGGATACCAAATTGGCTCCATGTTAGAACGGCTGGGTATGCAAACCCATTATATTAATGGATTGCGGGTCACGGATGCCGATACGATGGATATCGTAGAAATGGTACTCGGGGGTAAGATCAATAAATCTATTGTGGCGGCAATAAACTGTTGCGGTGGACAAGCAATTGGGATGACCGGGAAAGATGCTAATTTAATTACTGCTCAGCGTATTGCTGGACCCAATATGACCGATGAATCACATACAATTGATTTGGGACACGTCGGTGATGTCACAGCCATCAATCAATCCTTACTACAACGAATGATATTGGATGATATTATTCCAGTGATAGCGCCTATTGGGGTTGACACAGAAGGCAGTACTTTGAACATTAATGCGGATGCGGTGGCAACCGCTATTGCATGCGAATTGAATGCAATAAAATTGATTTTTTTAAGTGATGTACCGGGCGTGCACAACGCGGATGGCGAATTTCTGTCCTCATTGACTGGGCAGCACGCCCAACAAATGCTCCAAGATGGATCCATTGTCGGTGGTATGGTGCCTAAAGTGCAATATGCTGTGCAGGCAAATGCTGCTGGGGTTGAAACACATATTATTAATGGCTTAACTCCACACGCAGTGTTATTAGAATTGTTTACGGTCAATGGTATTGGTAGTAAAATTGCCAAATAAATCGATCTTTATTGCCGGCAATTCTTTTGTGTTTGTATAAAAATGAATTAAAGAGCACATGAATATGATTGCTCATTTCCCCGCATATTGTATTGTCTTCACTGCTGATGATCGGAGGCGTCAGCAAGCGGAAAGCTTAAGAAAAATTTTCCCCCATCTCAAAACAATTCCAGCGGTGACCCACCATGATTTGACGCGCCACCACCTACAGGATTTACAGCAACAGAAAATATTAGATCGCATGAGTATTGCTTTTAATGTGACTGGTGAGATTGGCTGCTATTTATCGCATCGTATTGCGTTGCAAGATTTTTTGGACAGTAGCGCTAACTATTGTTTTATTTTTGAAGATGATATTGCATTGCCCGATAATTTTTGCGGTCAAGTGGACAAATTATTGACGGGCAATACCTTTGACTGGGATTTCATTTATCTATACGATTATGCCAATGTTGGTCAAAATGAAGAATTGCTGAGTATGCGTCCGGCAGAGCACATTCTCAATACAATGGCGTATGTAATTTCTCGCCGCGGCGCACTTAAATTTTTATCTCATGCAACTCCTATGTGCGGGCAGGCTATTGACCAACATTATTGTGAAATGACGCGGCAAGGCGAATTAAAGGCGTTTATCGTCACTCGTAATATGGTGAAAAATCTGGGATATGTTGATCGACACACAACAGGTACTATTGCCAGCATGATTCGCCAGTCCCCTGTACTGCCTATTTATTTTTATTGGCAGATTTTATATCGCATTTTCTATTATCCCTATTTTATTTTTTGTGTTGTTCCATATAAACTTTTATGGTCTAAAAATGCATATATGATTATGTATGGGGTGCGAAAAATAGAGAAAATTCAGTATGGATGGACACAAATAAAGGAATGGTGCCTATCCGTGTTTAAACATTAAGGCTGCGCGCACGTATATAACGGTGGGTCCCCACTAAGAGCACAATAAATATTAATGTTGCCCCAGCAGCTAAAGTCATGGCAATGCCGCCAAATAAATTAGGTGCTTGCATTAATGTACTCATTAAAGAGTCGTTGTAGTAGAAAAACCATTGATGGTTTGGGGGAAAGATGGCTTTGTGTAGCCAATAAAAAACATTTTGTGCGCCCAATAGCATTATGGGAAGGGCGATGCACCCGACGGTTGCTGTACAAGCGATGGTATAAAAATGCCATGGCGGAGGATATTGGGTGCGCACGATAAAGATACACACACTGGCGATTATCACCGAAATGATCGCCATCCAATTAAAGCTTGTAATAAGCACTGCGACATCTTGGAGATGAATAATTTCCGCTGGGGTGAGCAAGGGGCGCCACGCATTATTTATTGTGCTCCGATAACGAATACGAGATAACTCATTGTCGTTGCGGTGTAATGCTCGGCTAATGGCAGCAAATAATCTGTAGTGTTCTTCTACCTGATCGACGGGAAAATCAGTTTTATTGTGTCGATTGATTGGTACATTATCACGAATCGTTTGTTCAATATTGAGTATTTTGTACCATAAAGGATAAATAAAATGAAACGGGCGGTGTAGTTGCCAGCTGCCCCAACAGCTTATGACGATGAATGCCCATAGCAAACACAACCATATTATGGGTTTGACGATGAAACGCTGGTGCCATAACATCTTAGTGTGGTAGTAGTTTCAATGGGTTCAGTGGCTTACCGTCATGACGGATCTCAAAAAAAAGTCCTTTATATTTTTGATCGTGCGCTTGACCAGACCGAGCAATCACTTGTCCAGTATGCACCTGCTCGCCATGTTGTACTAATAATTGGCGGTTGTAACCGTAGACACTACTATACGAGTAGGCGTGTTGGATAATTAACAAATTGCCGTAGTAATTGAGGTTATTGCCAGCATACACAACTTGTCCAGAATGTGTTGCGCACACACTACTCCCTGGATGTGCGGCGATACGTACACCGCGGATGATTTTTTTCTTCGATACGATTGGTGAAACTTTCCCGTGTAACGGCCATTGCCAATGAATGGGTGGCACTATGGAGGCGATCTGGGGCGGGGTCAATAAATAGAGTTTTTGTCCTGGGTAAATGAGATAAGGCGGTGCTAAATGATTGATTGTTATTAACTTTTGCATGGTAAGATTATTTTTTTTGGCAATAGAGTATAAAGTATCGTTGGATTGCACGATATAAATGTTTTGTGTGCTGGTAGTGGTGCTTGGCGCTGGTGCGGCTATGAGGGATTGCCCTGTGTCGCTAAATGGTTCAATCACTGGCGATGGAATTGTTGCCGAACATGCACCGAGCATTATCACCATTCCCTGGACACATATCCTATACATGGGGAGCAATTTAATCAATCAATTTGCTTCCCTGCGAGTAGTGGAACAAAAGATACGGCTTCTAATACATTGCGCTGGATAATCGCACCCTGGCGACAAATCAATTGATGGATATTTTGTTGGGTGCCTTCCTGCACGGGGATCACAATTTGCCCGCCATCAATCACTTGTTGAATGAGTTTTGGTGGCACTTTTTGCGTCATTGCGGTAACTATAACGGCGTCAAATGGTGCGGCATCCAACCATCCATGATGACCATCGTCATGGCGCAGATGGATGTTATGGAGCCCGAGTGTGTATAATTTTTTTTGCGCATCCTTCCATAATTTGCGAATACGCTCCACACTATAAACTTCATCGTAAAACTGTGCGAGAATAGCCGCTTGGTATCCCGATCCTGTGCCGATTTCTAATACGCGCGGTGCCTGCTTTCTGGCGAGGAGTAGTTGGGTCATGTAGGCGACAATATAAGGCTGGGAAATGGTTTGCTGGCTGGCAATAGGGAGGGCAACATTATCGTAAGCGCGATGGCTAATTGCATCATCCACAAAACAATGGCGTGGTATACGGACGATTGTCTCCAAAATAGCTGGCTGGTCAATGCCCATCTGTCGCAGAGTACACACCAATCGTTCGCGGGCGCGTTGCGAAGTTAAACCCACTCCTTGGAGATAAATATCCTTCACAGTGAGGTTAAGTTTTCTTAAAGTTTAACATCCGTTGCAGTGCTTGCATGGCGGCTTGTCTCACATCTGGCTGTAGCGTAATTTCGTTTTCCCCGGTGAGTAAAATGTGGTGAATATCTTGGATACTATTCATTTTCATCCACGGACAACGCGCACAACTCTGACAGGTCGCACCTTCACCGGCGGTCGGTGCAGAAATAAATTCCTTGTGTGGCAATTTTTGCCGCAACTGATAGAGAATACCTTGTTCGGTTGCCACAATAAAACGATTATTATCCATTGAGTGAGCGGCATTGATAATGCCGGATGTTGATCCGATATAATCGGAAATGTCTAAAACTGCCGGCGGAGATTCGGGGTGCGCTAAGACAAGGGCATCGGGGTAGGTGTGTTTGAGAGCGGCAATGCCCTGGGCTTTGAATTCTTCGTGCACCACACATGCACCATCCCATATCACCATATCGGTTTGAGTAATGCGTTGTATGTAAGCACCTAAATACTTATCAGGCGCCCACAAAATAGATTGTCCTTGATCGTGCAAATGTTCAATAACATCTTTAGCAATACTGGAAGTGACCACCCAATCAGCGCGCGCTTTTACATCTGCTGAAGTATTAGCATATACCACAACTGTGCGCTCGGGATATTTGTTACAGAAGGACTCGAATTCATCTATCGGGCAACCCAAGTCAAGCGAACAGGTTGCTTCTAAAGCGGGCATCAATATACGTTTCTGTGGGTTTAAAATTTTTGCTGTTTCCCCCATAAAACGTACCCCAGAGACGACGAGGGTTTCCGCATCACTGTCGCGACCAAAACGTGCCATTTCTAATGAATCACCGACAAAACCGCCAGTTTCTTCGGCTAATTGTTGCAAGATCTCGTCGGTGTAATAATGAGCAATGACGACCGCATTTTTTTCGACGAGCAGCGATTTGATTTCGTCGTATAGTTGTTGTATAGACGGCGCATCCGCCTTGGCGTGGTAAGAGGGTGTCCTATTGAGGGCAAAATAATACGGTTCTCTCACTGCGCGGCGATGTAGTGAAGTCAGCGCCCGCCTCCACTTGTGGACATATCCTTGCTTTGCTACTGTATGAGATGTATTCATAGTATATGAGATTACCACAGAATGCTCATGGTATCAAATACGCATCTAATATTTTGCGTGCTATGGGGGCAGCAATTTTACTCCCATCGCCCGCATTTTCAACTATAACGGCTACTGCAATGCGCGGTTGTTCAAATGGGGCAAAACCAATAAATACGGAGTGATCCCGATTGGTCTGTTTGATCTCTTTGACTTCTTGCCCGAGTGCTTCGTCATCTTGTGACTTACTGACCACTTGCACGGTGCCTGTTTTTCCAGCCATCGTGTATTGAATGTGGCGATTAATACCCCGTCCAGTTCCTTTATTGCCATGCACAACATTCCGCATTGCGCGCAAGACTAAATTCCAATGTGCTGGCTCAATTTCATCTCTAATTAATGTGAGCTGTGGTTCTTCTACTTTTTTATCTATACTGTGTACGATACGTGGGATGGGTTTTACGCCACGATTCGCTAAAATAGCGGTCATCACTGCTATTTGAATGGGGGTGGTCAATAAAAATCCCTGCCCGATCGATAAATTGACCGTATCACCAGCATACCATGCTTGCTTCCACACCTGGCGCTTCCATGCATCGTTAGGCACTAAACCTTTTGCTTCGGCGGTACTGTCTATATCGATTCCTGTGGGAATGCCAAAATTGAATTGTTGGATAAATGGCGCCAGTCGTTCTATACCTAAATTGACGATCGTCTGGTAAAAAAACACATCACACGATTCGACAATTGCTTGATAAACATTTACTTTTTCTCCGTGCCCTTCTGGTTTCCAGTCACGATAACGTCTCGGGTCATTGGGCAATTGAAAAACTCCCGTATCTACAATATGTGTTTGACTGCTGATCACGTTGTGGTGTAATGCGGCTAAGGCGAATACGGGTTTAACAATTGATCCGGGAGAGTATTGTCCTTGCAATGCACGGTTAAACAAGGGACGATTTTCTGCTTTACTCAGTGCGCGAAATTCTTCTTGCCCCATACCCATAATAAAGGGGTTGGGATTGAAACTCGGTGCACTCACCATTGCCAAGATTCCGCCTGTGGCAGGCTCTAATGCGATGATCGTGCCTTGTTTGCCTTCTAATAACTTCCAAGCAAACTGTTGTAATCTACTGTCAATATGCAGGGTAATTTGTTTTCCTTGCTGTGGTGCTTGTTTATCAATGACCCGCAATACTTGCCCTAAAGCATTAACTTCTTCATTTTCATAACCGACATTCCCGTTTAATACTTGTTCATACACTTTCTCAATTCCCACCTTGCCAATCACATGTGTATTTTTATAGTTCACTTCGTCTAATTGCCACCGTTCTTGTTCGGTAATGCCGCTGACATAGCCGAGAATATGGGCGAAAACATCTTGGTATGGATAATAGCGCATTGAGCGCACTTTCAATTCTATATGCGGGAGCCAATATCGTTCAACCATAATTTTAGCGAGCTGCTCGCTATCTAAATTGAGGGGCAGGGGAATAGTGTGTGCGGATGCCGATTGTTGATTAATATGATTGCGTATGCTGTTGATCTTGGTGTCGCCCAAATGAAGAATAGTGTTGAGTCGCTCTAAAGCTAGATTAACATGTGCTTCTTTTTTACTCTGGAGTACTAAGCTATAGCGGGGGCGATTTTCTACTAAAGGAATGTGATTGCGGTCATAAATAATCCCTCGTTCCGGATTGATCGGGCGCAATTTAATGCGATTTTCATTGGAGCGCGTACTGTAATCATCGTGCAGAATAATTTGCAAATATAAATACCGTGAAGCAACTAAAAGGGCAAGTATCCCCATAATCACCCCGCTAATAATCAATCGGCGGGATAATATTTTGTGCGTTTCGTTGGCGATAGGGTGTAATGGTACCGCAAGCGACATCATCTTAATTTATATCGGAGGTCGTGGTTAATAGGGGTAATTATAAGGTCGGCAATGCGGCAATTTCGGTTGCCAAAGCAAAATCTTTTTTTGTCAGACCATTGACCTTGTGTGTGCGCACAGTGATGACGACCTTGCGATAGTCGTGTAAAAGTATATCGGGGTGGTGATTGTGCTGCTCGGCAAGGAAAGCAATTTGTATCATTACACCGACTGCGGTCGTAAAATTGTCGCAAATGTATTGAGTATATATACATCCATCACCGTGCTGCCACTCACAGTGATTATTTTTATTGAGCTGCGTGAGCTGTGCTTCAATCTGTGCTTGGTTGAGTGGCACTAGCTTTGTATCATTCGTCTTATTATTCATCGGTCATTCGCGTGTATATTAATATTTTAATGGTTTTTACGCTATTATTGTGCAGCAATAAACGGGTTGGTGTCACGTTCATGGGCAAGCGAAGTAGGTGGACCATGCCCAGTGATGACCATAGCATCATCGGCAAGATTATATAAGCGGTGACGGATAGAGTGTGCTAATTGCTCAAAGTTTCCTCCAGGCAAATCAGTGCGCCCGATAGATCCTTTGAATAAGGTGTCTCCCGCAATCAATAATTTATGAGAGGCAAACCAAAAACTCATTGAACCCATAGTATGTCCAGGAGTGTGCAATGCCACGCCATCGCAACAGTTGAGCATTTCTTCATCGTCAAGGGTGGTATCTGGATCGGGCAAAGGGTGGTAGGGCACATTAAACCACGCACATTGTGCTTCCAATGCTTGCCACAGTAACCAGTCATCGCGATGCACCCTAATGGGAGCACCAGTGGCGTCTTTAATTGCTCCTGCGGCGAGAATATGGTCAAAATGGGCGTGCGTATGGATAAGTGCGATCGGCTGTAATTCGTCCGCCGTTAACGCATCAAGAATCAATTGTGCGTCCCCTCCTGGATCAACGACCAGTGCTTTTTTGCTGACAGGGTCGGCGATAATACTACAATTGCACTGTAATGGTCCCACTTTGAAGTGTTTATGAATCATGGCATAAAGAAGAGTAACGTTCTTTAAGCGCTTGATAGAGCCGGTCGCTAAATTCTGCTGGTGATACTTGTAGTGTTTGTGTCAATTCAAACAAGTGCTCATTATCTTCGCGTCCACCCCATATTTTTTGATAACACCCTTGCGTGTAACCGTGATTTTGACGGAAATGATTGAGCACATTCTTGCCTAAATAGTTCTGGTAGATCTGGTCAAAATTCATTTGGGCGCATTGCGTAACGGTATAAAATGCGGAGAGCGAAAAATAGTGTTTTTGTAAAGCAATCAATGCTAATTGCTCCACCGCTTGACAAATATCTTTTTCGTCGGTATTTATTTCGGTGAACGCCTTTTTGATACGCTCAATAATAGCGGGGTGGGTATGGCGAACGAGGAGGTCTCCCATACCAAAATGCAAAATATCAACAATCTCTAAATGAATGTGGTGCCACTGCGGTTCACTATGCTGCCACCATTTATAATTGCAGTAGCCTAATAACTCTGCGCATTCAATCCATATTGCTCGATACCAAGGGAAGTTTTTTTGTCGCCATTGCGGGTGAATGCGCGCATTAATTTCCTCTTGCATATTGAGCATTTGAGCAATTTTATCGTCTATCATGCAAGGCTTCTCCCTTAAACTGAAATTGTTACTTTATAATAACACGGACGGACTAAGCAATGAGGAGTATAGATTGAGCATACAACTATTACATGATGAAGAATCTGCACTAAGCGCCCAGTACGAAAAACTCACCCAACAACCTCTTATGTTGAATTTGACGCGCGGCAAGCCCAGTGACGATCAGGTTGCATTGAGCAGTGAATTAGATGGTATTTTAGGCGATGATTATTTTGCACAGGATGGGAGTGATACGCGCAACTATGGAGGAGATATCTGCGGTTTGCCCGAAGCGCAACAATTATTTGCCGAATTACTTGATTGTCGGGCGGATGAAGTCTTAGTTGGCGATAACAGCAGCTTAACTCTTTTTTATCAGGTTTTATTGTTTTGCCGTGATGTCGGTTTGGTGAATGCCCAGCCGTGGCGAAGCGAAAAAAATTATAAAATGATTTGTTTAGTCCCAGGATACGACCGCCATTTTAGTATATGTGAACAGTTGGGCATTGAAATGCTCAATATGCCAATGGGTGATACTGGACCCGATATGGATGCAGTAACGCAAATGGTTCAAGATGACCAGACGATTAAAGGGATTATTGCCGTTCCTCGTTTTTCTAATCCGAGTGGCGTTACTTTTGACGATGCCACCGTGCGCCGTTTTGCCGAATTGCCAAAGGTCGCCGCAGATAATTTTTGTATTTTTTGGGACAACGCTTATGCAGTACACCATTTTGTGGATTATGCGCCGCTTTTATTACCTTTGATGGACGAATGTCGGCAGCAAGGAACCGCTGAGCGCACCTTTATGTTTGCTTCTACTTCTAAAATGACTTTTGCGGGAGCCGGAGTTGGCTGTTTAGCAACGGGATCGGCAAACTTGGCTCAGTTTGCGGCATACCGCCAGTTGATGACGGTTGGACCAGATAAAATCAATCAACTCCGCCACGTGCGCTTGCTGAAAAATAAATCGGGTATTCTTGCATTAATGCAACGGCATGCTGTGCCAATCAAAGCGAAATTTGATGAAACCTGTAATATTTTAGCGACCCAACTACAGCCGCACCCGCATTATGGCGCCTATGGATCGTGGAATCCTGTTCAGGGAGGTTATTTTATTTCCTTTTATACGCGGAAGGGATTAGCGGCACAAGTTATTGAATTAGCAAAAGGGGCGCGGGTGAAATTAACACCCGCTGGTAGCGCTTTTCCCTATCGTCGCGATTGCGAAGATGTTCATATTCGCATTGCTCCAACTTTTCCTCGTCTCGAAGACATTAGCACGGCAATGAATACTTTCGCGTTGTGCGTCAAATTGGCAACGATCCGCCAATGGATCCACACCCTATAATTCAACCGCATTTGCTTGCCGCAACCCCTGATTTTTTTAACCCCCCTCGGTTATTGCGCAACCCACATCTACAATCTTTATTAGGGCGTAGCCCTTTACGCGCTTATGGTGCAAAATCTGAAGCGTATCGCTCTTTAGCCACATGCTCACGGCACTATTTATTGGATTGTGGTGAGGGAATCAAACTATCCGGCGAATACTGCGTTCCCCCTTCCGCCTCTGCGTTGGTTATTATTATTCACGGATGGTTGGGTTCTGCCAATTCGGTATATGTATTGGCAGCAGCACAGGCTTTACATGAAAATGGCTATGCGACTTTCCGCCTCAATTTAAGAGATCATGGCGGGAGTGAAGGGATCAATCGCGCCATATTCTTAGCAACACGCTTGCAAGAAGTCGTGCAAGCGATAAAAGAATTACAGAGATTGTTTGTTTTCTCGCGTTACGCGATGGTTGGTTTTTCCTTGGGGGGAAATATTGCTTTGCGACTTTCCGTGCTTTTGCAAGAAGAAATCCCCATCAATCACATTATTGCTATTTGTCCACCGCTCAACCCGCAAGAGACAACCGAAGCGATTGAAAATAACCGTTTGTATCATCGCTATTTTGTTCATCGTTGGCGAAAGAGTTTACAAAGTAAATTACACCACTTCCCCGATTTGGATGATGTCCGCACCATACGATCCCTTCCTTCGCTGAGTGATTTGAATCATTATTTAGTGCGCCGGCATAGTCCTTATTCCGATTGTGCCCACTATTTTGCCGATTACACCCTTACCGAAGAAGTGTTTGCCGCGATAAAAGTGCCGAGTGTATTGGTCTTTGCTACTGATGACCCGCTCATCAATTATCGTACCCAGTTGTCACTGCCGGCAAATAATGAAATGACTGTGTATACTCCACAATATGGAGGGCATTGTGGATTTTTGATGAATCTTCGTTTACACAGTTGGATAGATTATTGTTTACCTTACTGGCTGATGTCCTCCCCAGCAAGACCTTCAAAATGAGTTTGTGCAACCATATTTATTGTGTATACGATGATTAAGTATTTGCTTATCGTCTTAGCTGTGCTGGTATTAATCGCTTATATCAGGCGAGGATACCGCTTGTATGGACGACCTTTTCTTGTGCGCACATTTTTAATCGGTATTGTATTGGCGACAGTGGCACTCGCTGTGATGGGTAAAATGCACTGGTTAGGGGTGATATTCGCCTCATTACTCGCTATACTCCAACGATTGCTTCCATTTTTGCTCTCGTGGGGAATTCAGTTATTTCCCTTTATCCGTTCGTGGCAGCAAGAACGCCAGCAGGAGAATACAATGACTCGCCGTGAAGCGATGGATATTTTAGGACTGAGTGACGAACCCACACGTCAAGAAATTATTGAAGCGCACAGGCGTTTAATACAGAAAGTCCATCCCGATCGCGGCGGCAATCCTTATCTTGCCGCCCGCCTCAATCAAGCAAAAGCAACTTTATTAAATACGGAGTAATTCGTCGGTGGCGATAATGTGATCCGATTGCTCTAATAAACAGGATATATAATCACCTCTTTTGCCATTTTCCCGTTTATAATGACCCGATAATGCGACATACATTGTTGAATAAACAAACTGCTCCTTCACCCACTTCATCTCACAACAATTCGCCTACTTTGCCGTTAAATGAAGCAGGTCAGGGCAAAGGCAAACAAGATTCTCCTGATGCCGATGCTCCCGATGCTATTGTCGTACAACTACCCCGTAAACGATTGCGTAGTATTTACTTGCTCCCCAATTTATTGACGACTGGTACATTATTTGCTGGTTTTTTTGCCATCATCAGTGGGATGCAGGGTAAATTCGATTTAGCGGGTATCGCCATTCTTGCCGCTATGCTTTTCGATTTGTTGGATGGTCGTGTTGCGCGTATTATTAAAGCGCAAAGTATTTTTGGTATGGAATACGACAGTTTATCCGATATGGTGGCATTTGGTGTCGCACCAGCTTTAATTGTTTTTAGCTGGGGCCTTGCGACATTAGGGAAACCGGGATGGGTCATCTCGTTCATTTATTCTGCATGCACCGCTTTGCGTTTAGCGCGTTATAATGCGCGGAGTAACACAGATTCCCCCTTCTTCTTTGGTTTGGCATGTCCTATGGCCGCAGGATTAATGTGTTTTTTAATTTGGGTTATGACCGAAGAGGGAATGATCGGTGAGCAGGTTCCCATGCAAATGGTTGTTGGAGTATCCATCGCGACCGTATTGCTGAGCCTACTCATGGTCAGTAGTATTCGCTACTATAGCTTCAAAAATTTATTTGTCGCTGAAGGACAGGTTCCATTTATGTTTATGTTGGTCTTGGTGGGTGGAGTGGCTATCGTTGCTATCAATCCACCCTATATACTATTGCTCATGACAATTTTGTATACGATATCAGGCCCTTTACTGGAGTTATGGTTGCGCATCAAACGAAAAAATGAATGAGAGCACCTCTTAATGGCGGTTTTTGATACAGTACTGGGCTTAATGATTTTACTGGCAATTGCCGTAGTGTTATTGCCTATTTCACAACGCTTACGCTTTCCGCACACTGTTTTATTAACTGTCGTTGGCTGTGGCTTGGGATTGTTTTTTCGCTATGTGGAAATCCCTTCAGATGGTATCGGCGTATTATTGCTCCCCGCAAGCCAATTTAATATTACGGCAAATGCCGTTTTTTTCATTTTTTTACCCGCACTGATTTTTGAATCGGCATTATCTATTGATGTCCGTAAATTAATCAGTGATTTAGGCCCCATTTTATTACTGGCGGTTGTTGGCTTGCTCGCCTCTACGGTGATAGTCGGTTTTACCATGTCTTGGTACAGCCCATTCCCATTGTTGGTGTGTCTATTATTAGGGGCGATTGTTTCGGCGACCGATCCCGTTGCAGTCATTGCTATTTTTAAGGAATTGGGCGCCCCGAAACGATTGACAATTTTAGTTGAAGGCGAAAGCCTCTTCAATGATGCAACCGCAATCGTGATCTTTACTATTTTGGCGGGAATGATTGCTTTGAGTGGCAACACGGAAACAAGCTTGTTATCTGGCGTGGTGTCTTTTATCAAAGTGTTTTTAGGCGGTGTCTTGTTAGGCCTGGTCGCCGGCTGGTTGTTGGTACGGCTAATCATTTTAGTCGGACAATTACCATTAGTGCGCACGACTTTGACGGTATGTTTTGCGTATCTCTCGTTTATTATTGCCGAGCATCATCTTCATATATCTGGCGTTATGGTGTTAGTGGTTTCGGCTTTAGTTGTCGGGAGCTATGTTCATACGAGCCTGTCTTCATCCGAACAACATCTTATGCATGAGATATGGGAAAGCATTAGTTTTTGGGCAAATTCTATGATTTTCATCATGATTGGGCTGACTGTCCCTGAGCTGTTAGAACAACTCGGAGAACGTGAGCGGGGATGGCTGATTACATTACTAGCCACTGCCTTTATCGCTCGTTTTGGCATTGTTTATTTTATGGTGCCGATTGCTGAATGGTTAGGATGGATGCAACGCATTTCCTTTCGCTTCAAAACAGTGATGTATTGGGGCGGATTGCGAGGAGCGGTCAGTTTGGCATTAGCGCTGACCGTATACGAAAGCACCAATTACTCAGATGATGTGCGCCTCTTTATCGCGATGATGGTTACGGGGTTTGTCTTATTTACTTTACTGGTCAATGCACCATCCATGCCTGTGTTGATGCGGCTATTAGGATTAAACAAGCTATCCCCTCGGGATCAGTTGCTACGCACTCGTGCCATGCGCCACTCACTGGATAATTTAGTGGATATTATTAAAAAACGTATTTCATACTTTGGAATTCAGGCCAAGGTAGGCGATGCTGTTATTGACAATTACAAACAACGGCACGCGAAACTCAATATTTCCGAAACCAATTTAGCGGATAACGAATGGATGGAGATTGGGCTATCTATTTTGTTAGCACGGGAATGCGCAATTTATAGTGAGTATCGCAATGAAGGGATGGTATCGCTGGAAATTGTGCGCATTTTATTAAGCGATATGGATGTAATAGAAGATGCGTTGAAAACGAATGGACAGGAGGGTTATTGCCGTGCAGTCGAGAATCAATTAAAAATTGGTTTTTCTTTTCGCTGGGGATTATATTGGCATCGCACCATTGGCTACAATGCTCCTTTGGCGTCAAATCTATCCATCCGTTATCGGAGCTCCTTTATTCAAACCACTGCACTCAACCAGCTGACCGATGAGGCGTCTGCGCGCTTAGCGCCCATTATTGACCCCGTACACCATGAAAAAATTATTGATCAACTGCATTGGCGTCACGATAAAATTGCGAAAACGCTGCAAGATTTAGAATTGCAATATCACGACTACGCTCATGCAATACAACGTTTATTTACCGAACGCATGGCGACCAGTATGGAATTGCGTAGCTACCAATTGATGCATAATGAAGGCATCATCAACCAAGAATTATTTAAAAACCTGCGTCATGATTTATTAAAACGGGTGAAAAACCTTAGTCGCACCGCTAAACTAAACCTGAAGTTAAACCCTATAGAGTTGCTCTCTAAAGTTCCTTTTATGCGCGATTTTCCTGAACAAGCCATTAAAAAAATATCCTCACAGTTGAAACCGCGTTTGGCTCTGCCCGGGGATAAAATTGTTTCCCGTGGCGAGATAGGTGATGCGATGTATTTTCTCAGCAATGGCAGTGTAGAGGTGCTATTACCTGATCAGAAAGTGGTTTTGGGGAGCGGTGATTTTTTTGGCGAAATTGCCTTGCTCCACGATGAACCACGAGGTGCCACTGTGCAAGCGACGAGTCATTGCCAACTCTTACGCTTAAAACGGACTGATTTTGCTAAAGTACTCGATTCTTTTCCCACTTTGCGGGAAAAAATTGAAGAAGTTGCCGACCAACGATCAACCCAATAATGGATCCCTTACGTCAGCAATGGATATGCATTATTGATTTTGGTTCACAATACACCCAATTGATTGCCCGCCGTATTCGCGAGATCGGTGTATATTGTGAGATTCATTCGGCAGTGGCCTATGATATCAACGAATCTGATTGCCCACCGTCGGCGGTTATTCTCTCTGGTGGTCCACAAAGTGCTGGCCAACAGCATTCTCTTTCCATTACTGCATCAATTTTTGATTTGGGCGTTCCCGTATTGGGAATATGTTACGGAATGCAGCGTATGGTTCAACAATTAGGAGGGGTAGTGCAGGCGGCACCATTGGGAGAATTTGGGCATGTGCGGATGCATTTACAAAACGACCATCCTTTGTTTGCGCACATAGATGCGCACAAAACGGAGTATACGGTGTGGATGAGTCATGGCGATCACGTCATCACTTTACCCCCGGGGTTTACAACTATTGCAGCGAGCGATGACACCCCGATTGCGGGCATCGCCCACGAGCATAAGCCCCTCTATGGACTGCAATTTCACCCCGAAGTGACACACACCGAACATGGGAGTGATATTTTGCGCAATTTTGTCCTGCATATTGCCGGTTGCCACCCCCATTGGCAAGCGGCAGGCATTGTAGAGGATATGATTAAAACGCTACGCACGCGTCTTGGCGAGGATAGGGTATTGCTGGCATTGTCGGGCGGTGTTGATTCGGCGGTCGCTGGGCAGTTGCTTCACCGTGCTATTGGAAAACAGCTCCATTGTGTGTTGGTGGATAACGGATTATTGCGCTTGCACGAAGCCGATCAAGTGATTGCGGTGTTTGACGGTTTAGGGGTAGTAGTGCAACGAGTGAATGCTCAGGAAGAATTTATGACTGCTTTGCATGGGGTGACAGATCCTGAGCAGAAACGCACTATCATAGGGCATACTTTTATTGAAGTGTTTGAGCGCACCGCCCAGCAACTCAGTAATGTGCGCTGGCTGGCACAGGGAACAATTTATTCAGATGTGATTGAATCGGCTACGGGAGTACACAATGCCGCTCATACCATTAAATCACATCATAATGTCGGCGGATTACCCGAACGTATGTCGCTAAAACTGGTCGAACCATTGCGCAATTTATTTAAGGATGAAGTGCGTAACATTGGACGAGAATTGGGGATGCCCGATGAATTACTCGATCGCCATCCTTTTCCTGGTCCTGGTCTAGGAGTGCGTATTTTGGGACAAGTCACCGCACAAACAGCAGATATATTGCGCCAAGCCGATGATATATTTATGCGCGTATTGCACGAGGCAGGCTGGCTTGCACAAGTGAGCCAAGCCTTTGCGGTATTCTTGCCGGTAAATTCAGTTGGCGTCACCGGCGACCATCGCCGTTATGCACCGGTCATCGCACTGCGTGCTGTGGTGAGTGAAGATTTTATGACCGCAAGCGCTGCTCCTGTGCCGCATGACGTGCTTTCTGCTGCTGCGCGCCAAATTGTCAATTCGCTACCGGGCGTATCGCGCGTCGTCTACGATATTACCGACAAACCTCCAGCAACTATTGAGTGGGAGTAATACCCGAAACTTTTTTATGAATAAAATCAATTGGTTAGTTTAATTTATTGACATTCAAAGTAGATTCAAAGTAGAATAAAATCAATAACTTAATGTTTGAAGATTCAAAGATTATTCAAACTAAACGGATTATTGATTTCAATGAGTCCTCTAAAGGAAAAAGAACAAGTCGGTAGAACTCCAAACGAGAAAATGCACGGAGATTTA
>JAHRAO010000032.1 GCA_020027215.1 Gammaproteobacteria bacterium
GTGCCGACCGCAAAAAAAGCACCACCGCTCGCAAAGAAAGCGGTGCAGGGAGCACCGCCCCATTGGGTAAAAAACGAGCATTACTTTGTCTTGCGAAGTTTTTTACCCAATGTACAAGCGAAATACAAGGACGTATTGAGCGCTAAAAAAGCACCACCGCTCGCAAAGAAAGCGGTGCAGGGAGCACCGCCCGCAGTCAAAAAATAGAGGGAAACTACGCTTTTCCGATAATTTTTTGCCTGCGTACCAAGGGAGGCACAGGGATGTGCTGACCGCTAAAAAAGCAGCGTCTTGCGATAATTTTTCGGCAATGTACAAGCGAAATACAGGGATGTATTGAGCGCTAAAACAGGGACGTGCTGACCGTAAAGACAGCACCACCGCCCATTACCCGCCAATTGCATTCATCCAACGAAGCGGTTGTGGTGCAGAGAGGTCGTCAAAATGATGGCGTTCGGGTTTATGTGTGATCGCCTTCCGAATGGCATTCGTGAGATACGGAATAGGATCGTGGGGGTGAGTGCGTACAATTGTCCTTAAATTGACTGCGTCTTCATTGCCTAAACACAGCAACAGATCTCCATTCGGGGTGAGGCGTACCCTATTACAAGACGCGCAAAAGTTAGCGCTATAAGGGGCAATAAATCCAATACGTGTATGCTTATTATTGGAAATATAGTGGTATTGCGCAGGTCCACCACTATTTTCGCTGCTCGGCAATAAAGAATAGTGAAGGGAAATCCGGCGATAAATTTCATCACAGTGGATCTGGTCATTGCGCCTGTGCACATCGCGACCTATGGGCATTTCTTCAATAAAACTAATATCCATTCCTCTTTGTCGGGCAAACTCTATCAACGGAACAATTTCATCATCATTGTGTCCTTTCAGCATGACAACATTAATTTTTACTCGTTCAAAACCTGCCGCACAAGCCGCCTCAATACCATCTAATACTCTTTTCATATTGCGCTGACCTGTCAAGCGGTGGAAACGCTGCGGCTGTAGCGTGTCTAAGCTAATGTTGACTCGTTTGATGCCTGCCACACGCAATGGATGGGCAAGCGATTGTAGTAGCCATCCATTTGTGGTGAGCGTTAACTCATTTAATCCATCCAAAGTGCTCAAACGCTTCGCAAGTGATACAATATTGGTTCGTAGTAAGGGTTCACCGCCAGTTAAGCGAATTTTATTGACCCCTAATTGGGTAAAAGCCTGCGCAATAATAAATAATTCATCATTGTGCAGGAGATCAGGTACATATGCCGAATGGTTTGGCATACAATAGAGGCAGCGAAAGTTACACCGATCGGTGAGTGATAGACGCAAATAAGTAATACGCCGACGAAAACGATCCTGAAGAGGAATGAGCATAGTGAATGATTATAAAATTTTTTTATCCATGATCCAAAAGTTACGACTTGTGATATGTCGCTCCTATAGAGTTATTATATCCACTCTCCTGCTTACTGCGTGTAGTGAAAATGCTGTGTTATCGCACATAACGGATTGTGAGCCAACAAAAAACATGACTCCCATTTGCAATATGCCAAGGAGTAGCGATATGTTGATGTTTGCCGACAATCGACATGCCATTGTGAGTCAAAGTGGAGATGCCGAGCACGCAGGTCGGTTAATCATCTTTGATACACTGACGCACGCTCGGCGCGTATTGTACCCACAAAATAATCCGCCCCCTTTTCCTTTTCATATGCCTTTTGGAGAGCAAGAATGCACCGCCCCGCTGGGGGAGGATTTTTCGCCCCACGGTATAGATTTAGTCGATATCTCGGGAGGGTTATACCGCTTGTATGTCGTTAACCGCAAGCGACAGGCCATAGAAATTTTTCATATCATCCCTAACGGTATTAATATGTATATTGCGTGGCACGGGTGTATCATGGCGCCACCCGATAGTATGATGAGTGATGTTGTCGGCACGGTGGATGGCTTTTACGCGACCAACACTCGCCCTCAATCATCGTGGTTTAATGGCATAAAGGCATGGTTAGCGATGGACACGGGAAATGTATGGCATTGGGATGCCCGTGGCACACAACGCATTCTCCCTCATTCGCAGGGACCTTTCCCCGACGGCATTGCGTTAGACGGTGAGCACTTGTATGTCAATTATCATTACGGCGAAATCAGAAAAATACGCGCCACAGATGGTCAATTGATCGCCAGTGCGCCTGTTAAAGGAGCCATGCGTAGCCGCTGGAGAAAAAACAACCGCTTATGGATTGCACAACAAACACCGAGCTTCCGAGCGCAATCTTCCTGTGCACAATCTTCCGAATATAGCTGTGGATTGGCTTTCTCCATCATTTCGCTCAACACAGATAACATGAGTTGGGAAACGCTATTGACGCATCAAGGAGCGCCCATGGGAGCGGCATCGGTCGCTATTCACGCAGGAGATGCAATGTATATCGGCACTCCCTACGGTCAACGTATTCTCAAAGTGGCGATCAATCCACCTGAGCACACAGAATAATCGTGCCGATGGCTTCGCTTTGAGCCGCTGGCAATTTTTTTGCGGGTGCCGTTTCTACTGCCCTTTTGTGAGTGCACCAACACGATCTTCAGCGGCAAATATCCAATCGTATTGGTACTGAGGATAGCTATATTCATATAATCGCTGTAATGCCCCACGAGCGCGTTCAACCCACGCGAGTGATTGACTTTTATCGCGTTCTATCTCCGCTAAATTGCAACAGGTATGGATATAGTCTATTTGCCACAATAAACGTTGCGGGTCTATAGCCAGTAATTCTTCGGTAATCAAAAGGCTTTCTCTATAATTTTTAATTGCCGCTGACCCATCTTTTTGTGTGGCATAAAAATTACCAAATCGCCGCCAACATAGTGCTAATATTCGCCGCCATATTGTATCGTGCTGCTGGGTTGCGATGAGATTGGTGATAACTGTAAGGTTTTCCTTATACGCATCAAATGCTGCGTGCCATTTCTTGCGATTGCTTTGAATTTCAGCAATCCGCTCGTAAAGAATATTTTGATCTTGCTGCCAGACAATGTTTTCTGGGTGTTGGCGAATTAATTGCTGAATTAATTCTAACCCTTTATCATAATATTTCATCGCACGAGACCATGAACCCCGTGCATAAAATACATCCCCCATCCGTTCATAGCCGATGGAAAGGTCACGTAGTAGAGTGTGGTTAGGCGGTTGCAAGGCAACAATCTTTTGTCTTTTCTTCAAGCTATGGCGACGATAGTATAAAGCGCGCGTCCAAAAATTATTTGCCGTGCACGAATCCCCCAATTTTTCATATAAAATCGCATGTTGGCGATGATCATCATCATTTTTGCGGTAACGATAAGCGTATTGAATGGCTTTTATACTTTTCCGATATGCCCAGATCGCATCACGATAACGCTCAAGGCGCTGATACATATCACCGAGTTTTTCATAAGTTAAGGCTCGTAAATCATACCACCGTCCGGGCGATAACTCATCGCGGAAAATTAATACCGTACATTTCAATCCTTCTTGCAATGCATGAATTGATTCATCTAAATAGTTGTTTTCCGCATAAATTTCGCCAATATGGTGCCAAGCCATTGCCAGTGTATAGCGGTATTGCAAGTGATGTGGTGTCACAGATTGACGCGTCTGGTATATAGATAAAATAGTGCGATACACATCCAACTCCATTTTGATTTCTCCCCCTCTGTGCAATGCATCGGCATAAGCGGTCAATTCATTGATCGTGGACATCAAAGCAGATGGATTTTCGGGGACGGCAGTTAATAAGGTATCTATATTTTTCCATCCCTTACTACGCAATATCTTTTGCACATCGGGCAATTCATCCTCCGTTAAATGATCTAAATGTGGAAAATATAGTTGTAATTGCTGCAAACAATTTAACCAATCGTTTTCGTATGTGGAGGTATCTTTATCATTCGTATTGTGTGCGATGAGCCACAAAGCGCGCCGTGGCGATAATAATAATTCATCTTCATCAGCGGCTAAGCGATAAAAAACACGGCTTTTTTGACTATCTTGTAACTGTGTGAGGGCAGCAAGGTAAGAGTAACTGCGCGCCATGTGTTGGCGGTGACGAGCGGTTTCGTGTCGATCAATCAAAGCGCGCATATGCAATGTTGCTTGAGTCGGGTCACCGTGGCGTAAATCAAATAATGCCTGCTCAACGGCTGTTCGCCGAGTTGGATGAATAATAACAATACCAATCAATTCTGCCAATGCTTCCATCAATAAGTACTGATTGCCCTGCACTGCTTGCTCACCATAGACTTGTGATAAAGTCTCAATCCATTCCTGTAATTGTTCGTCTGATAGAGCCGGATATTGCGTTTTGCGTTTTCTATGCCGCCAAAATACAATGCGCAACCCCAATTGACGCATGGCATACCGGATATGCGGCAGTAAGAGGATGAAAAGACACAAAATCCACACCCACTTTATATGCGCAAAAGTAATAGCGGTTAACATTTCATGATCGAACGTAACCTCTTCCATGGCAAAAAGCCGTTCCAGTATTGCGAGAAGGTTATCCCAGTTCACGATTGATATTTAATCCACATTATCATTTACGCTATAAATGACCGATCACTGCGGAGCCAACTCCCTAAAAAATAAGCCGCAGCAATGCTGTCTATATCTGCTCCTCTGTATTCGCGGATCACTTCGTGCGCCGCATAAGTAGAAAAGCGTTCATCGGCAAAAACGCATGATAATCCGCTACGCTGTATCAGTTGGCGCGCAAAATTTCGGCTTTGTTTGCTAGATGGACTTTCGCTACCATCTATATTGAGTGGTAACCCCACTACACATGATTGGGGTTGCCAATTGGCAATGGCGTGCACAATTTGCTGCCAATAATATTCACTCTCAGTGACCTTGATACTTTTGAGGGGCATCGCAGTTTTTGTCAAAACCTGTCCTATCGCCATGCCAATGTGGCGAGTACCCCAATCAAATCCCATAATAAGTGCATTTTGATCTGTCATGAGGATAATTTTTCTGCTAATGCAATGATGGCGTGCTCGGCAACATCTATATTGACTTCTGCTTTTAATTCGCAAATCCCAGTAGGGCTGGTTACATTAATTTCGGTCAAATAATCGCCAATAACATCTATACCCACAAACCATAATCCAAGAGCACGAAGCCTTGGAGATATGGTCGTACAAATGTGATAATCTCGTTCACTTAATTTCTGTGCCATACCTTTCCCGCCAGCGACTAAATTGGCGCGCACTTCACCAAGGGCAGGAATACGCGCTAATGCATATTCTATAGGGCGCCCATCAATGAGAAAGATACGCTTATCGCCGTGCCGAATTTCAGGAATATAACGTTGTGCCATAATGGGTGTGCTACCCTGTTCGGTTAAAGTTTCTAAGATCACATTTAAGTTGTGCTCATTCTTCTGAGCCCAAAAGACAGTAGCACCGCCCATCTGATCTAAAGGTTTGTAAATGACCTCTTTATGTTGATGATGAAAAGCAACTAATGACTCAATATGGCTAGTCACCATAGAAGGCGGGCAACATTCGGCAAATTGGAGGGTAAATAATTTTTCATTACAGTTACGCAACGCCGCTGCAGAATTGCCCACCAAAACTCCAGCTTGTTCCGCAAGTTCAAGCAAATAAGTCGCATAAATATAGCGCATATTGAATGGCGGATCTACGCGCATCAACACGATATGCATGGTGGTGAGCGCAGATTGCTGTGCGCTCCCTAATTGATACCAGTCTTCATTGCTGTCGAATACCTTGAGGGGATACAATACAGCATGGGGTTCGCCATCGCACGCTAATAGTTGGTCTGGCGTCGTGTAATAGAGTTCCCACTGTTGGCGTTGAGCGGCACGCAAGAGTGCTAAAGTCGAATCTTTATAGGGTTTAATGTGCTCAATTGGGTCCATCACGACTGCCAACTTCACTGTATACTCCTATTTATTTCATCTGGACGCGCTTTAATGGCTAAACGATCGACTAATGCCCTTACTAATCGATCTGTTCCGGAGGAGCCAAATTTCTTTGCCAAACGCACCGCTTCATCAATAATAATCATAGTATCCACTTCGCGACATTCGCGCAGTTCGTAAAGTGCCATACGTAAGAGTGCGCGTATGATGTGATCAAAAGTACGCGTTGCATCTTCTACGTCTAATAGCTGTTCATCCAATACTTTTACTTGGGTGGTGGTTCCGCAAAATAAACGGTGAAAATACGCTGTATCGGCTTTAGAAAAATCAAACTCTTTATAAAATTGCTTCTCTATAGATTGTGCATCCGAAAAAGAAAATTGCCACTGATAAATTGCTTGCAAAGCGTAATGACGGGCACGACAACGGTGGGCAACAAATCGCCAATGTTGTTGTATGGTAGTGTTATTGTGCGCCGTGTTATTATTCATTCGTTATACCGCGCATGAAGCGATGCAGGAGATAGCTCAACAGTATTGTATCCTATTATGTATGCGGTGCGCTCTTAGAATAAAAGGGCGATTTAGCGTATAACGCTTAAAGAGTGGTTGATTTGTTGTAAAACCTGATTGCCCGGGCACAATTCTTTTTCACTCAATTGATTGAACGCTGTCTCACTGGTGTTGAGTGTTTGATGCAATTCTAACCCTGCACCATTGCAGTGCAATAATCCAGTGGTAATATGCCCGCTATCAATGTGTGTGCGTAGGAAATTCAAAGCCGCAGTGGCATCACTGAGGTCAATGTCGTCATCCCCTGTTTTATACAAAAACACAGACGACCCATCGTGTAATTGCACGCGTTGCACTTTACGCGGTGCACTTTCTACAACAATTTCTTCATACGCAGGGACAAAATCTAACTCGCCCATCATCACGGCATGGGCGCGTATATGGTCATAACTTTTACTCGATTCAGCATGATTATTGAATGTGACACAGGGCGATAGTATGTCAACAAAAGCAAAACCCTTATATGTTAGTGCCCCCTTTAGTAATGGAATGAGCTGTTTTTTATCCCCCGAGAATCCGCGCGCAACGTAACCACAACCCAATTGCAACGCTAAACCGCATAAGTCAACCGAGATATGCTCATTGATTTCGCCACTTTTATTCGGCGAATTGTGGTCGGCTGTTGCCGAAGGTTGTCCCTTGGTCAAGCCATAACACCCATTATTCTCTACAAGGTAAGTAATGTTGAGATTGCGCCGGATGGCATGAACAAACTGCCCCATACCGATAGAAGCGGTGTCGCCATCACCTGAAACCCCGAGGTAAAGTAAATTGGGATTGGCAAGGTTAGCGCCAGTCGCAACAGAAGGCATTCGTCCATGCACCGCATTAAACCCATGCGAATAACCAAGAAAGTAGTTGGGTGTTTTAGATGAACATCCGATGCCAGATAGTTTAGCCACTTGATGGGGTTCAATGGATAATTCATAGCATGTTTGTACCAGTGCAGCACTAATCGAATCGTGTCCGCACCCTGCGCAGAGAGTTGAGATAACTCCTTCGTAATCGCGATAGGTGTGACCAGCGGAGTTTGGTGGTGAGTGCGGGTGACGAAAAGCGGGTAAATGGTAAGTCATACCTACCCTGCTTGACGACGCATCAAAAGATCAGGAGATACTTCATTCTGAAGTTGTGAGGTGAATTGGTGAATAATATGGTCGGCAGTAATCGGCGTGCCGTCATAGTGAAGGATAGAGAGAAGTTTGCGGGATGGGATATCATACTCTTTTAACAATAAAGTGCACAACTGTGCATCGCGGTTTTGTTCAATGATAAAGACCTGCTGGTGTGATTCAATAAAACTTATTATTTCATCGCCAAAAGGAAACGCTTTAATTTGTAGCAAATCTGCCGTTATATTCATTTGTGCCGTCTGATCTAATGCCTCTAATGCCGCATAACGACTACTCCCGAAGAAAATCACTCCAATATCTGCATTGCCATCTCCTATTAATAATTCCGCCATAGGCATAAATTGATGCGCTGTGCGCCATTTTACTTGTAAGCGATCCATATTGTCGGCATAATGCTCTCCACTTTCGCTGTATGCCGCGTATCGGTTGTGTGCCGATCCGCGAGTAAAGAATGATCCTTTCGTGGGGTGGGTGCCGGGCAGTGTTCGGTAACAAATACCATCGCCATCCACATCTAAATAACGACCATACTCTTCATTCAATGCTTCTAATTGGTCGGCGTCCATGACTTTACCGCGGTCGTAGTGGCGGCTATCATCCCATTGCAAAGGTTCACTCAATATTTCATTCATTCCTAAATCTAAATCACTCATCACAAAGATCGGCGTTTGTAATTTATCGGCTAAATCAAATGCCAAGGCGGCAAACTCAAAACATTCATTAGGTGTAGAGGGGAAAAGCAATACATGCTTCGTATCGCCATGCGAGGCATAAGCCGTGAGGAGAATATCGGATTGTTGGGTGCGCGTCGGCAAACCCGTTGATGGTCCAACCCGCTGCACATCAAAGATCACCGCTGGCACTTCGGCAAAGTATGCTAAACCAAAGAATTCATTCATCAAAGAAATGCCCGGCCCACTCGTTGCCGTAAACGCTCGTGCGCCATTCCACCCCGCTCCAATAACCATACCAATGGCAGCAATTTCATCTTCGGCTTGCAATACCGCATAGTTGCACCGACCAGTATCTTTGTCGACGCGATGTTGAGATGCATAGCGCTTAAACGCTTCCACGACCGAAGTGGAGGGAGTAATGGGATACCAAGTCGCCACAGTGGCACCGCCATAAAGTGCCCCCAAAGCGAGCGCACTATTCCCATCTATCACAATGCGCTCACCAATCAAATTGCGCCGCGCAACGGCTAGTCCAATCGGGGAGGGATAATGTGCTTGCGCGTAGTCATACCCTAATTGCAAAGCGTGTATATTCGGCTCGATCAATTTCTTTTTCCCCTGAAACTGCCGATGAATCATCGCACATGCTACCTCATATTCTATCTTCAATAAAGAAACCAAAGCACCGACATACATAACATTTTTGAATAATTGTCGCTGACGAGGGTCATCATATTCGCGATTACAAATTTCAATTAAAGGGATAGCGATGTAGTGAACATCACTACGCATGAGATCGGGCGACAAAGGGCGACTCGAATCGTACAACACATATCCACCCGCACATACTTCGGCGATATCCCGTCCTATACTCTGTGGGTTCATACAAACCATAAAATGTACCCGATTTGTTGACGCCAAATATCCCCGCTCGCTCACCCGCACCACATACCAAGTCGCTAAACCTTGAATATTTGAAGGAAAGATATTTTTTGCCGTTGCTGGCACCTGCATGGCACAAATTGAACTGACAAGAATATGATTAGCCGATGCCGAACCACTGCCGTTGACATTGGCTAATTTGATGACAAATTCATTCAGTGCATTAACTGTCTGCATGATCAACGGCAATTAAATCAGGAGCAAATTGCTGCCTTTGCACTTTGGTCACTTGATAAACATACTGTTGCATATCCCAAGCGGCAGTGGGGCACCGTTCAGCACACAGTGCGCAGTGCAGGCAGACATCCTCATCTTTGACCATAACACGCTGAGTTTTCAAAGGGGCGGAGACATAGAGGTCTTGCGTTACATTATCCGCTCGTGCTTTTAATCGTCCACGCAAATCCTCTTCCGTTCCATTTTCAGTAAAAGTAATACAGTGGGTGGGGCAAATATCCATACACGCATCGCACTCAATACACCGATTTTCGGTAAAAATGGTCTGCACATCGCAATTTAAGCACCGTTGTGCCTCAGCGTATGCCATTTGACGGTCAAACCCCAATTCCACCTCCACCTTGCGATTGTGCATAATGGTATCTTTTTCTTCGTGCGGAACGACATAACGCTCGTCCGGAGCAATTTCGCTATCGTAGCGCCATTCGTGAATGCCCATTTTTTGATGAATAAGATTAACGTGAGGTGGCAAACGGTCACTGACCGCTTCACCCTGACAATAACGATCAATAGATATCGCCGCTTGATGACCATGCGCAACTGCAGTAATAATATTTTCTGGACCACACGCCGCATCGCCGCCAAAAAATATCTTACTCTGGGTCGATTGGAAGGTGTCGGGATTAATAATGGGTAATTGAGTGCGTTCATCAAATTCTATGCCCAAATGACGCTCAATCCACGGAAAAGCGGCATCTTGTCCGACAGCAATTAATACATCATCGCAGGGTATTTCTACCGGCGCTTCTTGTGTCGAACGCAAATGACGCTTTTCTGGTTCATCATAAACCGCTTTAACACGGTCAAAAGTCATCGCCTGCAATGATCCATCGCGGCAAATAAATTCTAATGGATTATGGTTATTGAGTATAGTAATATCCTCGGCAAGCGCGTCTTCTTTTTCCCATGGGGAAGCTTTCATTTCTTCAAATGGACTGCGTACCACCACCTTTATATCTTTGCCGCCTAGACGGCGTGCGGTGCGGCAACAATCCATTGCCGTATTACCCCCGCCAATCACCACCACTCGCTCGCCTATCTTGGTGATATGTTCAAAAGCAACGCTCGCTAACCAATTTACCCCAATATGGATACGAGTATCTCCTTCTTTACGCCCTGGTAGCGACAGATCACGCCCCTGAGGGGCACCGGTACCAATAAAAATGGCGTCATAACCCACTTGCATTAGCTCGTGCAAGCTTTTGACATAATGGTTAAAATGGGATACCACGCCCATAGCGAGAATATAATCCACTTCTTCATCGAGCACACTTTCAGGTAAGCGAAAAGCAGGGATTTGGCTACGCATCATCCCGCCCCCGCGCGGGAATTCATCGTACAAATGCAGGGTATAGCCGAGGGGCGCCAGATCACGTGCCACAGTGAGTGATGCCGGTCCCGCACCAACTAAAGCAATGGTTTTGCCATTTTTTGTGGACGGGATGTGCGGCAACTGGGCTTTTATTTTACTCATTTCCTTATAATCTGCTGCCACCCGCTTGAGTCGGCAAATCGCCACCGGTTCCTCTTCTCCTTCCAACCGTCCGCGCCGACAAGCCGGCTCGCATGGACGATCGCAGGTGCGCCCTAAAATGCCCGGGAATACATTCGATTCCCAATTCAGCATGTAGGCATCGGTGTAACGTCCTGCGGCAATTAAACGAATGTACTCCGGCACTGGCGTGTGTGCAGGGCAAGCGTACTGACAATCTATAACTTTGTGGAAATATTCTGGGTTATTGCGAGTATCTGTCGGTTGCATGACAAGTATACCCCCTCTAGTGAACAGTGTATCGTTATAAGGCTACATCAAAAAATTGATAATGTTTATAAGTATTCCCTCTCCAATATTGTAGCACATAATAATGCGAGGCAGAGTGACCCGCCATAGCACAGGCAACCCTCAAAATTCATATCAATTTAAGCCAAGTGTACGAATGGTGGTGTATGAGTACTATAAGCCGTCGCCTCTATTAAAAATACGGAAGCAGAATATTCAGGGGTACGATATCCCTGCCCCATTATCGCAACAAGAATACACACTTATAGGAATGAACTCGCCGCCCGCGGTTCAAGCATTTGAAACAATTCTCTGAGAAGGGCCGCCCGAGCAATCAATAGAAATGAGGCAACGATAATCTTGGCACGTCCAATATATCATTCCAATTTAGGGAGAGGATATTGTGAATTTTTGCTTTTCCCCAACTGAGGGAAGGGTGAGGTCAATCCATAAAGAGTGCTTTCTCTTTGCAGAAAATTACCATTTTTTATCAAGAATTTCCATACACCGCTACAGATGTGTGGTCAATATTGTTGATCATCGCTATAAACCCGACGGGTTAGTTTTGCGATCTGTGCTCTCCCCCCCCTCCTCCGCTCCTCCGCTCCTCCGTGAAAATTGCCAGAACGCATCGGGGTAGAAGATCTATACCAATATATTTTTCAATGAATGAGAGTGATAATTTTCTTTCTGCGTAACGATAAAGCCCCCCATCATATCCCGACAGGGCATTTTAACTCCCCCATAGTTTTTAACGAGCGTTGTCAAGTTAACAATCTACTCTAGAAAGTGCTCAATTTTATAGATCTTTATTGCGGCTATCAATTTTGTGGCGGTGTGCGCGTGAGCTGACCAGAGTATCGCCGACCATTAATGAACACTTTGGGCGATCGCCCTTCTACCATAATAATTCTGACCTCTATTGGTTGCGAACGAGGCGTGGTTTGTAATAAACGGCTTTTAATGCGGCTTTTCAAGCGACTTTGTGTGCCCTGTTTTGGGGCACGATCTGTGCTGTCCTCAGCACAGACAAGAGTGAGACCGTTGGCAAAATTGACCTGTTGTCCTTTTTTACATCCTTCAAATGGGTTAGAGGTTGATGTGTTAATGATGCGCCCAGGGATAATCCGTGCGTTGATTGCCTCACCGCCAATAGCAATAACGAATCTGCCTTCGGCTTCTACTTCGGGGGAATTGCGATAAAAGTATTTATATTCCGTACATTCTAATAACAAATGATGACCAAATATAGGGTATATCTTGCCCCACTCACACCCATCAAACTCTCCGTCAATGTGATATATTTGAGCGTGACTCAACCCAGAGAGCAATAAACACACCCACAGCCAATTACTTTTTGTATTCATGCCCGTGCAAAGAGATATTTTGCCGTAAATGATACGACATTATATTTGTTAGTCATTATTGTGCCATCAATTCTACTATCGTATCATGCATTGAACCGTATTATGACGGACACGACTTCTTTTGTGTGTTGTGGAATGCGGTGGTATGGTTGCAGTGACTACCGAAAAATGAGACGGGACAGAATGCGTGTAATACGAAAATTATCTCAACAGTTCTGTATCAATCAACCTACAAAGTCATCGAGAATGAAGATTTGATTGCCGTGTAGGGTCATTATTTGCCTAGTTAGTTTTTTATCCAAGGAGATCAATGACCACCAAAGACACCCTTGAAGAGGTGGTCATTACTCCTCAAGGAACACGAGTAGTATATCAAATGGTTGTTATTAAATGCATTTGATGATATTAAACTAGCGCAACCCTTTTAAGAATAAACTTCATACAAAGCAAACCGAAGGGGAACGTTAACCCGTTTGATACTCTCTGTATCTACCATTTCTATGCAGAGAACGCGCGCAAAGTGTTTTTGAGAGGTGAATATCATCATCCTAAACTATCAACTCCCCTGCATGCGCCCGTAACCATTTTCTACAACTATCATAATATGGAATCTCTCTTTGCACTAATTGCCAATAGGCACGGGAATGGTTGAGGTGCTTGAGATGACCGAGCTCATGCACCACCACATAATCAACGATGTGGTGCGGTGCCATAATAATCCTCCAATTGTAGGTTATCTCACCTTTTGGAGAACATGATCCCCAACGTGACTTATAATCCCGAACTGATATCAAATTTGGTGAAACATCCATAATTTTACTATATCGTTTCGTTTTATTTTTTAGTCTGGTTAAGGCGTGGTTTTTATACCATTCGACTAATGCATCGTGAACATTACTTTCCTTGGATACACCTACTTCGAAATAACCGCCTTTGAGTTTAACTCCATGATTATCCTCCCGCAGGATTTTGAGACGATAGTTACGTCCAAGATATGCGAAGCTCTCCCCGCTCACATATTCTTTGGGTTTGGGAATAACCACCTGTGATTGCTCGCGCAGTTTCTGACGGATCCAAGAAGTGCGTTTTTGAATAATTGCCTCAACTCTCGAATCGGAGAGTTGTTCAGGACAAATTGCCTGAACCTCCCCTTTAATTATTTGAATCGACGCTGTCTTTCTTCTCTTGGTGCGAACCACCTTAACCGATAAACCTTTATCGAGTGTCAGATTCATCCGAATTTGACCTTGGCAAGTTTCATGAAACGGTCGATCACAGGTTTTACTATATCCTCATCAACAAATTCTTCTATTAGGATGCGCTTGATATCTCTTTTAACGCGCTTCTGCTCATCCCATTTGGAGAAGAAATCAACTATCTGAGTCGCGTCATCTAACATTTCAACCAGTAACTGAACCACTGCCTTCGCTCGGTTCTCGTCCACGGTTTGTTCCCCACCAAGTTTCGCAATGAGAATGTTGTAAAAAGAAAGTTCTGTGGGAGATAGACCGAGGTCATCTGCCTGTTTTTGATGGTCTTCCTCGATGTTGTCTCTTAAGTCCAAAAGAAGTTGAACCAGTTCATCCCACTTCTCTTCGTGACGCCGAATAATATTTTCCAATCGCTCCGAGAGTTTATTGTAGTACTCGGGGTCTTCATCGATATTAATCTTGATGTGGTGCTTGATTGCGTTCTCAACCTCAGACGCTTTTGCTCGAGATGATTTGTGATTATTGAGTTGCTCCTTGTAATCACGCACAAGAAGGTCAACAGGAGGAATCTTTGGGTCAACACCGGTTGAATAAACGTGCTCCTCAATTAATTCTCTTACCTTTTCCCCTGCACCCGCGATATTGAGTTGTTCGTCGCGGTATAGATTCCGCGCACCCATCGATATCTTTCCCAGTTGCCTGAGGTCTTTCAGGAATGGGGTTGCCGCAGGGTTGGGTAGAATGACATCGAGGTGACGGGAGAATATCTGGAAGTCGGTCTGAAACGTCTGACGCTTTCTATCGTCCTTTAAAGAGAGAATACATTCATCGAGATCTTGCAAGTCCTTCCCTTCAAAGTGTTTCAAAACCCGCGTGTGTGCATTTTTAAGTTTTGGTATCTCCTCTTTAAGTTCGGTTAATGCACCCTGCACATCATCTGTCGAGAACATCTCCAGTGCCTCGGTGAGATAGTCGGATAAACCGAAATAGTCGATGATGTAACCACAAAATTTATTCTTGTTGGTGCGATTAACCCGTGCGATTGCCTGCAGTAATGTGTGCTCGGATAGTTTTTGGTCGAGGTACATGACCTGCGCAACCGGTGCATCGAATCCGGTCAACAACATATCCTTCACGATAAGGACAGACAGTTCCGATTGACCCTCGCCTACTCCCAAAGGTTTCTTGAAATCCTCTATCTGTTTCTTATGTTTATTTCCATCGGTGTATTCCCAGTAACGTTTCTCATCATTGTGGTCACCAGAGATTATTACCGCTGATTGAGGAGGTTTCTCCAGTTTATCGAGTTGCTCTTTATAAAGGATTGCCGCATGACGCGATGAGGTTACAATCATCGCCTTAAATCCATTGGGTTGAATATGTTCCCGATAGTGTTTCAGTATATCGATACAGACCCTGCGTATTCTTTGGGGTGCTTCCAGAACCGCTTGAGTAGTTCCGTATCGCTTCTTAATTGCCGCCTTTTCATCGTCTGTTTTATCTTCTGCAAAGTACTCATCGAACAAACTGTCGAGACTGTCGCCCGTTACCCTCACCGTGGGTTCGCGCCCCTCGTACAGTATCTTCACCGTTGCACCATCCCTCACCGCCTGCTCGATGGTGTAGGTGTCGATATAAGAGCCAAAGGTGTTGGTGGTTTTTTCTGACTTAATGAGCGGTGTCCCAGTAAATGCGATGCGCGGTGCATTAGGAATTGCGGTATAGATTGCCGCACCTAATATTCCGTATTGGGTGCGGTGGGCTTCATCTACCAGAACGATTATCTTTTCAGACTCATTCAGAACGGGAAACTCAAATTCATCCGCACTCTCCTGAAATTTCTGCACCATTGCGGTGACGATATCGGATGCATCCGTCGCAAGCAGTTCCTTTAATCGTTTGACCGACTTTGCGTGGTAGACGGTCCCGCCTTGGGTATTGGTAAACGTACTGGTTAACTGGTTATCCAGTTGCGTTCTGTCCGTTAGGAATACCAACTTATAATCGCGAAGGTCTGGGTCTCGTCTCATCTTAATACTGAGAAAGACCATGGTCAGAGATTTACCCGAACCCTGCGTATGCCAGATGACCCCTGACTTCTCTTTTCGCGTGGTTCCTGTTTTCAATCGCTCTATGGTTTTATGAACCGCACGGAACTGCGGATAACGAGTCATCTTCTTAATGATGCGTCCGTCCATCGGTTCAAAAACGACAAAGTTCTGCATAATGTCGAGGAAGTTGGTCTTGGAAAACAAACCCACAATCAATACATCCTGACTCTCCTCTGCCGCACCCACCTCCTCAACGGTGCGTGGGTAAGGGTCTTTCCATTCGAGATAATGTTCCATCTGAGAGGTAATCGTTCCCACCCTCGCCTTATCGCGATGGGTTGAGACCATCATTAAGTTGTAGTGAAAGAGTTTCTCCGCACCCTCTTCATCCGATGCATTTCTGCGGTTCGCATAACGCATCAATTGGTCAACGCCTGCCTCCATCGGGTTGGTGATGTAGGGGGATTTACACTCAATCACCGCAAGAGGAAGTCCATTCACGAAACACAGTATGTCGGGAATGATGTTCTGATTAACCCCCGAGACTTTGAACTGATTGGTACAGAGAAACTCGTTATTCTCAGAATTCTCGAAATCAATGATGTGGACGGTCTGACCTTTATTCCCCTTACCCAAGTCCTGCATCACAGAGACACATTGATTGATTTGCGTCCATATCGCTTGGTTTGCTTCAACAAGATTTGGATACAGTGTCTTGGTTAAATCCCGCACCACCTTGCGAAGATTTTCATCGTTAATCCAAGGATTGATGCGTTTTAAACTCTCGGTCAGTCGTCTTTCAAGAACCACATCTTTTAGAGAACTTCGCTCATCAGATTCTTGCACTGGGTCAGAGGGAGAAAGTTTTGCACCCTCAACATACGACCACCCCAAAGACTGGAGTTGTTCCAGGGCGGGGAGTTCTACCTTGTCCAGTTCATCATTTGCCATCAGTTCACCGTCACTCGGACTTTGCCTGTGAGGAGGTCTTGCATAAGGGACTTTTTGAGGTCTTGGAGTTTGTCGATTTGTTTCTGGGTATTCTCAATCATCTCATCCACAGAGGTGAGGATAGATGCGATTTTCTTTTGTTCGGAGAGGGGTGGGAGAGAAAAAGAGAGTTTCCCGATGTCTTTCATATCTAACATTTTTACTGTCGTTCCTCGTCCGCAAGACTGTATGACTTGGCGTACTTGGGGAGAGGACAACAGATAAAACAGGAAATCTTTATCTGCATTATTGATAATCTTTGCGGCAGTTACATGGTGAGAAAAAAGAACATCTGCTCTCAGTTTTTCACTAGGAAGTAATAAGGGTGCACCTAGAATGTCGCATGAAGAAGTCACATCAGTATTAGCAAGAAGGATTTCGTCTTGCTCAACTGTCTGCTTTTTCTCATAAGATGGAGAGTAATATTTATCTCCCCGCACCGAGTAACCACCTCCGACCTTAAATGACTTCATCGTTATATACAGTGGGTAGTTGTAGGCATCCTCAGATAGTTCTGAGGCAACATAAGTCGTTCCTCTTCTGAACTTCAAAAACTTGCCTAAAGGCAAATCAACCCACCCCTCAGGAACTACACTACTCATACCCAAGTTCCTTCAGATAACCCCGCATCACCTCTTCGGATTCCTTCACCTGCGTATCTATCTCATGCAGTGATACGCGATACTTATCCCACCACCGTTCAAACTGATTAATCACTGTTTGGTCTGCATCACCAAGGTACTCTCGTATCTGTTCCTTGGTCTCAATCTCAGGTTTGAAGTCGTAATACTCATTGTCCCTACGAACAAAGACACAAGAGACATCCATCCCCTCCAAGGTCTCTTGAATATATTCGTCCTCGACCTCTGAGACAGGAATACCACCTCTTAGAATTGCCTTCACATCAAATTGTTCAGGTGGTGGAGAGGTATCTGCATATCTGCGGATATTGAGGTTGTAGTCGTTCTCTCGAATCTCATCCATCGAGACGACTTTGGAGTACCGCTTCTCATCTTCGTATGCGTCATACACATTCAGAATGTGTTGGATATCTTCATCCCGAAGTTTGTTTTGGGTTTTACCCTGCGTAAATCCTAACTCTCCATTAATAAAGAGAACCTTACCTTTGCGGTCTGATGGTTTGTTCTTATTGATGATGAGAAGCGCTGCGGGAATACCTGTCCCATAGAAGAGTGCAGAAGGAAGACCTACCACTGCTTCAAGTAAGTCATCCTCGAGTATTCCCTTACGAATATCCTTCTCGCTTGAACCTCTAAACAACACCCCATGAGGAACCACCACACCCATCTTTCCCTCTGCATTAAGAGACGCAATCATATGCTGAATAAATGCAAGGTCACCTGCATCTTTGGGTGGTGTGCCATAGGGATAACGACCGTAAGGGTCACTATCCGCTGCATCCTTACCCCACTTCTTCAGGGAGAACGGAGGATTGGCAATCACTCGGTCAAAAAACATCAACTCACCACCACGAGTGTGCTGAGGATCTCCTAAGGTATCGCCTTTACGAATATCCGCGTTAAACACACCATGCAAAAACATATTCATCTTGCAGATTGCCCAAGTGTTGAGGTTCATCTCCTGACCATACAGAGACAGATTCTGTGCGTTTTCACCCTGACCAATAAGATAGTTACGGGTCTGTATCAACATACCACCCGACCCTGCTGTGGGATCGTATATCTTCATACCTGCAGTGGGTTTCAATAGTGATACCAACAACCAGACTACTTCACTGGGTGTATAGAACTCTCCACCTTTTTTACCTGCAGAGTCTGCAAACTTTTTAATAAGGTATTCGTATGCACTGCCCAAAAGGTCTGGGGATCCAAAATCCTCATTCCGAAGACGATATTTAGAAAAGTGGGAAAGGAGGTCTTGAAGTTTCTTATCCGAAAGTTTGTTTTTAATATTGAAGTCGATAGAAACCAACACACCCTCAAGTGACGGGTTATATTCTTCTATTGCTTCGGTTGCCTTATTAAGTTCAGACCCGATATCGTGTTTGTGGTCTTTGAGATTTGACCACAGCGCCCTGTCTGGAACAAAAAAGGTATATTCACCCTCATCGGAGGATAGATTTTCTGCTTCTGCGCGTGACTTTCCTCTCGATAGATAGTGCTCGTCAACGCTTTCCTTTTCTTCCTCAAATGCGTCAGATAAACGTTTTAGAAACAACATTCCAAAGGTGTAGTCCTTGAACTCGGACGCATCCATGTTGCCTCTTAGAATATCTGCGCTTTCCCAGAGAAAACGCTCAAGTTGTTGAAGAGTAAGTTTATCCGGCATTTCTAAGTCCTAATTTCCATTTATATCAATCGGTTCATCTACCGCTACATAATCATTTTGTGGGTTTTTAAAAATCATAGATTTATTCTAGTGCCTTTGTATATTTGATACAAACATATATTTTTCCTTTTAACTTTTTTTATCATAGAAGTAGACAGTTTTATCTACTCCACTTCTGATTGACCCACAATGACTGTTCGTCATCGCCTTCAACCACCTTGTACCCTTTACGCTTGTTGTCAGGGTCTTTGTATTTTATCCCATCATCGACCAGGTTGAGTCGAAACTTCAGGTCGAGTTGATGCGTGGAGGTCTCTTTGTCGAAGTAGACATCAATGCGGGTGACGATCCCAGAGAGGTAGTCTTTCAATTCTGATGGTCTGCTGGGCAACTTCATTTCGGGAGAGGCGATCGTTGTTGTAGACGAAAACATTTTTGACGTTCCCGTCTTCGATTTCCTTCATCAACCCCATCAAAACAGGGCGGTTTTGCAGGTCTTCGTGATATGACGAAGCGCCGCCCTCATTCCAGACCTGATACTTCATTCCTAACTCTTTTGCCTTAGCAATCCCCAACTCACGTTGCGTACCAAGGGATGTCCCGTCCGACTCTTGTGTCGCCGTTGAGACTCGTGTGTAGATGTGCAGTGTCTGCATTTAACGTTTTTGTTGTTGACTAAGGAGAAAATAATACCCCACTTTTGATCTATTCTGATATATTAAATTTAGACTAACAACAAATATATTAAATTTAGACTAACAGCAAAGTTTCGCAATGGCAAAAAGCGAACGATAAGGTGACCTCGAAGTGAG
>JAHRAO010000026.1 GCA_020027215.1 Gammaproteobacteria bacterium
AATGGAAATACCCGCCTCCCGATTCTGCAGGCGAAACAGTATTAAAATCAGTTTGCGATTTCGCGCAATAATAAGGTTTGCGGATTTAAATATATAATTCCCTTAATTAACAATAAATGATTAGGAGCACATGAAAACGACGAGTACTCCCCCTTCTTCTAAGCGCGAAGTCATCTTTCACGCTATTGCCCTGCCCAGTGATGTCAATGTATTTGGCGATATATCGGGCGGGTGGCTTATTTCGCAAATGGAAACTGCTGGGAGCATTGTCGCTGCCCGCTTAACACATAGTCGGTTAGTTGTTATCGCTATAGATGTCGCGACTTTTATGGTACCGATTCAAGTGGGATCAACGCTGAGTTTCTATGCCGATATTTTAGAAATAGGAAATAGTTCGGTCAAGGTGCTCGTTGAGGTGTGGGGTAAATATATTGAATCGCCCGAACCCATGCAAAAAATTATTGACAACGTCTTTACATACGTTGCGTTAGATCGCAACGGAAAAACAAAAGGCATTAAACGTTAATCAGAAAAAGCCTATTGTTGTTTATTTTCTAATGTGCGCAAATTGAGAAAAGCGTGCTCTGAAATTTTATGGTACGATTGCACTTTCTGTGCATAAGCATGGAATGAACTGTAAACTTCCTGCACTTGCGGGTCCGTAGCCACCATCTCACTAATTACTTCCTGAGCAATACGCCGCAAGCGGAGCAATACGCTTGTGGGTAATTGTCGTAATTGCACGCCGTGTTCAGTGGTCAGTTTATTGAGCGCTTGATTATTGAGTGAGGTATATTCATCCAACATATTTTGATTCACCGCCCGGGCTGCCGTTTCCACAATGGTGCGCAAATGGAGGGGGAGTTGGTTATAGGAAGGGCGATGAATAATAAATTCCAACATGGGACCCGGTTCATGCCAACCAGGATAATAATAGTATTGTGCGACTTCGTGCAACCCTAATGCCATATCATTATAGGGTGCCACCCATTCAGCCGCATCAATAACTCCAGTTTGCATCGCAGTGTATAATTCGCTACCTGGGAGAGTGACTGTCGCTACTCCTAATTTATTGAGAATTTCTCCGGCCAGTCCCGGCACCCGCATTTTTAGTCCTTTGAGGTCTTGAACTGAGTGAATTTCCTTATTAAACCAGCCGGCCATCTGCACCCCAGTGTTTCCGCCAGCTAAAGGAATAATATTCAAAGGGGCGTAAACTTTGCGATACAGTTCCATACCCCCACCATAATGCAACCAACCATTCATTTCCTGTGCGGTGAGACCAAAAGGCACGGCAGTGAAAAACTGCAAAGCCGGCACCTTCCCTTTCCAATAGTAAGCCGCACTATGCCCCATATGCACTGCACCAGAAGAGACGGCATCAAATACCTCTAATGCGGGCACCAATTCTCCAGCAGCGTAAACTTTAATTTGTAACTGTCCTTGACTCATTTCGTTGACCCAGCGGGCGAATTGTTCAGGAGCGGTGCCCAGTCCAGGATAATTTTTCGGCCACGAGGTCACCAGTTTCCAATGAAATTGCTGCTGTGAAATGGGCTCTTTTTGTGTATTGATTTGCTCGGTACACCCTGATACACCGAGCACGACGAATAATATGACCAATAATAGATTCACGGTGCTTATTGTAGCATAGCCGTCATTGCTGCTCAGAAGAGCATGATTGGATGGGTAAACAATTTTCTTCATAATGGATAAGAATGCTCTCTAATAACAGGTATGGATTGAGATTATGTCCATACTCAATATGGTACTGTGCGCGCTGAATAATATTCCATAAAGCAAAGTAAGGATGGTGATGCTGATTGAGAGTGTTGTGGCGCGCTGCATCGCGAATATCGGTGACAAGCTGTAATGCGATCCAACGCATGTTATCCAATACCGCATACCCTTTCCAGCGTTCTGCTAAATCTAATGCACACTCATCACTACGGCACAATTGCTCCCAATCTTTTTGTCGTTGGGCGTGTGTGCTACTTTCTTCCGCCGTTTTATCTTGCAGTGCCGGTACGGTAAAAAATTGACAGCGCGAACGAATTGTCGGCACGATTAAATGACCACGGGCAGTCAATAATATGAAATAGGTATGTGCAGGGGCTTCTTCTAACATTTTTAACAACGCATTCATTGCCGAGACAGTCATTGCGTCGGCGGGGTCCACCACAATCACCTTGTTTTTTGCCATATGAGTGCTATAAACGCGTTCAGGGAGCGAGCGAATGGCATCAACAGGGATGTTTTTTTGTTCGCTATTGGGAGGGACAACGGCAATATAATCGGGATGGTTGTTTACCGTCAGTAAATGACACGAGCGACACTGCCCGCAAGGGACATCACCGTTGGGCTCTTGACAGAGCACGCGCTGGGTTAATTGCGCACGCAGGAGCGCGTGATCTCTTGCATCTGCAGTGTATAAAAGCAATACGGGGGGGATAAATAAGTTGGGAAAAGTATGTGTGAACCAAGTATGAAAACGAGTAGATGTCATATCATGAAATGAAAGGAATAATTTTTTGTTGAATATATTGCTGGGTTTGTTGCGCGGAGGCGTGTGGGATAATGCAATATCGCTGTTTATCCTGTTCAGCACGCTGTAAATATACTTGCCGCACTCGCTCAAAGAATGCGGCTGACTGACGATCAAAACGATCTTTCACTCCACGTTTGTGTATCCGTTCTATAGCCACCGATACGGGGAGATCAAATACTAAAGTGACATCGGGTTGTGGTAATTCCTTAAACAAAGATTCTAACTGAGCTATTGTCGCCATGTCCATCCCTGCTCCCCCGCCTTGATAAGCATAAGTGGCATCAGTAAAACGATCGCATAACACCCAATCCCCGCGTGCTAATGTGGGGATAATTTTTTCGCGCACATGTTGCATGCGCGCAGCATAAATCAACAACAATTCCGCCTCAATCGTTATTTCTTCGTTACATTCATTATTGAGTAATAGATTACGCATTTCTTCTGCGAGCGGAGTGCCTCCCGGCTCACGAGTCTCAATAAATGGAATGGCGTGTTTGTGGAAAATCTCAGTAATGTATCGCTTGGCAGTTGTCTTTCCCGAACCATCTATTCCTTCTAAAGTAATAAATTTCCCCGATGGTGTGCTATCCCCATTCATAATATGCTATTCGGCTACCGCTACTCTGTTGGCGGCGCCGAACGGTAATTTTGCCGTCTATGAGTCACTTGATATCGTTTTACTGCTGCTTGGTGTTCGGCAATTGTTTCGGAAAAGACATGGCTCCCATCTCCACGCGCCACAAAATACAGGGCATTTCCGTCTGCTGGATGCACAGCCGCCAAAATGGCTTTTTCTCCAGGGGCAGCAATGGGAGTTGGCGGTAAACCTCTAATGAGGTATGTATTGTATGGGTTAGTGCGATCTTTCAAATGACGGCTGTGGAGATTACCTTTATACTTTTGACCTAAGCCATAAATCACAGTCGGGTCACAAGCTAAACGCATTCTTCTTTCTAAGCGCCGAACGAATACTCCAGCAATATCAGCCCGTTCAGACGCTAACCCAGTTTCTTTTTCAACCAGCGATGCCATGATCAAAGCCTCGTAAGCGCTCCGATAAGGAAGGTCGGTATCGCGTTTTTCCCATGCCGCTGATAAAATACGCTGCATACGCCGATAAGATTGTTTAAGAATATCGCGATCACTCATGCCCAATACATAATAGTAAGTATCTGGGAAAAATAGTCCTTCGGGATGAGCGTGGTTATCTAAAAAATCTAATTCTTGCAATAAACCTTCTGGCGATATGTCACGAGGTAAGGTGATGTGCAGTTTTTTTTGCTGACGCAAGATATGCAAAATATCACGTATTGTTTTACCTTCTACAAAAGACACCTTATACTGCATCACTTCGCCCCGCAATAAAATATCTAATAATTGTGCAGGCGTAGTACCAACGGGAAAATGATATTCCCCGCTGTGCAAGCGTTGGGCAATTTGACTACTGCGTGCGTACAAATTAACCCATTGCGGATGCTTGATAATCCCCTCTTTCTCCATCACTCTCAGCAAATGAATTAAGGTGTGCCCAGGGTGCAAGTGGTAATCAAACCCTTGTTTTGAGAGAGGGAGCGGAGCATGCATGTAAAAATAAAAAGTGAGTGCGCTACTGATCGCGATAACCGCTACGGCTAAAGCGCCTATTGGCAATAGATACTTGATGATTATCCGCATATTGGACACTATCACCGCACGGGTGATAGGAAAGACAAGGGGCAACAGAACACCAACAAGCGCAGACGTGTGCTGAAGGTGTAATGGATAATACTAGGTATTTTGTTGATGGGTATGAATGTGGTCAATCGCCTCCTGTACAGTGGTGATTTTTTCTGCTGCTGCATCGGGAATTTCTATATTAAATTCTTCCTCCAATGCCATGACCAATTCAACATTATCTAACGAATCGGCACCTAAATCTTCCACAAAAGAAAATTTATTCTCAATCTCGTTTTCTTGTCTCGCTAATTGCTTAGCAATTATCTTCTTTACGCGTGTTTCAACATCACTCATTTATAAACTCCACAATTTCATTATCGTTACTACAAAAATCATTTTTTATTTGAGGTTGCCCCCTATATTATATCGCCTTACCACTCTGTTGGCGTGAATTGATTTCTTTTTTATACATCTCCTTTTTGCATATCTTCTATTGACTCGGTTTGATACGCTGGGTTAATCCGTTTATTGAGATTGCATAATACCCTACCTGCGCCACATTCTACAAAACTTTTGACTGCTGAAGCAATTATTTTTATACATTTCACCCAGCACACAGGGCAATACATTTGCCGAACAAGTAAGTCTTTAATCGCGCCCGAATCGGATTCTTCCTGCGCATGGACATTATGCACGACAGGAATAGTTGGTGCAGTCAAAGGGATATTGTGCAAAAATTGAGCAAATTTTTCGCTTGCTGGGCGCATGAGTGCACAATGAAATGGGGCACTCACCGGAAGCATAATAGTGCGTTTGGCTCCGCTGTGTTTGCATGTTTCACAGGCCTTTGATACTGCCGCTGTATGCCCCGCAATGACGATTTGGTTGGGAGCATTCCAATTGGCGATCTGTACAATTGAACCCTCTTGTGATACCTTTCTACAACCCTCCTCAATGAGATTATCAGCGAGCCCGATAATTGCCGCCATGCTTCCTTCACCCGCTGGTACCGCTTCTTGCATGAGTTGCCCTCTTTTTTGCACCAAACGGAGCGCATCACCCAATTGGAGGGCTTCGGCGCACACAAGAGCTGAAAATTCACCTAAACTATGGCCTGCCATTATTGTCGGAGAAGCGTTTCCTTTATGGTGCCATAAGCGCCATAAAGCAACACTCGCCGTTAATAATAATGGTTGAGTATACTCGGTCATATTCATTTGCGCCTCTGGTCCATTCTGTGCCAATGACCACATATCATAATTGAGGCAATCCGATGCTTCAGCAAAAGTGTCTTGAATAACACTTTCTCCAGCATAGCGGCTCAACATTCCAACGAACTGTGAACCCTGTCCTGGAAAAATAAAGGAGAAAGACAATGAAGTATCCTCAGAAAACTAAGCCGTTTCTGACTGTGTATCCGCTTTGTTTTTTTCTTTTACTTTGGTTTTGACGACTACTTGACCGCGATAAAAGCCATCGGCAGTCATATGATGGCGATAATGTTGTTCGCCCGTAATTTCATCTACCGATAAAGTTGACTCTGGCAAGCGATCGTGTGCCCGCCGCATGTCGCGTTTTGCGCGTGTTTTTTTATTTTTTTGTACCGCCATTAATAGCCCCTACTCCACTCTCTCTAAAGATCTCACAAGTGATTCCATGAATACAATGATTTCAATGCACAGCAATACTTTCGTAGAGCCAACGATGCATAGTTGCTGCTATTCCAGCACCCAAGCTGAAACCAATTTCATCTAAAAGTGAACGTTGAGCAGTAAAATCAACAATATTTTCAATGCCGACGACATCGCGTGCAATCGAGTCGACTTCGCCAAAGCCATCAATTAAACCGAGCCGTAAAGATTCTTTACCATCCCAGACTAAACCGCTAAATAAATATTGGTCATCCTGAGATAATTCGGTGCGCCTCTCTTTTACGATATCAATGAATTGGCGATGAATACTTTCGAGCGTTTGTCGCCAAACACCAATTGCCGCTTTATCTTCTGGAGAAAATGGATCTAAAAATCCCTTATGTTCTCCAGCAACATATAGCCGCCGCTCAATACCCAATTTCTTCATCATATCCACTAGACCAAAGCTACCAGAGCGCACTCCAATTGATCCGACAAGACTAGAACCATCAGCATAGATAGCGTCGCCGGCTAAAGAAATGTAGTAAGCAGCAGAAGCGCCAATGTCTTCGATAACAACGTATATTGGAATATCCGCATGCTCCGAACGTAACCAGAGGATTTTGTTATAAATACGGCGCGCATAAGTTGGACTGCCGCCGGGGCTATTAATTGCTAAAATAACGCCACGGGTTTGTTGGTGTTCAAATGCTTCTTGCAGGCTCTCTAATACGGTTGACATGGTTGAGCCTGTATCGTATTGATCGGTGACAATACCGTTTAGGCGAATCAATGCCGTGTGTGGTTCTGACGAAGTCACGCGCACATCACCCATATGCTGCCAGGGTAATACACCAATAAAGACGACAATAAGAAAGAGGAAAATCCCTCGCCACCCCCATCGCCAATAGCGGTCGCGCCGCTGTTCGCGATAAAGGGTGAGCAATACTTTCTCTAAAGTTGGTTCGGACTTATTTGGGGAGGGGGGCTGTTCGTTTTGCATGACACTATATTGTAGCAAATTTTTGTGCCACCCAAAAAATATCATTGGGACAAGGGGCGCGGACAAATACATGAGGCCATTGGATTGCACAGGCATGTAAAAAAAGGCGATGCATGCCATGCTCGCGCCAACGGCGGTTTACTCGCCAATCGCCGTATAAATCATCCCCAATTAAAGGGTGGCCCGCGTACAAAGCATGGATGCGAATTTGGTGCATACGCCCGCTATCTGGGGTAATGGACAACCAAGTTGAATCCGAAGTATAGGCACAGACCGCGAAATGTGTGCGCGCCCACTGCCCTCCTTCATTTGTAACAAAACCCGCCCGCATTCCCCGCCGTTTACCGTTGAAAGAGATCGGTTTCTCTATGACACAATCCTGAGACCAATGACCACTACACATGGCCAAATATGATTTTTTGACTTGCCCAGTGCGTTGGTATTCATGTATTTGCAGTAACGCGGCGCGAGTTTTAGCGATAACAACACACCCCGATGTCCCACGATCTAAGCGGTGAGCTAATTCTAATTGCGGGTATTGATCGGCGTATAATGCGCGCAGCGACTCAATGAGTCCTATCTTTATATTGCTACCGCCATGTGATGCCAATCCTGCTGGCTTACTGATCACCATATATAATTGATCTTCGTATAATACTGCCCGAGTGAGTTGTGCGCGCAAACTTGCAGAAAGGAGCGGGGGTGATTGCTGGTGGGTCAATAAACCCAGCGGCACACTAATCTCATCCCCTATTTTTAGGCGATAATGGGGAGGAACTCGCCGCCGATGCACTTGGATTTTCCCTTTACGGAGCAAAGAATACACCCCTGATCGCGATAGTTTTTTGCACGAAGTCAGTAGAAAATTATCAATGCGCTGCCCCTCTCTCTCATCGGGGGGGTGCATAATGTCACAAGGGGGATATCTCACACTGTTGCGGATAAAAATAGCACAAAATGACTTGTTGGATACACGAGGGTTTATTTTTTGTTATAATAGTTTCTGAAACAGTTTATCCCGCGAGCATTAAGTGAATAATTAAATATCGTCAATGATAATACAGAAATTGACGCGATAATTGATAATGTTCATTAATTAATTGGTAACTGGAATTTTGATGTCATAGTGTTATTTCACTAATGAATTGCCAGATATTATGAGTAATATTCTACACTATTTGCATTCCATAGCGCGATGCATACCTCATTTGACTACTTCTAATATAGTGAAAACAGTACAGACACATCAATATACTGGTATACCTTTACTGGAAGCATATTATGAAGAAAATCCTCATCAACGCCAAACACCCCGAAGAAAATCGTATTGCCTTAATCAACAACAATCAATTAAGCGATTTGAACATAGAGAGCCAATCGCACATCCAAAAAAAAGGCAATATTTACAAAGCACACATCACGCGTATTGAGCCAAGCTTAGAAGCCGCTTTCATTGATTTCGGTGCTGAACGGCACGGTTTTCTCCCTTTTAGAGACATTGCGCCCTATTTATTGCCAGAGAATAAAAATAGTGGCAGTACAGCCTTTAAGGTGCAGGATCACCTCACAGAAGGGCAAGAATTATTAGTGCAGGTTGAAAAAGAGGAGCGGGGTGGCAAAGGAGCCGCCTTAACGACTTTGCTCGCTCTTGTTGGACGTTACCTCATCTTAATGCCAAATAACCCGCGCGTGAATGGTATTTCCAAGCGCGCAAGTCATAAAGAGCGTGAGGCTTTACAGACTGTCCTCCAATCTTTATCCTTCCCAGAAGGAATGGGAGTCATTATCCGCACCGCAAGCATTAATCATGCGTTTGAGGATTTACAAGACGATCTCAATCTGCTATTGCAATTATGGAAGTCTATTCAAGAAATGAGTCAATCTGTACCTGCGCCCTGTCTCGTCTTAGAAGAAAGCAATATTGTCATTCGCACCTTGCGCGATTACTTGCGCTCTGATGTAACGCAGGTGATTATTGACGATATGGAAACCTACGAAGAAACATTGAAGTTTATCCGCTACGCCATGCCGAACTACGAAGAAAATATTCAATTTTATGATGACCCTATCCCTCTTTTTGCGCGTTATCAAGTTGAGCAGCAAATAGAAACCGCTTATCAGCGTGAAGTGAAATTGCCTTCTGGCGGCCATATAGTCATTGATCGCACCGAGGCAATGATCACGATTGATATCAACTCGGCACAAGCAACTGATGGGGTGGGGATAGAGGAAACCGCATTGCAAACTAATTTAGAAGCAGCGGATGAAATAGCCCGCCAACTGCGCTTGCGTGATTTAGGAGGGTTATTTGCCATTGATTTTATTGATATGGTAAAAAAACCGAATCGCGCTGCTGTGGAAAATAGAATGCAACAAGCACTAAAAAATGATCGGGCGCAAGTACAAATCGGAAGTATTTCTCATTTCGGGGTAATGGAAATGTCACGGCAAAGGCTCTCCTCGCCACTAGATACAGGAGCCATCATTTCGTGCCCCCGTTGTCATGGACAAGGGTTTATCCGTGGTTTTCAATCAATAACTTTGAGCATTTTGCGACAATTACAAGAAGGTGTGCAGAATGAAAGAAGTATTGCCATCCACGCTTTAGTCCCTGTGGATGTCGCCACCTACCTCTTAAATGAAAAGCGTAGCGATATTAATGCAATTGAAATGCGCAATAATCTCCGTTTGTGGATTATTCCACAAGATAATATGCAGGTCCCCAATTACGAAATAAAATACATTAAGTCCACAGAACAAGAAAAAATTAAAGATAACGAAAGCTACACCCTCTACACACAAGAAAATGAATCGCATCTCCCCCCCGAGTGGATACCCAAGACCTCCGAGACTCCCGAGGCTGCTTTGGTCGAACAGCAAGCATTGATGGATCAACAAAAAAAGCAGCATCCCACCAAAAAGAAAACAGAAAAAAAACAATCCCCAAAACCATTTTGGCGCCGGGTATTGACATTTCTTGCTGGACGCCCGCATTACCAGCCCAGCCCATCGCCCGCACCGCGGCGGCGTAAAAAAATGACCACAAAAGAACCTCTCCCACAGAAATCATCGGCACCTCGCTCGCGTAAAAAAATTCATGCACGCAATACAGATTCGGCACGTAAAGAAAAACCAACCATTCGCCCTTTGCGTGAATCTATCTCATTAAACGATTTACCAGCTAAAAAAAAGCCCTCTGAAAAGATCGCTGTGCACAAAAAGACCGATTCGGTGTCCGATCACGATCACCCGATCCACTAAAGTAAGCACTCTTCTCTATGTGGCTGATCAGTTCAATGCACCGCATTTGTGTCCAAATCATCTCCTCGTTAGATTATGATAAACACGCACACTGTTGCGGAGGGATGGCAGAGCGGTTGAATGCAACGGTCTTGAAAACCGTCGAACTGATTATCGGTTCCGAGAGTTCGAATCTCTCTCCCTCCGCCAATTGCATATGATGGATGAGTAATGGAAACACGTAATACAATTCAACAGCTTCAACAATATTTACAAACACAAGTCATTGGACAAGAACATTTAGTAGAGTGTTTAATAATTGCCTTGCTCGCTGATGGACACATACTCGTTGAAGGCGCCCCTGGGTTAGCAAAAACTCGCGCTATTCGCGCTTTATCAGCGGCAATTGAAAGTGATTTTCACCGCATTCAATTCACTCCAGATTTACTGCCGAGCGATATTACCGGAACCGACATTTATCGTCCTGAAAATGGGACTTTTCAATTTCAGCCCGGACCTATTTTCCACAATCTTATTTTAGTTGATGAGATCAACCGAGCACCTGCCAAAGTACAATCGGCATTATTAGAAGCAATGGCGGAACGGCAAGTGAGCGTTGGGATGCAAACGTACCCCCTATCAGAAATGTTTTTAGTGATGGCCACGCAAAACCCTATTGAACAAGAAGGAACCTACCGCTTACCCGAGGCTCAATTAGATCGTTTTTTACTACATGTTAAAGTGGATTACCCCCAAGCAGATACTGAACGCGCTATTCTACAATTAGTGCATAACGAACGCAGGGGGCAGTCCGATACTTGTCCACAACTCATTAGTAAAGAAGTTATTTTCGCTGCACGCCAAGAAATATTACAAGTTCATATTGCTGAAGCAATTGAAACTTATATTGTGCACATAGTGATGGCGACTCGTGGAAAGCAATACCATGATATTAGCCAGTCAATTATCTATGGAGTGAGTCCGCGTGGAACAATTTCACTCCGCCATTGCGCCGCAGTGCGTGCATGGTTACGCGGGCGCGATTACATTACTCCTGAAGATGTGCAGGCTATTGCCCCCGATGTGCTCCGCCACCGAATTATTTTAAGTTTTGAAGCGGAAGCAGAAAATGAAACCAGCGATAGCATCATTACGCGCTTGATACAAGAAATTCCCGTTGCATGATCCGCGGAGCATCTGTTCAAGTTCCCGCTTTAATCGGTTTACGCAAAGAAGCTCAAAAACTATCTCTAACAACACCAACGCATACCAGCTGGTTGCATGGTAACCACGCTAGTCGCTTTATAAGCCGAGGGATGGAATTTGAAGAAGTGCGCTGTTATCAGCCCGGCGATGATGTACGGGCAATAGATTGGCGGGTGACCGCGCGCTTATCGCAACCCCATACTAAATTATTTCGTGCCGAGCGCGAACGCCCTATTCTCTTATTTATTGATCAACGCCAAAGTATGTTTTTTGGTAGTCAGCGATGCTTTAAGTCAGTATGCGCTGCCGAAGCTGGATCTTTGCTGAGTTGGTTGGCGGTCAATAATGGCGATCAAATCGGAGGCATTGTATTCGGCAATACAGATTATTATGCTGTTCGTCCCCGCCCTGGTAAAGCGAATCTTCTACGCTTTCTCCATCATACCGCCCTGTTCAATAATCAATTGACTCTTCGCAATAGGACCCACAGTTTACATTTAGCTGATTATTTGCAAAAAATTCGCCGCACAGCTCATACTGGAAGTAGTGTATTTCTCATCAGTGATTTCTATGATTTTGATCAAAAATGTGAAAAATATATCCGCATACTTGCCCGGCATTGCTCGCTGACCGCTTTTTGTGTGCGCGACCCTCTTGAAGAGCAGCTCCCCAACGATGGAATCTATTACTATAGTGATGGAGCACAACAACTATGCATTGATGCGCGCGCACCACAAGTACAGAATGCTTACCAAGAATATATGCAAGCCCCGATAAAAATACTACAGCAGTTACCAGTATCCGTCAAAATGATTACGACAGAACAACCCGTTGTAGAGCAGTTGCGTAAAGGGAAGATTTAATGTCCACCGCTGCCTACCCTTTACAGTCTTTACGTGATATCCACGCCATGCCGGCAGCGCCTTGGTGGCCGCCAGCACCCATTTGGTATGTTGTTGCAGCCTTGGTGCTCTGCGCATTGCTCGTCACGATTTATATCTTGTATCGCCGGCGCCTCTATCGCTTACTCGCTCTGCGCAAATTAAATGAGATTTATCACCATTTTCAAACCCATCATCTCACCAATCACTACCTCCAAAATGCTAATCAATTATTACGGCGCACCGCTTTAGTTACCTACCCACACAATTTAGTGGCAGCGTTACATGGTAGAGAGTGGCTTAAGTTTTTAGATGCTACTGGGCGAACACTTGCTTTCACCCGTGGCGTAGGACGCTGTTTATCCGAACAAGCTTACCAAAAATCTCCTGACATAGATATTCATAATGTGCACCGAACAATTCAGCAGTGGATCAAACGCCATAGACAGAGTGCGCTACCCTATAAAAGTCAGCATCGAAAGGAGTAAATATGCACTATCTTCATACAATGTTACGCATAAGCGATATCCAACAATCATTATATTTCTTTTGTGATTTATTAGGTTTTGTTGAGGTGCGGCGCAAAGAGAATGCCCAAAATCATTTTACCCTTATTTTTCTCGCCGCACCAAGTGATTTACCCCGCGCAGAAAAACATAAAACACCTTTATTAGAACTCACCTACAATTGGAATCAAAAAAATTACTCTGCAGGGGATAATTTTGGGCATATCGCCTTGCAGGTTGATAATATTTATCAATTGTGCCAAAAACTGGCCGATAATGGCATCACAATTCATCGCCCACCGCGGGATGGATATATGGCTTTCGTGCGTTCTCCAGATGGTATTTCGTTTGAATTACTGCAACGCGGCACGCCATTACCGCCAATGGAACCTTGGTCTCATTTACCCAATATTGGCAGCTGGTAATTAATGCCTTCTCCCCGCCGGCGCTACCAAGAAGATATTAATGCCGGTATCCTTCAACCCGATAGCGCACAAAAGCGTGCGGTATTAGAGTTTGAACGCATTTATCATGATATACAACGCAACAGGACATGGTGGCACCGATTGATTGCGCGGCGCAGAGATCAACCCGTCACTGGTTTATACTTGTGGGGAGGAGTTGGGCGCGGTAAAACACATTTAATGGACTTGTTCTATGACACACTTGCGGTGGGCAAAAAACGATTACACTTCCATCGTTTAATGCAAATGATTCACCAACAATTAACGCAGTTGAAAGGAGAAAAAAATCCCCTCTCTGCTATTACCGCACGATTGGCTGCCGATACACAAGTACTGTGCATAGACGAATTTGTAGTGATTGACATTGGTGACGCTATGTTACTCGCTGGATTGTTGGAGAATCTATCGGCACATAGGATATGCTTGGTAGCGACTTCTAATATTATTCCCAACCAATTATACCGTGATGGCTTACAACGCCAACGTTTTCTACCCGCCATTGATTGGATCGTCCAGCATACACATACATTACATTTAGATAGTGATACCGATTATCGGTTACGCACTTTGCAGAAAGTAGAATTGTTTCACTCGCCATTAGATGACAAAGCAGAAGAGAATTTATATCACAGTTTTCATGAACTGGCACCAGAAAAAGGGTCGTCCAATCAAACAATAGAGATACTCGGGCGTTCGTTGTCGTATCGTTATCGCGCCGATGATGTTATTTGGTTTGATTTCTGCACTATTTGTGAGGGAGAACGCAGTCAGCACGATTATATTGAATTAGCAAAAGAGTACCACGCTATTCTCATTGGCAATATCCCCGCTTTAGGCAACGATAAAAATGATGCCGCACGGCGATTTATATTGATGATTGATGAATTTTACGATCGTCGCGTTAAATTGATTTTGACCTCTGCTCTCCCGATTGATCAAATCTATCAAGGCACTCGATTAAAGCACGATTTCCAACGCACTTATAGTCGTCTACACGAAATGCAAACACACCATTATTTGAGTCAACCGCACTTGCCTTAAGATAGAGATATATGATATAGTTTCTTTTTATATACAAATAATTATATTATAATGTTAATATGAATCCTAACTATCTTGACTTTGAACAACCCATTGCTGAATTAGAAGATAAAATTGAAAGCTTGCGCATGGTGGGACATAATAATGCGGATATAGATATTCATAAAGAAATAGAAACTTTGCGCAACAAAAGTGATGCGTTGACCAAAAAAATATACTCTTCACTCAAACCGTGGGATATTGTTAAAATTGCCCGCCACCCACAACGCCCATACAGTGTCGATTACATCCCTCTAATTTTTGAAGAATTTGATGAGTTACACGGCGATCGTCTCTTTGCCGATGACCCAGCAATAATATGTGGACTCGCATGGCTTGAACGACAAGCGGTCGCGGTGATTGCACAAGAAAAAGGGCGTAATACCAACGATAAAATCAAACGCAATTTTGGTATGGTGCGTCCCGAGGGATACCGTAAGGCACTCCGTATCATGGAAATGGCTGAACGTTTCCATCTTCCCATTATCACTTTGATTGATACGCCAGGCGCCTACCCAGGAATTGATTCAGAGGAACGAGGAATTAGTGAAGCCATTGCGTGCAATTTAGCGCGCATGTCTAATTTATCGGTACCGATTATCTGCATCGTTATTGGTGAGGGAAGTTCGGGCGGTGCTATTGGCATCGGGGTCGGTGATCGTTTATACATGTTGCAATATACAACCTATTTTGTCATTTCCCCCGAAGGATGTGCCAATATCATATGGAAATCTGCCGAGAAAGCACCGCTCGCTGCCGAAGCGATGGGAGTCACTCCCGATGTGCTCATTCGCCTCGGCATAGTCGATGACGTCATCGAAGAGCCTCTCGGTGGAGCACATCGCGATCTCCCTTTGACGGCTTCACGCATCAAAAAACACCTCGTCAAGAACCTTAATCTTTTGCGCAACATAGAAATAAGTCAATTACTTCAAGAAAGATATCAGCGCCTGATGTCTTATGGCAACCCTGTCTGATCAATATTTTCCCCTCGCTCAGACCGCACTCACCCCTTACCTCAATGCATCGCGTTGGATCATTGCCTATAGTGGTGGAGTTGATTCGCGTGTTCTCTTAGCTTGGACAGCACACTGGTTAACCCACCGCGATCACCCGCAATTAATTGCATTACATATTAATCACTGTATTGCTCCCCAAGCGCATCAGTGGCAAAAGCATTGCCAGCATATCTGTCAAGAATTATCCATTCCCTTCATAGCAAAAAAAGTCATGCTAGCGGGTAAAGTGACCGAGGCGGCACTGCGCCACGCACGTTATCAAATCTATAAGGACAATATAAAAGCAGGTGATTGTCTATTACTTGCCCATCATAATGATGACCAAATAGAAACATTTTTTCTGCGCTTATTCCGCGGTGCGGGAGATAACGGATTGTCGGGTATGCCTTTTTCACGCCCATTAGGGGGAGGGACATTATTACGCCCTTTCCTCACCGACGATAAAAGCACCATCATCGCTTGTGCACATCGTTGGCAGTTAAATTGGATTGAAGATCACAGCAATCAGGATACTCACTTCCAGCGCAACTTTTTACGCCACACCCTTTTCCCGCAAATTGAAAAACGTTGGCCCGCGTATCGCCGGGTTGTGCAACGCACCATCGGTATGATACAAGCACAGCGGAACAATCAGGTGCGTATGGCTGAAAAAGATTATCACAGTGTGCTCAATGGTGAAGGGATTCGTTTAGATCGCTTAGCACAATGGAGTGCAGTTCGGCGGGCGCATTTACTGCGTTATTGGCTTGCCATAAAAGGTTACCCGCCATTGAGCGCAGCACAATTGATAGAAATTGATCGGCAGTTCCTCGGCACACCTGCCGATCGCCAACCAATTTTCTCATGGAACAATAGCGAATTACGCCGTTATCAAAATTGTCTATACCTTATGCCTTCTCTCGCTTTACCCGACCAACAGCACAAGTATACTTGGTCGGGAAATTCTTCTTTAGCCATTCCAGGAGCGGGCACTCTCATAGCGAAAACAACAAAGGCAATAAATTGCACAATACGATTTAGACACCAGCACAATCACGCATGCGCTCATTTTTCGCGGCATCGCTTGAAAAACCTATTATGGGAAAAGAAAGTACCGCCGTGGTTACGCGAACGTATCCCCTTAATTTTTGACGCACAACGTTTAGTCGCTATCGGGGATTTATGGCATGATGTTCAGTGGACACACAAAACAGGGTGTTCTTTTGTATGGTACGCACCCTTGCCGTTTCCACAAAAGACAGTTATAAAATCTGAGCGATCACCAAACTAACGATTGCCATCACATTAATTAAAATATTCATTGAAGGTCCTGCCGTATCTTTGAAAGGATCACCGATGGTGTCGCCGACTATCGCTGCAGAATGTTCTAAAGACCCCTTCCCACCTGCACGTTTTTCTATTTGTTTCTTGGCATTATCCCAGGCTCCTCCCGAATTTGCCATCATCAGCGCCATCATCACACAACCCAATAAAGCACCGATCAGCATTCCCCCTAAGGCAGTTGCGCCTAAACCAAAGCCGACTAACGGAGGAACTATTACCGCTATGGCACCCGGCCCTAACATATAACGCAATGCCTTAGCGGTCGCAATCGACACGCATTTTTCGGTATCTGGTGCCGCAGTGCCTTCTTTTAAACCGGGAATTTCATTAAATTGGCGCTTAATTTCCACCATCATATGGGCGGCACCTTTCCCAACCGCATCCATGCAGAGCGACGCCACTAACAGAGGAATCGTGCCGCCAATAAATACTCCCACAAGCACGTGCGGATCGGAAAGCTGTAATACGAAATTGGGATTATTATGACGCACAATTTCTATAAAGGCAGAAATAATCGCCAATGCTGCTAAAGCCGCCGCACCTATAGCAAAACCTTTGCCAATTGCCGCTGTGGTATTACCTAATTCGTCTAATGAATCGGTAATTTTGCGTACCGAATCGCCCATACCGCTCATCTCGGCAATTCCACCAGCATTATCCGCTACAGGGCCATACGCGTCAATCGCCATAGTCATACCCACTGTAGCCAATAAGCCGACAGCGGCAATACCGACACCGTACAAGCCGATTAATTGAGTCGATATCCATATCACGCCAGCAATAACAAGCAACGGGAATACTGTAGATTGCATGCCCACAGATAAACCTTTAATCACATTGGTTGCTGCCCCCGACTTGCTTGCGTCAATAATTTTAGCCACCGGCCCCCTCTTGGTGTAATATTCGGTCGTTAAGCCGATCAACACTCCGCCACAGGCTCCACACAAAACAGTCAGCCAAATTTCTATAGGTAAGATCAACAAATTGGCAATCAACAGGTAACTGGCGCCGATAAAAATGATCGGCGCACCCACCATACCGATACGCAATGCCATTTCAGGGCTATAGTGCGAACAAGTGCGCACAACCCCCATCATGACAATGGACGCCACTAATCCGAGCATAGACAATAAAATTGGCAAAAATAACATATTCATTTGGTGCGGATTACCCACCAAAGTTGCGGCTATAGCAATGGTCGCAATCATCGCACCACAATAGGATTCAAAAATATCCGAACCCATCCCCGCCACATCGCCAACATTATCGCCAACATTATCGGCTATGGCTCCTGGATTACGTGGGTCATCTTCGGGAATGTTGAGTTCTAATTTACCGACATAATCGGCAGCAATATCGGCACTTTTAGTGTAAATACCGCCTCCCACGCGTGAAAAAAGCGCCACAACAGAAGCACCAATGCCGAAACCTTCTATGGCGTGAATATGCTCGAGGTGATGGGTAAAATAGGCAAAAAGCCCTCCCAAACCGATCAGACCTAGCCCAGCCACACACAGCCCCATCACCGAGCCACCATAAAAAGCAATCGTCAATGAAGTTGCGGTCGATTGTTGAGCGGCAACCGCCGTACGCACATTCGCCCGCGTAGCGGCATACATCCCTAACCAACCGGCTAAGGCAGAGCAACAGCTCCCTACCAATGTAGATAGTGCGGTGTATACGCCTAACGCCCACCACACGATCCCTGCTAACACCACCATCACTAAAAATAAAATCCTGTATTCTTGGCGTAAAAATGAAGACGCTCCGATTTGGATTTGCTTGGCAATATATTTAGTTTTATCGTCGCCATCGGTATAACGCATAATGAGGTAATACAAGCCAAATGCGACAAATAAACCAAATAGACCAACTAATATGGGAAGGATCGTAATATTCATATTGTTTTATTCCGAGATGAATAGCGTTAGAGAATCCCCCTATTTATTCTCTGAACGCCCGCCAATAAATAAAAAGTCATTATAGACAAATGCTTATTGTAAACTACAGGCAACTCAATTTTCCGATATTATGCCCAACAGCATGTTTGTCCAAGCACATTCCACAATCAGCAAGGTATTTTTTACTGTCACCGTGCTTGTTCCAAACTTAAAAGGTAACGTTTGCGTTTTAATCCGCCACCAAATCCTCCCAACCCACCATCTTTGGCAATAACCCTATGGCAGGGCACCACTATAGACAAGGGATTTTTTCCTACTGCGCTACCGACTGCTCGGGCAGCTGCGGGCGCGCCAATTTTTTGGGCAATATCTGCATAACTCGCTGTTTTTCCATACGGAATATTGAGCAAAGCCCGCCACACTTTTTGTTGAAAATCGGTTCCGTGCAGGGCAAAGGGTAATTCAAAATTTTTGCAGCGATCATTAAAATATGCATTGAGTTGCTCGGTTGCCTGACCCAACACCTTATTATCGGTCAGCGCATCCTTTGCTATGGAGATATTGCTATTCGCCCAGTGAATTTCACGCATGGCGGTGTCATCGGCAACTAAAGTGAGCCTACCGACCGGGGAGGGAATACATCTATAGTAAAGTTGACATTGAGTTTTTGCTATCATTCTTTATACGGAACATGTCCCGACGCGGTGACTGCACTCGCCGAAACACAGTTATCGGAACGGTCATCAAAAAAAATATCGGCACCGAATGCGCGCAGAAATTCTGTTTTATCTCTCTCGCCGACAAAAACACATTCATCAATGCGAATTTTCCATTCCCGCAAGGTGCGAATCACTCTTTCATGGGTCGGAGCAGTGCGGGCAGTGATCAAAGCTGTGCGAATGTGAGGAGTGGGGAGCATTTTTTGTAATTGATGCAAAGCGGTGACGAATCCTCGGAAGGGACCGGGATCCAATGCTTTTTTGGCATGCTTTTGCTCATTTTTCTTAAATGAATTGAGACCATTTTTGCGGTATATCGCCTCCGCGCGGTCGGAAAAAAGCACCGCATCTCCATCAAATGCAATGCGTACACACTGATCATCGCTCCCATGCACTGACGAATCCATTAATGTTGCCGCTGCCATCCCTGCGTTCAGTGCGTTTTGCACATCTTCTGAATGGAGAGATAAAAAAAGGTGGCACCCATAAGCTTTAGCATAACGATAAGGTGCCTCACCACTACAAAATGCACCGCACAATATTGGTAAATCATACTGTTGGATAGAATTAAAAATTCGCAGTCCGCTATCCGCATTATTGCGTGAAAGTAATACCACCTCTACTAAAGGTTTGCCGTCATCGTATTTTTTGATTGATCGTTGCAGGTTTAAGAGTTTAGAGACAAAAGAAAATCCTCCTCCCCGCTCCAATTGAACATTTTCATTTTCAATTTGGTGCAAGGAGTACTGTGAGAGCCCCTGTTCGATAAAAATGGTGTGACTTTCATCCATATTAAACAACGCACGCGAAGAAATCGCAATGGAAAGCGGTAAGGTAGCACGGGCATTTCCCTGTTGAGGTTTAGCGTTCGCGGTGTTTTTGTGGGCAATAGGTTGATTTTTTTTATTAGGCGACGGCATTCTCTACATTATAATGCATTCGCCCCCCATACACCATGAGTCGTGCGCAAGAGACTTATGAATAATCTAAGCGAGTGATGATGATTTGATAACCATCATTTTTTCAATTTGCATTTCATGGATGCTGTGCGGGATCCCTCCGACACCGTGTCCAGATTGATTGAGCCCAGCAAACGGCATACCATCAATCCGAAATGCCGTGTGTTCATTAACCATCACTGCTGAAGCATTGAGGTGGCGATAAGCATGCATTGCGCTATCCATATCCTGTGTAAACACAGCCGCCTGAAAAGAAAAGGGTAAGGCATTTGCTATTTGAATCGCCTGTTGCATATCATCATAAGCATAAAGGCACACCACAGGTCCGAATATTTCTGTCGTAGATACCTGTGCATCTACAGGCGGATTCAATAGCAAAGTCGGCTGATAACACGATTCGCTGATCGCCTCGCCACCGCAGAGACACTCTGCACCAGCGGCAACGGCTTCGCGAACCCATTGATCGACGCGCTGTACCTCTTCGGGACGAATTAAAGGACCAACTTCTGTATCCCGTAAAGTTGGATCGCCTACTTTTAATTGCCGCGCTAAAGCCGCAAGTTGGGTGCCGATTTCGCCAACAATACTGCTATGGGCAAAAACACGTTGCACCGACACACATACTTGCCCTGCATGGTAATACCCCCCTTTTAATAAAGCGGGAATCAATTTATCCAGTGAGGCATCGGCATATGCCAATACGGGTGCAACGCCACCATGTTCTAGAGCACAGCGTGTCCCTGGTGCCAGTTTAGACCGTAGCATCCATCCGACCTGTGCGCTGCCGATAAAAGTAAAAAATGCGACTCGCTCGTCAGTCACCAACCGTCCGGCAAGCTCCACATCTTCTATAGGCAAGCATTGACACCACTCGGGCGGCAATCCAGCGCGATGGAGAATGCGTGCAAAATGAATACACGACAAGGGAGTATCATGTGCCGGTTTAACGATCACTGGACAGCCAGCAGCAACCGCAGCGCCCACTTGATGAACGATTAAATTCAACGGATGATTAAAAGCACTCACTGCCACAACAACACCAATCGGTTCTTTTTGGGTAAACGCTACTCTATTGGCGGAGTAGGCATCCCCGCCCATAGGGATAACTTCTCCGTGATCGTGCCGTATCGTTTCAATAGCTAACTTTAAGCCATCAATAGCGCGGTCGACTTCTACTTTACTGTCCATCCACGGTTTGCCGCCTTCTTGGGCAGACTGAGTCACTAAAAACTCGTGTTCATCGGCCATTAATTGTGTTGCCCGCTCCAAAATAGTCACCCTTTGATGAACGGTCAACCAGCCAGATTTGTTGCGATATAAATCGAGAGCGGTTGCCAGTCCGTGTTCAATATGTTGCGCTGTCGCTGTGGCTACAGTGGCAATTGGTGCACCGTCAAATGGTGCATACACCGTCATGGTGCCGGTTTCACCGCTTACGTTCGTCTGTAGCTCGTAATGCTGCATCAATGCAATGATTATAGTTTGCTGCTGAGCTCGCGAATTTCTTGATTCAAAATGCGATCATTATCGGAGTAATCCACTGGACAATCAATCAAATGGACGCCTTTTGATTGAAGGCATTTTTCCAAAGTGGGCAATAATTGTTCACTTTTCTCAATTTTATGTCCCTCTGCACCGTATGCTTGCGCATAACGGATAAAATCGGGGTTGCCGTAGTCTAATCCCCAATTCTTTAAGTTCATATTCGCTTGCTTCCACTTGATCATGCCGTAAGCATTATCGCGTAAAATGACAACCACAATATCCAGTTTCAGCCGCACAGCCGTCTCCATTTCTTGTGAATTCATCATAAAGCCGCCGTCACCGCATATGACCATGACTTTTCGTTCGGGGGTAATCAATTTTGCCAACATCCCAGAAGGCAATCCCGCCCCCATAGTTGCCAAAGCATTATCTAATAACACCGTATTAGAAGCGTAAGCGCGATAATTACGTGCAAACCAAATTTTGTATACTCCATTATCTAAAGCGATAACCCCATCATCGGGCATGACTTCACGCACCTGTTTCACTAAAAATTGCGGATAAATCGGAAAACGCGTATCGTCAGTTCCTCGTAATAGATGCTCATCAACATGGGACTTAATACGCAACATGGGGGCAAAATCCCAATGTTTTTGTACTTCTAAGTATTGCATAATGCGCCAGAAGCTATTGGCAATATCCCCGACTACTTCCACTTGTGGAAAATAGACTGGGTCCACTTGAGCACTTTTGAAATTGATATGGATCACTTCAAATCCATCGGGTTGCATAAAAAATGGTGGTTTTTCTACGACATCGTGCCCCGCATTGATAATTAAATCCGCTTTGGCGATTGCCTGATGGATAAAATCACCCGCAGATAAAGCTGCATTACCGATAAATAAAGGGTGCCTTTCATCAATCACTCCTTTCCCCATTTGTGTGGTGATAAAAGGCACGCCGTATTTATCGACAAACTGGAGGAGCATAGAAGATGTCAATTTACGGTTAGCCCCTGCTCCAATTAATAAAAGCGGGCTCGTGGCGTGAGAAATTTTTTCTATGGCGTAGGAAATAGATTTTTTTTCAGCAACCGACCGCCGCACAGTGCTAGCAGTGATGGGTGCAGCGTCGGTTTCTTCACAAGCAATGTCTTCCGGTAGTTCTATGTGCGTCGCTCCAGGGCGTTCCTCTTCACCCAAACGCACCGCCTCGCGCACTTTAGAGGGGATATTATCGCCACTCACAATTTGGTGGGTGAATTTGGTCAGCGGATCCATCATACCAATAACATCTACAATTTGGAATTGTCCTTGCTTGCTGGATTTAATCGGTTTTTGCCCAGTAATCATTAACATCGGCATCCCACCTAACTGCGCATACGCTGCCGCTGTTACAAAATTAGTTGCCCCCGGTCCTAAAGTCGCCATACACACACCGACTTTACCGGTTAAACGACCATAAGTTGCCGCCATAAAGCCAGCTCCTTGTTCATGGCGGGTTAAAATGAGTTTGATGGTAGAGGTGCGGATGGATTCCAGCATATCCAAATTTTCTTCTCCGGGAACGGCAAAAATATACTCTACGCCTTCTTTTTCTAAACAACGAATAAAGAGATCAGATGCTTTCATATTCTAAGATAACCATATTTGATAAAGAAACTTTTAGCCCATTTTACTGCATTTACATTGCCGCCGTCATTTATTTCTTTCTAGGCGTTGGCGCAAAAAAGTGGATATGGCATTCATGCTGATCAAAAAAATAAGCAACACTATAATTGCACCCCATGTTCGCTCAACGAATCCGCGCTCGGGACTGTCTGCCCATAAATAAACCTGCACTGGCAATGCAGTTGCCGGTTCATATATGCTCATTGGCGGATCGGCAACAAAAGCAACCATACCGATCAGAAGCAAAGGCGCACTTTCCCCGAGAGCACCTGCCATACCGATAATGCTCCCAGTCAGCATTCCGGGTATAGCGATCGGTACAACATGATGCATCACCATTTGCATTTTAGACACGCCCATGGCAATTGCCGCTTCGCGAATAGATAATGGGACCGCAGACAATGCCGATCGACTTGCAATAATAATCGTCGGCAAAGTCAACATACTCAATACCATCCCTCCTACAACAGGAGCGGAACGCGGTAATCCAAAAAGATTAATTAAAACAGCCAATCCCAATAAACCAAAAATGATTGAGGGCACTGCCGCTAAGTTATTAATATTCACTTCTATCCACTGCACCCATCGCCGACGGGGGGCAAATTCTTCTAAATAAATTGCCGCCCCTATTCCGATGGGAAAAGAGAGTAAGAAAGTAATAGCCAAGGCGATTAAAGAACCCGTCAAGGCACTGAGAATACCTGCCGCCTCAGGGAAACGAGAATCACCCGCAGTAAAAAACCGCCAATTGAATTGCTGTTGTAAACGATTTTCCTGCTGCAACTGCGTCATCCATTCTTTTTGTTGCGCACTCCAATAAATAGAATTACCACTTGCAAATTGGTGCAATCGGTCACTCGCTAAAAGCGAAACAGACTGCGACGTTCCCAAGAGCTCGGGTTGAGCGATCAGCAAGTGGCGTAATGTAAATTCAGCCTGATGGCTTATCAGCTGGTAAAGCTGCTTTTTTTCGCGCCGACTAGTGACTTGTGGAAAATGGCGCGACAACGTCTGTTTAATAAGGGCAAGGTAATTTGCATTGTGTAATGCTTCGGAGGTGGCTACGGGGGCATTTATGTTGAGGACGTGCCGATCAAAATGAATGTCAAAAGTAACCGTCGTCACCACAAATGCGCCACTCCCACGATAAATAATGATCGCAAATAAACCTATGACACAGAATAAAACAAAAAATATTGCACATAATCCATAAAAATGAAAACGTTTTTCTTTGCGATGACGTTTAGTCAAACGGCGTAAAGCGAACTCTTCTCTATCTTTATTCATAGCGTTCCCGATAAGTTTTGACCACATACAGGGCAATAATATTGAGGCACAAAGTGATGGTAAATAAAAATAAGCCCAAGGCAAACGCCGCTAAAGTTTTGGCACTATCAAATTCTTGGTCGCCGACTAACAAAGTTACAATCTGCACAGTCATAGTGGTCACCGCCTGCAAAGGATTTATTGTTAAATTAGCGATTAAACCCGCCGCCATCACAACGATCATCGTTTCACCTATAGCGCGAGATATGGCGAGTAAAAGCCCACTAATAATACCGGGGAGTGCTGCGGGTAAAACCACTTGAATAATTGTTTCAGAGCGGGTTGCGCCGACCGCCAGAGAACCTTCACGCAAGCGATCCGGTACAGAACTAATGACGTCATCTGCCAAAGATGAAATAAACGGTATAATCATGACTCCCATAACCAACCCCGTGGCTAAGGCATTTTCAGAAGCGGTAGGGAGATCAAAATAACGCCCTAAATCGCCGATCAGCGGGGCAACAGTCAGAGCGGCAAAGACGCCGTACACAATAGTGGGAATACCTGCCAAAATTTCTATCACTGGCTTGATGATAGAGCGGATTTTTTTGCTGGCATACTCGGATAAATAAATTGCCGACATTAACCCTAACGGTGCAGCAAATCCAATGGCAATAGTGGAAATCAATAAAGTTCCCACAAACAGAGGAATGACGCCAAAAGAGCCGGTTAATTCTTCATTGTCACTGATCTCTATAGTGCCCTGCGGGCTCCAATTGATGCCAAATAAAAAATCACTCAATGGAACACGATTAAAAAAGCGCAGTGCTTCAAAGAGGAGTGAAAATATGATGGCAACGGTAATAAAAACAGCACAAACGGCGCACAAAAGTAAAAAAAACTGCATAATGCGTTCAATAAATTGCTGTGCCTTTAATTCGGCGCGGATATGACACCACCCCCAACTGAGACCGGCAAACACACAACAAAAGACAAAACCAAATCGCCACAATCGCGAATACCATTCAAAATCGTGTAGATAATTGAGGGCGGCGGTATAGGTCGGATCGTTATTTTCTAATACCCCAGCGGCGATATTGCGAATAATGGTCAAAGTCAGTTGGCGATCAACCGCACTCCATTCCTGCCAATTATCAGAAACAGCAGCTAACAAACCTTTTTCCAAGAAGAAACTATGCCCAATTTCCCATAATATGAGGGTGATTCCAGCAGGGATCACACACCAAAAAGCAATGTAAGCAGTATGGTAGACAGGGAGTGAATCACATTTACCATCGGTAATGTGGCGAATTTTAAGATTATGTGCTTGCCGATAGGTTAAAAAGCACGCGATGCTCATCGCTATAGCAATGGAGAATATAAGAGAAGGGAAATGAAGCAATGCTTATGTGAGCAAGTGAGTGATCAACATCGGGCAACATTGTACCACTATCCTTGCATAAAATAGAATAATGTCAAGATAAAATTTCTCCACCTCCTTGTATATAGTTCCCCAAAAAAACTCTCCGCACGCACCCTTGTGGTGCGTTTTATTCGAATAGTTTGCTATAATGTATTGATTACGGACACTTCAATAGGAAAATTACTATGGACAGTATTGTGCAGACGCACCGCGATTTTCCCCAACTATTGCGCGAAATAGCCGATCCCCCTCCCACCCTCTACTATTGCGGCGATATCCAATTATTGAATCAACCACAAATCGCAATTGTTGGTGCGCGGAAAGCCAGTCGCACAGGGTGCAACACCGCTTATCAATTTGCTCAACAGCTCGCTGCATTAGGTTTTGTCATCACCAGTGGGTTAGCGCTGGGCATAGATGCAGCTGCCCACCAAGGCGCATTGGCACATAACGGGAAGACTATTGCCGTATTAGGAAATGGTCTCAACATTCAATACCCGCGGCAAAACGAAAAATTAAGTGATAGTATTCGCACGCACGGGTTGCTGATTTCAGAATTTTTACCGGACACATTGCCTTTACCCCATCATTTTCCCCGCCGTAACCGTTTAATCAGCGGTTTAAGTTACGGGGTATTGGTCGTAGAAGCGCAGTGCAAAAGTGGATCATTGGTGACCGCACGTATGGCAATGGAGCAAGGGCGCGAGGTATTTGCTGTACCGGGTTCTATTCATAGTCCATTAAGTCGCGGCTGTCATCAACTGCTCCGCGATGGGGCAAAATTGGTAGAAAACATCAATGATATCTTGGAAGAAATTCCTACGCATTGTCGTCATATCACACACTCCCCAGAGCCAGCAGATGACGATATCCACCCCCTATTACAATTGATCGGTTTTGAACCGACGGCTATGGATACAATTATTCAGCGCAGTCAATTATCTGCCGCCGAAACTGCCAATATCATCGTGCAACTGGAAGTGGAGGGATTAGTCGAGCCCTGTTTAGGCGGCTATCAACGCACAGGCGGTAAAAAGAAGATCTAACAGCACCATAGCATTAAGTGTGCTCTTTATCATGCGCTTGCCGAGTCGCCCATTTTTTTAAGCGCAATGCATTCAAAGCAATAAAACCGGCAGCGTCGGATTGCGTATAGCTGCCAGCATCATCTTCAAAACTGACCTGTTGCGGGTCGTATAAGCTATTTTCCGAACTGCGCCCCACAACACTGACATTCCCGCGATACAATTTCAACTTGACCTTACCGTTAACGTACTGTTGAGAATAATCGATAGCACACTGTAACATTTTGCGTTCTGGCGCAAACCAATAACCGTTATAAACCAGTGTGGCATACCGTGGCATCCATTCGTCTTTTAAGTGTGCGACTTCACGATCTAATGTAATAGATTCAATTGCACGGTGTGCGCGGAGCATGACCGTGCCCCCTGGGGTCTCATAACATCCGCGCGATTTCAATCCTACGCCGCGATTTTCCACTATGTCCAATCGTCCAACTCCATGTACGGCAGCAATATGATTGAGTTCATGTAATAGCTGTGCGGGGGTCTTTTCCTGCCCGTTTATTGCCGTAATATCGCCGTGGCGGTAGGTGAGTTCTATATATTCGGGTTTATTGGGCGCTTTCTGGGGAGATGTCGTCCATTGCCACAATGCTTCATCCGGTTCCCATGCTGGGTCTTCCAAAGGTCCTCCTTCGTAGGAAATATGTAACATATTGGCATCCATAGAATAAGGTGGACGATGATCGTCACCGCCTTCAACAGGAATATTATTTTGGCGGCAAAAATCAAGCAGATCGCTACGCGAGCGATAATTCCATTCTCTCCACGGCGCGATCACTTGGATAGAAGGTGATAGAGCATAGGCATTGAGTTCAAAACGCAATTGATCATTCCCTTTACCCGTTGCGCCATGCGCAATCGCATCCGCGCCCGTTTGATGCGCAATTTCGACCATGCGCTGGGCAATTAAAGGGCGGGCTATGGAAGTGCCGAGCAGATATTCTCCCTCGTAACAGGGATTACAACGAAATAAAGGGAAGACAAAATCGCGTACAAACTGTTCGCGACAATCTTCAATATAGATCTCTTCCACCCCTAAAGCCTGTGCTTTAGCGCGTGCCACTTTAACTTCTTTACCCTGTCCAATATCGGCAGTAAAAGTCACCACCGCACACCCGTATTCTATCTGTAACCACTTGACAATTGCTGAGGTATCGAGTCCGCCAGAATAAGCGAGTACGACTTTCTGGATGGGGCGGTGAGCGTGCATTTTTTCTAATATTTGGTTATAATAAAGCACGGGTATTTTATCACACCCACCTAATGAAGCAATAATACGGACTCCAATGAGTTTACTACCAGAAAGCTTTCGTCTCGAATGGTACTGGATGCTCTTTATGCTCCCGCTCCCACTACTTATTTATAAATGGGTGCGTCCACGTACGACACAGCATGATGTCCTCCAAGTCCCTTTCTTTCAAACATTAGGGGAACTCACACCATCCTTGGTCAGTCGTAATACAGCGCACGATTATCGCTTATGGTGGTGGGCAATATGGATATGCGTCATTGTCGCCTCGGCACGCCCGCAATGGCTAGGCGACGCAATACAATTACCGACCACAGGGCGTGAAATGTTGTTGGCAGTAGATATTTCTGGCAGTATGCAAACCCAAGATATGCAGCAATACGGGAGTGTCAACAGTCGGTTAGCGGTGGCTAAAGATGTGGTGGGCGATTTTGCCCTCCGCCGACAAGGCGATCGCCTCGGCCTCATTCTCTTTGGAAGCCGCCCCTATATGCAAATGCCGTTAAGTTTTGATTTAACGACCTTAAACACTTTACTCCAAGAAGCAGAAATTGGTTTAGCAGGCGAAAAAACAGCCATTGGCGATGCGATAGGTTTAGCAATCAAAAGGTTGCGCGACCGACCAGCGGATAGCCGGGTATTAATTGTGCTCACCGATGGGCAGGATACGTCAAGTGAATTATCGCCATTAAAAGCAGCGCAATTGGCGGCTGAACAACAGATAAAAATATATACCATCGGCATTGGTGCTGAAACAATGGTATTGCCGGGGATGTTTTTTAATCGGCAAGTGAATCCGTCCGCTGATTTAGATGAGGATACGTTGAAAGAAATTGCCCGTTTGACTGGCGGACGTTATTTTAGGGCGCGTGATAAAAACGAATTATCCAGCATCTACACTTTCTTGGATCAGTTAGAAGCTATTGCACAAGAAGAAGAAATTTTTCGCCCCGTGCGGCAGCTTTATGTATGGCCATTGACTCTCGCTTTTTTAATTAGTATCATTTTTGCTATAACGCATTTCCCTATTCCTCATCGTGCCCGATTTCATTGACCAACTACATTTTATTCGCCCGTATTGGCTATATGCTCTTGTGCCCGTACTGATCCTCTACTGGGGGCTATACAAGTGGCAGCGGAGCGATAAGCAATGGCAACGGTGGGTGGATAACACTTTGTTAGCCGTGCTGCGTCTTAAGCAGCATAAAACGACAAGTAAATGGACGAGCGCTTTATTACCTTGTGCCTGGAGCATTGCCATAATTGCCTTAGCGGGACCCGCTTGGCAAAAAATTCCTCAACCCCTCTACATGAAAGAAGATGCTCTGGTCGTCGTCTTTCATTTAGGGATATCGGCTTATGCTGACGACATACGTCCATCGCGTTTAGTGCGCGCTAAGCATAAAATTAGAGATTTACTTGCCTTACGGCAAGAAGGACTCACTGCTATGGTCGTTTATGCGGGCAGCGCACATACGGTAACGCCATTAAGTGACGATACAGCAACTATCCTCTCCATGTTAGATGTATTACAACCATCCCTCATGCCCACCCGCGGAAACGACCTCGTTGCCGCAATAGAAAAAACAGTACTCTTGTTGGACAATGCAGCAATTCCAGCACACAATAGTAGTGTATTGCTCTTAAGTGATAGCATTCCACCTGCGGCAATAGAACCGGTCAGCACCATGCTCAGGGAGCGCGGAGCGCGTCTCTCGGTAATCGGTATCGGCACTGAAGAAGGTGCACCAGTGAAAGATCCTAATGGGGGATTTGTTAAAGATGCTTCTGGGGCAATTAAAATTGCCCGCTTAGATCGCTCATCTCTTTCTCAACTAGCGATAAGCAATAACGGACATTACGCCGATATTGAATTAGATGATTCAGATTTACTAAAACTACTACCCTCCTTACAAAAATCTTTATTGGGCAATCATCAGCGTGAGCAGGATCGGACTTTAGAATTATGGCAAGAAGGTGGATTTTGGCTTATTTTACCGCTCATTCCATTGATTGGAATGGGATTTCGCCAAAGTCGCTTATTGTTGTGCCTATTCCTGTTACCTTTTTTGATGATAGAAAAGACATGGGCAACAAATAAGAACCCAGAGTGGGATAATTTATTCTTGAATGAACAACAACAAGCCGTTGCGCAGGTTGAGCGCGGCATTAAAGAGTATCGCACCCAAGATTACGCCGCCGCCGCAACTTATTTTAGTGATGGGACAAGCCCCGAAGCCCATTACAATTACGGCAATGCCTTAGCCCATCTTGGGAAATATGAAGACGCTATTGCCGCTTACGACCGCGCACTTGCCTTGCAGAAGGATATGGAAGACGCTATTTTTAATAAAAATTTATTACAATCTTTGCTAAACCAAGACGAACAGTCGGCTCAAAATGAGCCACAGCAAGGCGACGACAAGCAACAGTCGGCTCAGAATGAGCCACAGCAAGGCGACGACAAGCAACAGTCGGCTCAAAATGAACCACAGCAAGGTGACGACAAGCAACAGTCGGCTCAAAATGAACCACAGCAAGGTGACGACAAGCAACAGTCGGCTCAGAATGAGCCACAGGACAGCAATACTGATAGTACAGTCGATCCATTATCCACTCAACTCAATGCAGAGAAAAGCCAAGCGTTAGAACAATGGTTACTGCGCATCCCTGATAATCCGGGGGAATTACTCAAACGTAAATTCCTCTATCAATACCATCGTGAACAAGATAAATCTTAATATTTTCTGCATATTTTTATTACTCCTGCCGGAGGTATGTTTTGCCGCACGCCTTACCGCCACGGTTGACCGCAATCAAGTTGATTTAGATGACATCATCAATTTACGTTTACGCATTGATCAAACTAATGTTTCCCCTCCCGATCTTGCCGCATTAAAAAGCGATTTTCACCTTCTCGGTAGCAGTCAGAATGCTCGCCATAGCTGGCATAATGGGCAAGGGCAATCTTTAACCGAGTGGCACATCCAGCTCACCCCCAAACGTATGGGACAATTACTCATTCCGCCGATTAAGGTCGCGCAACAACTCAGCAATCCCATTACCATTCATGTGCAAGCTGGGGCGACACAACAGCAACGCATATTGAAAGTTACGCTCATTCCACAACAACAAAATGTCTATGTGCGCGCACAATTATTATTGACCGTTCAATTAATGACATCTGAAAGCGGATTGCAAAATGCACGTCTTCGGGAATTGAAATTAGACAACGCCTCGGTCACCAAAATAGGAGAAGAACAATACAACCGTATTATTCAAGGCATCAATATCATTTTTTTTGAACGACGTTATGCTATTTTTCCGCAAAGTAGTGGAGAATTACGCATTCCCCCCCAACACTTTTCAGCAACTTTACCATTACCCCACCAACAGTTGTCTGGCTGGTTTATCAGCCGTCCGGGCAAACCCGTGCAGATCAAGAGCAAGCCACTCACCATTAAGGTTTTACCACATCCCCCCTCTTTTAAGGGTTCACACTGGCTTCCCGCACAGCGCGTTCAGGTCAATGAAAAATGGAGTAGCGATCCAACGCAATTAAAAATAGGTGACTCGATCACGCGCATTATTGAGATAAGTGTAACCGCCCAGCCGGGTGTGCAAATACCCGCTATAACAATGAACGCGGTAGCACAATTAAAAATATACCCCGATAAACCAGTTCTACAGACTCAAATTGCTCAAGAGCATGTTATTGGGCAGCGCATTGAAAAAATTGCGCTCATTCCATTGACCACAAATCCCGTTTTATTGCCTGAAATTCGTTTGCCGTGGTGGAATACACAGACCGATCAACAAGAAATTGTCATTATTCCCGCCCGCGAGATCCGCGCAATTGCTACACAGAGTCATCCAAATCCACTATCTGATACGACTGCAGACCATTTATTTGTAGAACCACCGCTCTACTCACTACCTTGGCCTTGGATGGGTGCTACGGGGGCACTATTGCTCTTTTGGGTAGCGACCATGCTCCTGTGGTGGCGGCAAAAACCATTCCCCAAACCACAAAATAAAGTGTCTATCACCACAAGAAGCAATGAACAAAAAATGTGGCAACAACTACAGCACCATTGGCAGAATGGCACTTTATATGAACAGCGACAGGCAATTTTAGCGTGGGTCAAGGCAGCCGAGAAAAACAAACCGATCAACTCTGCCCTCTCTGAATATATTGAAACGATCTTAAATAATTACAATCAAGCCTTATTTAAGGATGCTACCGCTCCACCGACTATCACCCCAGAAATGCGACAAAAGTGGTTGGCACATCTCAAACAATTGCGGCGCAAAAAAGATGCCCCAGCGGAGGCGGCTGGGCAACAATTATTGCCTCCTTTGTACCCCACTTCGTAAGAGAACAACTGCCTTTTATGTGAGGCGGTAAATCATATTATCAATTAACCGCGTTTGTGCTAAAACCACCGCAACGAGAATAATGACTTCGGTACTCTGACTGTTTGCTTCACTCAGGTCGTTAGTATTTCTTATTTCGTAATAATCCACAGTCATATCCGCATTTTGTAACTGTTTTGTTCCCTGCGCACACAAAAGGGTAAAATTGCGCTCACCTGCTTTTAGTTGCTTTTGTGTATCTACGAGAGTGCGATAAATAACTGGTGCAATACGGCGTGCCGATGGGCTCAAATAGGCATTGCGTGAGCTGAGTGCTAAACCATCGCTCTCACGCACCGTCTCCACTCCGACCACTTTAACATCCATACACAAATCAATTACGAGTTGCGTAATGAGAATGAATTGTTGATAATCTTTTTTACCCAAAAAAACCGTCTCTGGACGCACGATATTCAATAACTTAACGATGATAGTTGCAACGCCCACAAAGTGGTTGGGGCGCGACCGCCCACATAAAATAGCACCGATATGCGGTATGTTAATGCGCGTATGATGATGAATATTGGGATACAGATCATTTGTTGAGGGCGCATACAAATGCTCGACTCCTTCTTGAGTCAATAATGCACAGTCCGTTTCGATTGTACGGGGATAACGCGCGTAATCTTCATTTTGACCGAACTGTAATGGATTAACAAAAATGCTCACCACTCGCACCGTATCGCTGCGCTGAGCATGGCGCACTAAAGCAATATGTCCGGCGTGGAGGTGTCCCATCGTCGGGATGAAACCAACCAATAAATTGTCCTTCCGATGTGCGGTCAATGCTTGATGCAAAGAATGATGATTGGAGTGGACAATCATAGATTACAGCATAGAAGGATCAAAATGATGGCGGGGATGGCGCATATTGCTCAGTTGGGTAATGAGTTGTCCATAGGTTTCATTGTCAACAGCAAAATTCACATTGCTGGTGTTGATAATTAACACGGGAGATTCATCGTAGCTGCGAAAAAAGCGACTATACGCAGCCGTAATTTTCTCCAAATAGGCACGTTTAATATGTTTTGTCTGCTCCTCGGCACGGTTATAGATGCGTTGTAACAAAATATCCACCGAAGCATGCACATAAATGACGAGGTCAGCGGGAGGTATGGTGTATTGCACCAGTTCATTAATCCGCCGATAAATTTCATTCTCATCTAAATTGAGGTTGATTTCAGTAAATATTTCACTCTTCTGCCACATAAAGTCGGCAACCCATGCATCGGTAAACAAATGATTTTGTCGGGCGTTTTGAAACTCTTCTGCCTGTCGCGCACGCTGAAAAAGAAAAAATAACTCCGTCGCTAATGCCGCGCGGGCATTTTTACGATAAAAATCATGCAAAAATGGGTTCTTCTGCCATTCTTCTAAGAGGAGTTGGTACGATAAAGTTGCCGCCAAGCGCTTTGCTAGAGTAGTTTTGCCACTACCGATCGGCCCTTCTACGATAATATATCGTGGCAGGTTTTCAGATTGAATGTTATCTGAGCGCACCATTTATTTTGATTGGGATGTCATCAATTAGCGTCTGCCTCAGATATGCCCCCACCGATAACCCATTGGGCAAAATTAAATTTGGGGCAATATCCGCTAAGGGATATAAAACAAAATTGCGCTCACTCAAACGCGGATGCGGAATGGTGAGCCTTGGCGTATCAATACGCTGATCCCCATAAAAGAGTATATCTAAATCAAGTGTCCGCGCTCCCCAGCGTTGATAGCGCGTTCTCCCTTGTGCATCTTCAATACGTTGGAGTTGGCATAAGAGGTCAAAAGGCGTCAGTGAAGAGCAGATAGCAACAACAGCGTTACAATAATCGGGTTGCGTGCCGGGACCTATGGCGCGGCTACGATAGTATGCCGATATGGAGCATACATCTATCCATTGATTGTGTTCTAATGCCTGTAAGGCGCATTTTAATTGCCGCTGTGGAGAATCTAAATTGCTTCCTAATCCTATATACGATATAGTCATTGATGTCCGCTGATCAATTGATAATGGAGTATGTGCGCTATAGGGGGAGTGCACAAATGTGCATGATGTGTTTTGTTAGACAATAGTTGCCACAAATCAACTTTTTGTTGCGCGATTTTTCTTACGCGAGATATTAAACCGTTGGCGGCGATCCCATAAACATTTGCGGCTAATCCCTAATTTTTTAGCAAGATCGGCTTCATTCATTGAATCTTGATGTTCCAAAATAAATTTTTGGAAGTACTCCTCTAATGATAAAGGTTCGTCATCACTCGTTTGTCCTGCCATTTTATCTATTGTCCGTTCGGTGCTTGTCGGCTCCCCACTGAACCCCGTGTAATGCGATAAGAGTGAAGCATCAATCACCTGCTTCGTCGTCAATAATATACAATTGCGCATCACATTAATTAATTCCCGCACATTTCCTGGCCAACTGTATTGGCAGAGCATTTGGGTCGCATCGCGACTTAAACGCAAGGCAGGTTGATGATTATTTTCTTCTTCTAATACTTTTTGCACCAATGCAAGAATATCATTTTTACCTCTCACCGCCAATTTGGGAATGTCTAAAACAATACTGCTAATGCGATAATAAAGATCGCGGCGAAATACAGTGCTTGAAGAAAGAAAATCTACAGGGCAGTTCGCTGTAAAGATAAGCCGAACCAAATTCATCTGTTGCACTTGGTCTATGCAATAAACAATTTCTTTTTGTATTTTAGTCGCACATTCATCAATATTATCAATAACCAGCGTGCCCTCTTGCGTATCAACCATATCGAGCGCAAAATGATCCATGACCGAGGGGTCAATGACACACAACTTGCCGGGTCGTTGGCTCTGTTGGTGAATAATACGTGCTAGTAGGGATTTTCCACTGCCCGTTTCACCGCAAATTAAAACAGGGTAATTTTTCTGTGCGACTTCTTGTGCCATTAAGCGAATAGTATTCATCGCTGGGCAATCGCCGACCAATATATCGGTAAGGTTATTAATATCGTATTTAGAAAATTTATTTGTGACTAATGCGTTTTCAGGCATTGATTTATTCTCCAGATTCTTGTCGCTCTTTCACTTCAACTAATGTCTTACAATCAAAACAAAAATGAGCAATAGGGCGAACTTCTAAACGCTGTAAGCCAATATCGTCTCCGCAATTTTTACAATAGCCGTATTGGCGGTTATTAATCTCTTTCAGTGCTTCATCAATACGATTCATCAATTTTTGCTCGCGGTGACGCGTGCCAGCACCAAAACTAAATGCCTCTTCACGTGTTGCTTTATCCGCCATATCGGCAAGCCCAGTTTCTTCCATTTGAATGTATTGCGCTGTATATTCATTTTTTTTAAGAAGTGCTTGTTTCCATTTTTCTAAAATGCGGCGAAAATGAGTTCGTTGCCGCGCATTCATATAGGACTCAGGTTTCTTACTCTCATACGGAGTAAAATGAGTGAAAGTATCTAATAAATCTAATGAAGATTTATGGGCAAACTGTTGTGAAGTATTGACTTTTTTGCTTGTTTTTGTTTTACGCGGGCGAGGGGACGGACTCTTTTTTGTCTTTTTCGCAACGCTGGGCTGAGCGGAATTTGCCGCTTTCTGAACTTTTTTGTTATCTACTTTACCTTGCGAAGTTTTTTTTTCAGCTGTTCTACTTACAGCTGATTTTGTCGGACGCACAGGCTTTGTGCTTCTTTTTTGTGATGAGGTTGTTGTAGCCACAAATATATTAATAGTATTCTAATAATACTATCTATTATATACATTTTTCCATTTTCTTCATAAATCCCTGCCCGCTTATCCGTCTCACCGTCACGATACTTTCGCCTCAGTTTTTTCCATCATCACCTCTACCCAACCCATCGCCGGGCGTTACCAAACATGTGCATCCACGGAGCATCTTCTCCCCAGTGTGGAGGGTGCCACGAATACTGCATGGTGCGGAAAACTCTCTCTGGGTGAGGCATCATAATGGTCACGCGTCCATCCGCACTACAAAAACCTGTTAATCCGCCTGCTGAACCATTCGGGTTTGCTGGGTATTGTTGGGTGGGTTGCCCATATCCATCAATAAAGCGTAATACCGCATGAGATTGGTTAGGATTCTGTTGCGATGCCCATTCGGCATATCCTTCACCGTGCGCAACGGCAATGGGCATTTTTGAACCAACCATATCCATGAAAAAAATAGATGACGAAGGCAGAATTTCAACCATTGATAAACGAGATTCAAACTGACGGGAACGGTTATAGGTAAAAGTCGGCCAATGGGTGGCTCCCTCTATCCAATCACGCAGATACGATAGAACATGACAACCATTACATACCCCCAAAGTAAAAGTTGTTGGTCGCACAAAGAAACGTTCCAACGCCTCTATACAACGGGGATTGCGTTGGATAACTTCTGCCCATCCCTTCCCTGCTCCTAATACATCACCAAATGAAAAGCCACCACAAATTGCCAACCCTTGATATTCAGCCAAATCACATTCTCCATTGATAATGTCGTTGGTGTGCACATCAATACAAGTAAAGCCCGCGCGCGTAAAAGCTGCCGCCATTTCGTATTGCCCATTGACCCCTTGTTCACGTAAAATAGCCACTCGCGGCGCAACCTTTTTAATCAGCGGTGGCGCATAATCTACATAGTCAAAAGAGAGATCGGCAAATATTCCCAGAGTATCTTTGTGGGGAACGCCATCCCATTCCTCGCGGGCACAATCTGGATTATCGCGTAATTTTTGCATCTGATAGCTGAGTTCTTGCCACCATCTGTGATAATCGCGGCGGGGTGCGGTCAATACTGGAGATTGATTGCGGTGAAAGCGGATTTCATCATCTCCGTTGCACCGCCCAATAAATTGCAAGGGAACCGCATAGCGTGAAAAACATTGGATGAGAGCCTCCTCTCCCCTGCTCGTTGCCTGAACCACTGCTCCCAATTCTTCATTAAATAAAATGCTCAGATCATTGTCCCCTAAAGCCGCTATATCAATATCAACTCCAAGGCGAGCAGCAAAACACATCTCACAGATACAAGCAAAGATTCCGCCATCCGAACGGTCATGATAAGCTAAGATCCCGCCTTGTTTTGCAGCATCCTGTATGGCGGCAAAAAAACGGACCAGCAGTGCGGCATTTTCAAGGTCTGGTACTGCGCCATCATTAATTGTATGCGCTTGCGCAAGGGCTGATCGTCCCATGCGTTGTTTGCCTTGTGCTAAATCAATAAAAAAAATATGACCCCCATCGGCACTGAGTTGTGGAGTTAAGCCTCCGCGCAAATCATGTGTGGGTGCGAATGCCGATACAATTAACGACAAAGGCGCCTTGGTGTCATAATGTTGATCGTCTTGTTGCCATTGGGTCGCCATCGATAACGAGTCTTTACCGACGGGGATACATACCCCCAACTGCGGACACAATTCTGTCGCCACTGTACGCACACTTTCATACAGCGCATCACTTTGATGGGGGGCATCGACCGCAACCATCCAATTTGCTGATAGTTTGATATCCTGCATCTGTCGAATCCGCATACAAGCAATATTGGTAATGGCTTCGCCGATTGCCATGCGCGCCGCACTCGGTGCGTGACTTGCGCCTATCGGAGTGCGTTCGCCCATTGCCATGGCTTCCCCATGGTGGGCAACATAGTCACTCGCGGTAGAGGCGGCATCAGCAACTGGAATTTGCCAAGGACCGACGCATTGATCGCGATAGCTCATTCCTCCCACCGTGCGATCGCCAATATGCACCAGAAAATGTTTTGCGGCGACTGCGGGGACTTGCAACACCTTTTTTGCCGCACGGGACACATCGATATGAGAAAGCGAGAGCGGTTCAAGAGGTGGGGGAATAAGGCGGGTGCAGGGAATATCTATTTTCGGTTGCTGTTCAAATAAAGCCGCCAAAGGAAAATCAATGACCGTATTATTATTTTCATCGTAGACCGTCAATTGTTGCTGAATAATCGTGTGCCCTATCTGCGCCCACGGGCACGATTCGCGCTGACAAATACTCTGCCATTCGGTTAAGTGTGCATGAGAAATCGCAACCACATAGCGTTCTTGCGCCTCGTTACACCACATTTCCATTGGCGATAAACTCGGATCATCGGTCGGTAAGCGGGCTAAGTACACTTTTCCTCCGCATTCTAAATCATGTAACAATTCAGTCACCGCATTAGATAGCCCGCCAGCACCGACATCGTGGAGACGAATAATGGGGTTGCGGTTTGTTTTTTGCCAACAGGTATCAATGACTTCTTGGCACCGCCGTTGCATCTGGGGATTTTGTCGTTGCACCGAAGAAAAATCTAATTGTGCATTGTCGCCGCCAATCGTCGACGATGAAGCGCTACCACCGCCAATACCGATACGGTTGGCAGGTCCTCCTAACACTATGATGACCATATCATCCGTCGCGTCGCCCCACGCAATATCCCTACGGCGTATATTACCAAACCCTCCAGCGATCATAATCGGCTTGTCGTAACTCCATTGTGGTGAAGTATCGTCGGTCCAACTCTCAAATGTGCGGAAATATCCGCATAAATTGACGCGCCCAAATTCATTATTAAAAGCGGCGCCACCCAAAGGCGCTTGTAACATGATCTCGCTTGCCGGTGCCAAATGCGGTGGCGTAATACGGAGAGGTTCCCACGGCATAGGAAAATCAGCTAACCGCAGATGTGATACGCTAAAACCCACTAACCCTGCTTTTTGCTTACCGCCTTTTCCTACTGCCGCTTCATCCCTTAATTCGCCTCCCACTCCCGTTCCCGCACCGGGAAAAGGCGAAATTGCGGTAGGATGATTGTGTGTTTCCACCTTGATTTGCATGTCTATCTTTTCAGGGTGAGCCGTGTAATGACCTTGTGCGGGGAAAAAACGGTGTCCTAAATGCGCCCCAATGACTGCCGCATTATCGCGATAAGCACTGTAAATATTCTCGGGATTACAGCGATAGGTTAAACGAATCATATCCATGGGCGATTTCATTGGTAACACATTATCTAATTGCCAATGTGCGTTAAATATTTTGTGGCGGCAATGCTCTGAATTGACTTGGGTATACATCATCATTTCTGCATCCGTTGCCGCACGCTGCCAGCGATCAAAGCATTTTTCCAAATAAGTGATTTCTGCCGAACTCAACCCCCAATGGTTCTGCTGATTTTCTACAGCAATATTTTTAATATGCCGCAAAGGTTGACGCGGAATATCATATTGAAAATAACGATATATTTTTTGCATATCGGCAGGGAATATAATATCTTCAGTCATGCGATCGTATAAAACGCTGGCACATGAATGGAAAAAATCATCATGCACCGATGGATGGAGTTCATAACAAATACCCATCTCAATACTTTTCATTTGTGCAATATGACACGCCCGAACAATATCACCGACTTTACTCGCCCACGCCGAAACCGTACCGGCGCGCGGCATAACGACTAAAGATCTGTGTGGCAGAGTGGTAACTGGCTGAGCAGATAACAGATCATTGAATTCGGAGTGCTCTGCAGAGAGTGCGAGTATGTATATCAGATGTGCCCGACAAACATATTGTGTATATTCGACACCTTGGTCGTGCCTTTGTACTCTTTGTTGGATGTATTGATTGATTTGTTCTAAACGAAAAGAAGGGAAGGCTTGCGGACCCCAGTAGATCACGGGTAGCGACATAATCAATCAGCGGGGATCCGGTGCGCAAAAACGCGATAAAGAATGACGATCGGGATCTTCATTAAACCATTTTTTTTCGTATAACTTATTGATACTCGGTTGGTCTATTGAGCGATAAAATTGGTAGAGTTGTTGTACCCATAACGACTGCAATTTTTGGCAATACTTGTACTGAATATATTTTTTTTGTATCGTGCGGCGCCATTTCCAATTACTATAAACGGGAACATTATACGATTCATCCCAGTTCGGATTCACATATTTTTGCACAGTAAAATTATTGATATTATGCAATCGCCACTCTGTGCCGTCGTAATGCAAATAAGGGGCATTTGTATAAGGACCTTCACATAACGACAGTACAAAAAGTAATCCCTGATAATTCGCTTCACTGTCGCCGCGGCTTAAGGCTTGAGTCGTCCATTTACCCATTATTAAAGCTTCACTCCATAAACCATAATTAAGGATTTTCTCCAGTGCGCTCTCCCGACTATACCCCCTATTTCTGTAACGGCTGTATTTAGAGGCATAGCGTGCCCCATAAGAGACAAAATGCCCCAGCTTATCGGTGCCCGTATAAATGTCATATACTTTTATAACCCGCGACAGCGGTATCCAAAAAGGCATGGAGTGGAGAAGGCTATTACGCAAATACTGCATGTTAGTCATATAAACTTGTGTGGTATCTAACGGATAGTCCGTATACAAGTGCGCGTGTTCTGGGCGGCGGGGGAAACGATCAATGGTGGGGTGATAATCCAGCCAGTGTTCAATGCGTTGATAGGTTGGAAAATAAAAAGCGCGGCGCAATAATGTCCGTGCGGTACCCACGCACGAGCGATACCACAAGCGGACGCGTTTATGCGGGGTATTGAGATGGCGCGATTCTAAACGAGAATAATGTTTTCCACGGTTAATCTGCTCCAATGCTATTTGCAAATGGCGAATAATATAGGCATCTATTTTTTTACCCGAATCAACCAGATTATATCCCCAAGCGATATAGTGATCGGGTTCACGTGCCCAGCCATTCATGCACAGCAGGGCAAGGAACAATACACCGACACGCACCAACACAATCATTTCTGCATACTATTCAAATGCTGCCAGCGCGGCACTTAAATGCTCGACGCCTATCAGGTGCATATTCTTCATTGTTTTTTTAGGGAGATTGCTCTTAGGAATAATGGCTTTTTTGAAGCCGTGTTTTGCCGCCTCATCTAATCGTTCTTGTCCGCCGGGAACAGGGCGTATCTCACCGCTGAGCCCTATTTCGCCAAATGCAATCGTATCATGTGGAAAGGCGCGATTGTTGACACTTGAACTCACCGCTAAGGCAAAAGCAAGATCCACTGCTGTTTCGCTAATTTTAATACCGCCGACCACATTAGCAAATAAATCCATGCCCGCCACATTACAATCACTATGTCTATTGAGCACCGCTAATAACATCAATAAGCGATGCGTGTCGACCCCTATTGCTAAACGCCGTGCATGCCCCATTTGTGATGAATCGGTCAATACCTGCAATTCGACCAAGAGCGGTCGCGACCCTTCACGGATAACAACCACTATACTGCCAGGAGGCACTGGCTGACTGCGCGACAGAAATATAGAAGATGGATTACGCACTTCTTTCAATCCAGTATCAACCATCGCAAATACACCGAGTTCATTCACCGCACCAAAACGATTTTTATGGCTACGCAATAAACGAAAACGGTGATCATCCGTACTCTCTAACAATAATGAGCAGTCCACCATATGCTCTAATACTTTGGGACCTGCCAATGCCCCTTCTTTGGTGACATGCCCTACTAACAACAAAATAATGTTCTTTTTTTTAGCAATCTGGATAAAATGCGCTGCACAATCACGCACTTGATTCACACTCCCCGCAGCAGTGTGCGCAGCTGGATTACGCATGACTTGAATTGAATCAATCACTACTAACTGAAATTGTCCCGTTTCCATCGTCTGAGCAATTAGTTCAATATCGGTCTCCGCCAATAATTGCACTGGTGAGTCTTGTAAATTGAGGCGACGTGCGCGTAATGCCAGCTGGGGTAATGATTCTTCGCCGGTAACATAGAGGGCATTATGTTCTTGCGTTAAATGACAAGCAATTTGCATCAATAAGGTACTCTTGCCGGCACCTGGTTGCCCACCGATAAGGATTATGGCACCCGGCAATAATCCTCCACCTAATACGCGATCAAATTCAACAAAAGCGCTCTTGAGGCGTTTTTGCTGGACAAGGTCAATTTGGTCTAAAGTGCGGATATCATTCGAACGCTTTGCGGGAGATAATGGGACTTCTTTTTGTTGCAAGCTATTCCACGTAGAACAATAGGCACATTGTCCGCGCCATTTTTGGTGAACGCCGCCACATTCAGTGCAGTGGTACTGCATAGCTAATCGTTTCATGGTGCTATTGTATCGCAATCACTTTACAGGCAAATCGCAACAAGATGAAAAGGCACCGCATTAATAATATAGTTACATAAAACCAAATTCATAATATAATCTTTTGTAATGAAAATTATGACTGCCATTAAAAGAGTCCCCGATTATAACTTGCGCGTGCGTCCCCTTCCCGACCAATTACAGGTGGATTTACGCAATGTCAAAATGTCAATAAATCCTTTTTGCGAAATTGCAGTTGAAGAGGCAGTGCGCATAAAAGAGCGCGGTATAGCAAGCGAAGTGATTGCCGTCTCTATTGGCGAAGATGCGTGTAAGGAACAAATACGTGTAGCCCTAGCCATTGGAGCGGATCGGGGGATATTTGTTAAAACAAACGCAGAAATACAACCCTTGGCGAGTGCAAAAATACTTTATGCGCTCTATCGTCAAGAGCAACCCGATTTAGTGATCTTAGGCAAGCAATCCATTGATGGGGACAATAATCAAACTGGGCAGATGCTGGCTGGTTTAGCGGGCTTACCGCAAGGCACCTTTGCATCAGCTGTCACTTTTGCCGAAGGGGCGGTTACCGTCACTCGCGAAGTCGATGTGGGGTTAGAAACCATAAAATTGACCCTCCCCGCAGTGATTACAGCGGATCTTCGCCTCAATACCCCGCGTTACCTGACTTTACCCAATATCATGCGCGCCCGCAAAAAAGAAATGACCACTATCGCTCTCGACTCACTCAATGTTGATGTAACGCCAAAAATTGAATTGCTCGGCGTTGCCTCACCAACACAACGCCAACCCTGTACGTTCGTCAATGATGCCGTAGAACTCGTCGATAAATTGACCAACGAAGCCCGAGTACTGTAATGGCGACCTTAATTATTGCCGATTGCGAAAACAACCAATTAGCGCCGACAACCGGTTCAGTGATCAGCGCGGCACAAGAAATAGGGGGCGATATAGATTTATTTGTCAGCGGACATGACACAAATGATATCGTCTCTAACGCCCAATCAATTGCTGGGGTGCGCAAAGTGTGGGTCGCAGAAGGGGAAGAATACGCTCATCCGCTCGCAGAAAGTTTAACACCTCTCGTGGTGAATTTAGCCCCACAATACACTCACATATTGGCAAGTGCGTCAACTTTTGGGAAAAATTTACTTCCTCGCATTGCGGCAGTTTTAGACATGGCAGTTGTATCGGATGTGTGTAAAATTATCGCCCCGCATGTATATGAACGCTACTGTTATGCGGGCAACATATTAGCAACGGTAAAGAATCATAGCGCCATTCAAGTGCTGACCATTCGCACCACCGCTTTTAGCCATGCAGAAAAAAAAGCACCCTCCTCCGCTAGTACAGAATCTATTTCATCCGATAGCATTAATGAACAATCTCGTTTCATGGGCATAGAAACCCATCAATCCGATCGTCCAGATTTAACAATCGCCAATACAGTGATTGCAGGAGGACGCGGGTTAGGAAGTAAAGAAAACTTCTCTATCATTGAAACCCTAGCACATAAATTGAACGCCGCAATCGGTGCCTCACGCGCCGCAGTCGACGCAGGTTATGCCCCTAACGACTGGCAAGTTGGGCAAACCGGAAAAGTGGTTGCGCCGAAATTGTATATCGCCATCGGCATTTCAGGGGCAATCCAACATACTGCAGGGATGAAAGACAGTCAAGTTATTGTGGCAATCAATAAAGACGCAGACGCCCCTATTTTCCAAGCGGCGGATTACGGATTGGTTGCCGATTTGTTTAAAGTATTACCGCAATTCATTGAATTGTTGGCGGCAAGATAGAGACTATGGCTAAAGAAAATTACCTTGAAATGTCAGGAGAGGTTATCGATACCTTACCGAATACAGTTTTTCGGGTGAAACTCTCCAATGGGCATATCATTACCGCACATATTTCGGGAAAAATACGCAAAAACTATATCCGCATTCTAACTGGTGATGCCGTGACGGTTGAATTAACCCCCTACGATCCCACCAAAGGGCGTATTACTTACCGCAAAAATTAAACGGTCTCTTTCACATCTCGGCAATAATTTTCTTGCCGAATTCAGAACACGAGACACAAGTAGCATTATCCATTAAGCGGTGTAAGTCATAAGTCACAGTTTTATTTGCAATAGCCGCCTCCATACCATGGATGACAAGTTCAGCCGCTTCACGCCACCCTAAATGGCGTAACATCATCTCAGCAGAAAGAACTAACGAACTGGGGTTCACTTTGTCTTGCCCCGCATACTTCGGTGCCGTACCGTGAGTGGCTTCAAATACTGCCAGGCGATCGCTCACATTAGCGCCCGGCGCTAACCCTAATCCACCCACCTGTGCTGCCAGTGCATCAGAAATCAAATCGCCGTTAAGGTTCAATGTTGCGATGACATCGTATTCGGTTGGACGCAATATAATCTGCTGCAACATAGCGTCGACGATGACATCTTTAACCGTGATTTCTTTTTGGGTGTGCGGGTTGACTATTTTCATCCACCCGCCATCACCGAGGGGTGTGGCGCCAAACTCATCACGCGCCACTTCATAACCCCACTCCCTAAATGCGCCCTCGGTAAACTTCATAATATTTCCTTTATGCACCAAAGTCACACTGTCACTATTCTGCTCAATGGCATACTCGATTGCAGAGCGCACTAAACGTTTACTGCCCTCACACGAAACCGGTTTAACGCCTATGCCACAATTTTCTGGGAAACGTATGGTAGATACTGCCATGTCGTGTCGCAAAAAATGGATAAACTTATTCGCTTCCTCACTATCAGCAGGCCACTCAATACCCGCATAAATATCTTCCGAATTTTCACGAAAGATAACCATATTGGTATCCTGCGGAGACTTGATTGGGGTCGGGACACCCTCAAACCAACGCACTGGGCGTAAGCAGACATATAAATCTAATTTTTGTCGCAAAGTCACATTGAGCGAGCGCTGACCACCGCCAACTGGGGTGGTCAATGGTCCTTTGATGGCTATAGAATACTGGCGAATCATGTCAAGGGTTTTTTGCGGTAAATAAATACCGTCTTCCTGTTCTGCTGCTTTAGCCCCAGCATAGATTTCGTGCCACATAATTTTACGGCGCCCTTGATATGCTTTTTCTACAGCAGTATCCACCACACTCAACATCACTGGGGTAATGTCTGTCCCAACACCATCGCCTTCTATATAAAGAATAATTGGATGATCTGGAACACATATTTTGCCGTCGTCGCCATACGAAATAGGTTCACCCTGCTCAATAGCCTGTTCATTATGTTCGTTCATATTCATTCCTCTTTTATACAATGATTTTGTGATAACGCACCCGATTATTAATCAGCTGTCCAATCCGCTATATCCGCAAGAGCGGTGCCAATATCGGTTAAGTTGCGCACCGTCTTAACGCCCGCAGATTGTAGCGCTTTTAATTTTTCCCCAGCGGTGCCTTTACCGCCGGCAATAATAGCCCCCGCATGCCCCATACGTTTGCCTTGAGGTGCTGTCATTCCCGCAATATAAGCAACCACTGGCTTATGAATGTGGTGGTGAATATACTCTGCAGCCATCTCTTCAGCACTCCCGCCTATTTCACCAATCATGACGATCGCTTTCGTTTGTTGGTCCTTTTCAAATAATTCCAACATATCGATAAAACTACTTCCGGGTATAGGGTCCCCACCAATACCGACACAGGTTGATTGTCCGTAGCCGGCATCAGTGGTTTGTTTGACTGCCTCGTAAGTCAAGGTGCCCGAGCGCGATATCACACCAACCGAACCAGAGAGGTGAATATCACCCGGCATAATGCCAATTTTACATTCATCGGGCGTAATGATACCAGGGCAATTCGGTCCAATCAGGCGAACGCCTTTGAAAGCACAGTAATGTTTTACCGCTAACATATCTAATACGGGGATACCTTCAGTAATGCACACAATGAGTTCAATGCCTGCATTGGCCGCTTCTAGAATAGAATCTTTGCCAAAAAATGCTGGCACATAGATCACGCTCACCGTTGCCCCAGTTTCAGCAACGGCTTCGGCGACCGTATTAAATACCGGAAGATTGAGATGCTCTTGCCCTCCTTTGTTGGGGGTGACGCCACCCACCAATTTTGTCCCATATTCCAGCGCCTGCTGGGAATGGAAAGTACCTTGTTTACCGGTAAATCCCTGACAAATTACTTTGGTACGATGGTCAACTAATATACTCATCGTTCTTCGTGTGTTTGGCTTTTTTCTACTGCCATACGCGCGGCGCGCCCTAGATCGTCAGCAGTCGTAATATTATATCCACTTGCGGCGAGCATATCCTGTGCTTCTTTTGCATGATTGCCCTCCAAACGCACGACTACCGGAATAGTCAAGCCGATATCTTTAATCGCATTGATAATGCCCATCGCAATAAGATCACAACGCACGATACCACCGAAAATATTCACCAGTACGGTTTTAACCTGGTCATCCGATAAAATGAGTTTGAAAGCTTGACTCACTCTTTCTTCAGTTGCCGTACCGCCGACATCCAAAAAGTTAGCCGGCATGCCCCCATACGATTGAATGATATCCATTGTGCCCATAGCCAACCCCGCGCCATTGACAATACAACCTATATTGCCATCTAAAGGCACATAACTTAAATGATTTTCCTCTGCTATTGATTCGCGCTCATCAACCTGAGTCTTGTCATACATTGCCCGTAACTCTGGTTGGCGATAAAGTGCGTTGTCATCTATATTCATTTTAGCGTCTAAACAGATCAATTGCCCCTCGGCGGTCAGCGCAAGTGGATTGATTTCAAGTAGCGATAAGTCCTTGGCGATAAACAAGTTGGCTAATTGAACAACAATATTTGTCATTTGCTGCGCTTGCTCACCTTTGAATCCTAAGTAAGAAGCGATTTGCCGTCCCTGATACGGCAATACACCTAAAAATGGATCCAACGCCACGTGAATGATTTTCTCTGGCGATTGTGCGGCTACGGTTTCTATATCGACCCCTCCTTCATTAGACGCCATAAACACTATGCTATGGCTCGTGCGATCAATGACCGCGCCTAAATACAACTCGCGTTCAATCAGTGCACATTTTTCTATTAAAAGCGTATGCACCGGCAAGCCCACAGCATCGGTTTGTGCGGATACCAATCGCTTGCCAAGCCAGTGTTGGGCAAATTGGCGAACATCTTCTGGATTATTGAGCACTTTCACTCCCCCAGCCTTGCCACGCCCGCCACAATAAGTCTGCACTTTAGCCACCCAACAATCGCCACCGAGCCGCTGTGCCTCTTCCTTGGCAGCATCGGGGGAAGTAACATACTGTGAAGGCAACAAAGGCAAATTGTATTCTGCTAACAATGATTTTGCTTGATATTCGTGTAGGTTCATCTGTTGTCTTTTTCTTTAATAATCATTCATAATTTTTGTAGCGGGTTCTGAGCATCGGCACCTTCTTTAACTGGGACTTGTAAATCTTCATGGTCAATATGCAACACTAACAATATATTTGCGGCAACATAAATTGACGAATAGGTCCCCACAATAACTCCGACAATTAATGCGAACGCAAAATTACGGATCAGTTCACCGCCAAAGATCAATAAAGTAAACAATACCAACAAAGTGGTCAAGGAGGTGACCAAAGTACGTCCTAAAGTTTGCGTCAAAGAATAGTTAATTATTTCAATAGCCGCGCCACGTGAATGCAGGCGAAAATTTTCTCGTATCCGATCGGATACCACTATAGTATCGTTGAGTGAGTAACCGATAACTGCTAATAAAGCGGCGAGCACTGTCAGGTCAAAATCTAACCCGAATAAAGAAAAAATGCCCACCGTAATGAGCACATCATGTACTAAAGCACTTACAGCACCTATAGCAAATTTATACTGGAAACGAAATGCCAGATAAAGCATCACAAAAGCGAGTGCGGTTAGTATAGCCAAACCCCCTTGCTCACGCAATTCGGCACCAACTTGCGGTCCAACAAATTCAACGCGTCGCAATTGCACCGCTGCATTATCTTTGCGTAAAATAGCCAAGAGTTGACTCCCTAATTGGTCATTATTTTCTACCGTTTGGGGAATACGGACGAGAACATCCTTATCCGAACC
>JAHRAO010000011.1 GCA_020027215.1 Gammaproteobacteria bacterium
CGCGACTCTAGATGGTATTATGATTACTTGACCAATGGACCAACTATTTTGCAGGATCGAGTTAGCAATGAAGCTCCCTACAACGCCGCCTATATTATCGGGTCCATTGGTTGCAGAACCGCCGGCGCGCACCACAGCGCGCACCGCCACATGGCTGATAAAAGAAGCGCCACCGACAAAGCCCACCAACCCGCCAATGTGATCATCTGCATTGTCAGTCCCCCCTTGTACGGTGAGGGTGCTACTCGCAAAGGTAAGGCGCGAGTTATTCATGCGCCCAGCCAAACCGCCGACATTAGCGCCGTGCCCACGCACTTCCACAGTGCCCGCAGATCCATCACCAGTGAGGGTGATGCGGGTGAGGGTGCTACTTTGCACATTGCCGGCGAGGGCACCGGTGAATGAATTGCCCTGAACGCGCAGGCGGTTCAAGGTGAGGTTGCTGATCGTGGCCACATCCAAAGCACCAAACAAACCGACATAATCGGTGGATGACGCATTGATGGATAATCCACTGATGGCAAAGCCGTTGCCCTGCAACACTGCACTAAACGGCGCACTATTATTGCCGATAGGCGTCCATTCACCCGCCAAAGCAATGTTGTTGACCAATTCATAGCCTCTACATGTACCACCTAGGCAGGTCGCCCTACCACTGGCGATAATATCAGATAAGTTGCCATCATCCATCCCATCGCCATCGAGGTCATCGCGCAGTTGCGCTAAATGTAGCGAATGCTCAATATCCAACAACCCATCTTGATCGGCATCCATAATGGTTGAGCGTTGTTGTGCCAAAGTACCCACACAGGTGATGGCTGGAAACTCTGACACATTACCAAAATCCCAGATACGATTTGCCTCTGTTTGCTCTGGGGTAGAGATGCTACCATCAAGATCGTTGTCGCAGTATTGGGTGAGTAAAAGCGCATTTCCGCTCAATCCGGGGGTACCAGCATTCCAATCGGTGAAGAGGAGTGGGTTGCTCCCGCCTCCCCCTTGTAAAGAAGCGATGGCAATCCCATCGTCAACATATAAATTTGCCGTGCTACTGGCACTACTCCCGATAGGGCTTACTGAACCAATGAGCAAAAGATAGTTTCTGCCATTCAACATGGCAGATGAATTTTGGAAGCCGATAAAACCGCCAAAATTACTATGGATTGGGGTACTAGCGTTCAAGCGACCTACAGCCCAATTGTTAGTCAAAACACCACCTGATTGGGTGCCGACAAAACCGCCAAAATTGAGGGTTGCTGTGTTAGGCACTACTATGCTGGTATTTACCCAGCTATTCGTTATATTGCCCGTTGAAACGCCTGCCAATCCACCAAAGCTGAAGCTACGTTCTCGACTGATCAAAGTGGCACGAGACCATACACTATTGATCTCGCTATAGTTTTGCCCTACCACACCTCCGTAGCCAGTACTTAATACGCCTTCATTGGTTATTTTGCCAATAAAATAGGCGTTGCGCAGGGTGGTGCCTGTTTGTAAAGAGCCTAACACACCGCCAACAGAATGCGCCGTGCCTCGCGTCACTATTTCACCATTATCCACTGTTACGTGGGTTAACTGGGAAATATTATTGGTAGATCCGGCAGCACCTATTACGCCACCGATATTGTTAACGGATTGCGTGTTACTGACTATGAGCGCCGTGTCGCTTAAACTCACATTGCCGACGACAGTATTATTACTGAGGCCTATCAATCCGCCAATATTGGCAGAACCAGTTAGTGTCCCTATTGCGGCAACCGTAAAGGTGGAAGTAATATTTAAGACACTTGCTGTGCCTCTCGTCTCGCCAATAAAACCGCCAATGCGGCTACCGCTCCCTTGCACTTCTATGGTGGCGGAAGTATTATCGCCGACAAGGTTAATGCGGGTAATCAGCCCACCTTGAAATAGTCCTGCTAAAGATCCTACATTGTCGTTGCCCCTCACTCGCGGATTCATGAGGGTTAAATCGGAAATGGTCGTCCCAGAAGTAGCACCGAATAACCCCTGCATATCTGCGGCGGAGTTAATATTCAGTCCGCTAATTGTCCGACTATTTCCACGAAACACAGTGGTGAAAGGGTTGGCTACCGTGCCGATTGGAGTCCAATTACCAGTGAGCATTAAGTCGTTGGTAACCTCATAACCACCACACATTGATGGGGATGGGGGGCAACCCTCTCCATCGGCATCTATGGTGGAAAATAAACCGTCATCCATCCCATCGGCGTTGAGGTCATCACGCACGCGCACTAAATCAGTGGTAGTGGTAATTTCAATTAATCCGTTGTTGTCTTTGTCTATATCTATGCTATCGGGAATCCTGTCGCCATCGGCATCGCGCGGAACAATGATCGTCAGGTTAACCATAGTCGTAGCGGTGGAGGTACCCGATGGGGGCGTATCGGAAACTTGCAGTACGGCGGTGAAATCGCGGGTGCTCGGACCCAGTGCCAACTGATATTGCAGGGTCACCATGTTACCGATCACAGGGTTAATCGTCAAGGTGCCCGCGTCTGGAGGGGTGGTGATTGACCAGTTGATGGGGGTGTCGCTTTCTACATCAGAAGCATTGAGAGTCATGGTCGCAGTTGAAGCGCGATCGGGCACAGTGAGCGTAACCGCCATCCCCTGTGTAACCATAGGCGCATCGTTGACCGCATTGATGCGCAGGCGAACATTGGCAGCGGCAGAATTGGAATTGAACTGCGCACCATCATTCACCACATAAACCACCGTATCTATGCCATTGAAATCGGGAGATGGAATGTAATTTAAGGTAGCACTGCCACCAGTTAAGTTACCCGTGCTTCCAGCGGTAAGTGGCACGGCATTGAAACGCAGTTGTCCATTGCTGGGGGGGACGGTGATGCGAAAAGTCAGCGGCGCCCCTTCAACATCCGACCCGCCCAAAATGATGTTGGCGGGGTTATCTTCATTTAAGGTAATCGGATTGGGTGGTTGAGCAACTGGTGGGTCATTGACCGCGACGACATCAATATTAAACCGCCCTATCGCAGAGGTGGAAAAGCCATCGGAGGCGACATAAGTGAAAAAGTCACTGCCGGTGAAATTGACCGCAGGAGTGTAGAAAGTAATCGGCGGTGCACCGACCGACCCGTTCGTAGGGGGAGTAATCACGGTAAAAGTAATCGTATCGCCTTCAATATCATTTCCCATAAATATAATTTGGGACGATAAATCTTCCATAGCGGTGATGGTCGTTACGGCAGCGACTGTGGGAGTATCATTCACCGGAATGATAGTTATCACCACTGTGGCGGGGCTTGCCGCCACACTCGTGCCGCTGGAAACAAGGAAGGTGAGCGTATCGGTGCCATTGAGGTTGAGACGAGGTCTATAATAAATTGTCGCCATGTTATTCGTCATCACGCCACTCAACGCGGTTATAGTAGCCGACGCATCGGTAAATATCGCGCCCTTACTCGGCGCACTGACCAAACTATAGCGCGTAGCGAGCGTACTTTGCAGGGTGAGAGGTACGACACCACCGTCTTCTAAAATACTCGCCGAAGAAGGCAAAGCAACTGGACGGGCAATTGTGATGCGCACGGTAATCGTATCGCTCGCTCTGCCGTCGGAAACAGTGAGCACCGCAGTTTGGGCAAACGCTGCGGCAACGCTGTTGGCTGGAGAATATGTGAGTACCGTCTGCAGACCACGCTCTGTACTCAGGCTTAAGGTCCCGCTTGAAGGTGTGGTTTGAACAGACCAAGTGAGTGAACTTGCCACAGTGTCTTCATCGGTGCTGTTGAGTTGGAGTGAAGCAGAGGCGTTTAACAAAGCGAGTATATCTGCGGTTGCGCCGTTGGTAATTGCTGGCACAGCGTTAATGTCTAATCGCACTGTGGCGATATTAGATTTCGTGCTGGCATCTAATACGCTGTAGGTAAAGGTATCCATCCCAAAATAGTTGGCGGTGGGCGTATAGATTAAATTGACTGTGCAGGAACTCGCACATCCCAAGCCAAAAGTGCCCGTGCTCCCGACGGTGAGGCTACTACCGCCCGCGGTAATCTGCAACATACCCCGTTGCGGGGTGTTCTCAATAGAAAAGGAGAGGGTATCGCTATTGTTGTGGTCAAAGCCAATGAGTTCCACAAAGCCACTGCTATTTTCGTTGAGAAAAACTGTGCGCGTGCTGGCGAATGGAGGCGAATTGATGTGAGGGGTGGGGCCGTCATACGCGCCAACTGCAATGCCCACCGCCGCCGCTACTGCAGTGTAGATACTATTGTTGAGACCGGCAATTGCCCCCGTCTCGCCGCCACAAGAACCCAATGACAATACAAGGACTGGAATTGCGCACCAATAGCGAAAATATCTTTTCATTGGGGAAGCGAATGCCTGAAAGAGCGCCATAAAAAACCGATGCAACAAGCACTGGCGATAAATTGCAGTGAAGAATACTCTTTCGCTTGAGCGGGCATTATACGTTGTTGCGTTCTATGATTTATCAATACTCGTCTTTACACATAAGTGGCAAATTATTTTAGCACAAAAAAACTGCCCTACACAGAATTTTTATGTTTATACATACCCGCAATTACTTTTCCTACAAACTTGCAGATGATTATACCATAAAACTCTTGCACAGGTGTTTGCTGTGTAACAAAAATTATTTATGTGTGCGGTTTGGATATGCGGTGCGTGCGTGGTTTGGATATGCGGTGCGCTCGTGCGTGGTTTTTGGTTATGCGGTGCGTGCGCGGTTTTTGGTTATGGGGGGTGTGCGCGGTTTGGATATGCGGTGTGTGCGTGGTTTTTGGGTATGCGGGGTGTGTGTGATAAAAATATGGTTATGCGGTGCGTGCGTGGTTTGGTTATGCGGTGCGTGCGTGGTTTTTGGATATGCGGTGTGCTCGTGATAAAAATATGGTTATGCGGTGCGTGGTTTGGATATGCGGTGCGCTCGTGATAAAAATATGGTTATGCGGTATGTGCGCGGTTTTTGGATATGGGGTGCGTGCGTGGTTTTTGGGTATGCGGGGTGTGTGTGATAAAAATATGGTTATGCGGTGCGTGCGTGGTTTGGTTATGGGGTGCGTGCGTGGTTTGGATATGCGGTGCGCTCGTGATAAAAATATGGTTATGCGGTGCGTGCGTGGTTTGGTTATGGGGTGTGTGCGTGGTTTGGATATGGCGATAGGCAAAAATATTCAACTTGCGCACCCCTGTGTAGTTTTTAGTTATAATACTCCTTGATGCCATCTTTTGATATCGTTTCCGAAGTTAATCTGCACACCTTGACCAATGCGGTGGATCAAGCCAATCGGGTCATCCAAAACCGCTTTGATTTTAACGGCGTCCATGCGGGATTTACGCGCAATGAACGGGAAGTGGAAATGTTTGCCGAAAACGATTTTCAACTCAAGCAGTGCCGGAGCATATTGCACGCGACATTAGGGAAATGCGATATTGATATTCGCTGTATTGATGAACAGGAGGTACGCCAATCCGGTAAAAAGATTGCACAAAATCTCACTATGCGGCACGGGATAGACAAGGATTTGTGTAAGGAAATTGTCAAACGGATTAAACAAGGCGCGCTGAAGATACAAGCCGAGATACGCGGCGATAGTGTGCGGGTGAGCGGCAAAAAGCGTGACAATTTACAACAGGTCATCGGCGAATTGAAAGAGGCATCTTTTAGTCAACCGTTACAATTTATCAATATGCGAGATTAGTATGATGAAATACGCTTTATGGGTGGGATTGGCCTTATCAATGTTAGTTGGTTGTGCCCAGCAACCCTGCCATTTCGGTTATTTAGAAGACCAAGTCATCCAAACGACCAAACAGTGGTAGCCCTCTATTGAGGGGTGCCAGCGGGCAAGCGCAGTGTCTATGGCGCTCATTGCGTATCACACTATTAAAGCCATGGCTTTAATAGTGTGGGGAATTAAACATGCGGAGCTATTATACGATGCTCCATAAATGGCAGGTTATGTAGGTTTGTGGGTGTATGGCCTGGGAGTTTAAAAATGGCATAAAAGCCATATTTAGAGCGTTGAATAGGTGAAAAACTCGGATGAAATCTAAAAGTGAAACATATACTCAATACTATCAGTTATGCAATAGTTTCAATTCATGTTGATGGTGGAATATTGATGATATTACCAAATTTATAATCCGATTGTAAAATATCAAAATCTTTTAATTGCTGTTCGGGAGGTGGTTGCATTCCCCATACCCTGCTATTTTGCCAGCCACAGCATTTATTGAGCAAAGCAGCATTCTCTGCAGATTTCAAGGCAACTATTGATGCATCAATTACTGGAACATTATACCCCTCCCCTTTTAAAAAGCTCTGCACTTCTTGATAAAACCCGACCTCCATCGTACAGCCTAATATAATCGATTCTGCCATTTGTTCAATAACTGCTTCTAATGCCGCAACTTTAATTAGTTCTTTGGTTGCAGATGGATCTTTTTGAAAATCTTCAACTCGCATGCCAATTGCCTTAAAAGAGGCAAGTTTATCAGCATATCCATAATCATAAATCGTTCGGCGCATTTGATTTTCCCAAGTCCATTCGCCGATGATTATCGAAAAGTTATGGGCCATATTTAACACAGTAGTTATTGCCGCTTGACACGGAGCGACAATTACACTGTTATTTGATATTTCTCGCGCGGCGTCTAATGCTGGATCGTAAAAACAGCCAATGACCATCGCATCATAATCATGTATCGAAGCATAGCGGGCTGCTTTCACTGTATCATTGATAATATATGATTCGTATGTACGAAATTCCAAATCGGTGATTTTTGGTGGCACACTTGCTGGATTGAGAGATGCTATATCTATAGAGGAATTTGGATATTTGTAGGCTTTAGCCATATCAGCAAATATTTGGTCTCCACTTTCATCACTACTGCCAACTGGATTTAAGTACATAACTTTTATGCTTGTGTTAGTATTCATATTTAAAATAACTCCGAAATATATTAATTTTTTTGCAGAAACTTTAGTCTATAAAGCTTAACGAGAAGAAAATACACTAGACCCGAAACAAGTAATGAGTCAACCGAGGCGATACTAGTTAATTGGAACCAATTTGCATCTAATCCATAATTTTCAGCATTTTCCGCTCCATAAGCCGCAACTATTCCTACCAACCAAGCAATAACTGCCATATAAACAATAACCGATTGTTGCTTAGTTTGTGATAATTGGTACTTGCCTTTGTTTAGGATAAAAAAATCAACTGCATAAATTGAAAAAATTGGCGTAAAGACTATTCCCAATGAAAAAACAAAATCAATAAAATGTTCTAGGATCCCTAATAATGCAACAATCGTTCCTATAGTTCCAGTAATAATAACTATCTGCCATTCATGAAAACGAGGGAATGCAGCTGAAAGACTCAATGAACAACCATAAAGATTCATTGCATTAGTTATCCAACTAGAAAAAATCACCAAAATGAAAGCACTTACTCCTAATCCAGCAGCCACCATGACTTTTAAAATATCGCTTTCTCCCGTCCACAGAGCTGCTGACGCAGCAATGGTGTACGTACACATGTTGATCAGTAAGAAAGGAAATACCGATGCTACCATGGCATCCTGCCAAGTTTTACCATAACGTGTAAAATCAGGCATAGTGGCAGCTGCTACAATAAAAGCACCGACTACCACTGAGATAGAAGCACCCAATGGCATGCTCTCTGCTGTGTTAATTGCACTAAGCGATTCAAATGTTGCATTTTCCCAAAGCAACTGCACTAAGAAAATAAGGGCGACAATTTGTATCGGCACCACTAAAAAAGCAAGTTTTTGGATTGACTTGAATCCCCACAATGCACCTCCGGTCATTAAAACACCGCCAACCAACACAAACACCCATCGTTCAAGCGGGACATCAGTAATTAATGACCATAATGCGGTAGCCGATTGTCCAAACAAATAAACATTTACACCAAACCAACCAAAAAAAGAGCAAGACATTACGACGTTGACAAGTTTTGAATTGCGGAAACCAAAAGGTTGCTGCAACAAGATATAAGTGCTCACTCTATTCTTGACTCCAATCAAACCAGATACAAATCCAATTAACGCTACGATTACCCCTCCCAAAATAAACGATAGGATGCTCTGTTCAAGTCCAATTTTCGCTCCTAATTGCACACCAACCAATAAGGCTGGTAATGAGAATGCCAAGGATGTATTAATGATGGCGATACGATAGCCTTTAACAGCGATATGAGAGGGCACCGGAGAAGTTGCATAATCCTCTAACAATTCATTTATTTGAGCTACGGGCTTGTTTTCCATAATAATTATTATTTAATTAATACGATGATAGATTGAAAAAAGGGAGCCCTTGATTGACTCCCTTTTTGTAAACAACTTAATCTTTAGTTTAAAATTTGTAATTAAATTGTAGACCAACTTGACGCGGTTGATTGCGAATACGAATAAACGGGGCCCAACGATAGATAACTTCAGCATGCAATTCATCAGTGATGTTACTTCCGTACAATAAAACACCCCATGTGTCGTTTTGTATACCGATACTGGCATTAACAAAAGTATGTGCCGAAGATTTCCCTGATGAAAGATTATCTGCATCTTCAATAAATGTAAATTGGCGAGGTCCGAGCGTATTAGCTGACAAACGTGCATTGAGATTATTGCCGCCGCTCAGCGCATAACGATAAAGCAACGTTAGATTCCAATTAAAATCAGCAACATAGGGCATCGAAGCACCCACTCTGCCAAGCGTTACTGTGCCATCACCTACACGAGCGACTGCGGCGCGAGTGATTTCATTATTGACCAGTCCATAGCCAAAGGCTAACTCAAAATTCTCATTAAATTTATTGGTAACTTCCAGTTCAAGTCCGTTAATATCAACGCCTTGCGCATTTAAGTTTTCCAAAGTAAATGAGGCTGAATTAAAGCGCGTAAATTGCGCGTTTTCTTGCTCAATTTGAAATAAAGCTCCGTTGACTATAGCTTTACCATCCCGAAAGGACAGCTTAAAGCCAAGTTCATAGGTATCGGAAACTTCCGATTCATATGAACGCACAACAACAGGGTTATATTCATTATACCCACCAGGTCTAAACCCGTTTGAATAAGTCAAGGATAACAGTGCGTTGTCTGTAATTTGATAGTTTAGTGACGCTTTGGGTTGAAATTGGCTAAATGTTCGCACCACATCACTGCGAGTAGAATTACCAGGGCGAGCATCAAAGGCGTGGCGCTCTTCACTATCATAACGCATTGCCAAAGTCATGCCGAGCTTATCGGTAAATTGATAATCGCCTTGCGCAAAAAAAGCATATGAGTTACTATCTTGAATAGTTCGTTCACCCTCACCGTTAAATACCATTGCGCTAGTTGAAATTCCATTTGCAGTCAAATGAGCGGCAGTCGCAATATTTAGCGCGACAACACTGCCATTAGGACGTCCGAGCAGACTAGTTTCTAGAGTTACCCTCTCCGTAGGATTGATATCTAAGATATCATTATAGGTGACTGTATTATCGCGTGTTTCATAAGAAACGCCTGCTAACCAACGAAAATCACCATCGGCACGCGAGGCAAATCGAAATTCAAGGATAGTCGCTTCCTCGGTAATTGGGTTATCCTGCACACCCACCGAATTAAAATTGACTGCAAATGCTGGATCTGGAATTACATTATTAAAATCTGTATCAGAAAATTGCAGTACATCTGCGTCGTTATAACCTAAAATAAATGTCATATCGCCTAATGCAGTTGAGTGATCAACTTTAAGTGAAGTATTAATGAAAGTAGAGCGATCTAAGCCGACAACATTTCCTATTGTATAGATTGAAAAATCTTCAATCCGTGCTGGTGAAGGGATACGCTCTTGATAATTATTGCCTTTCTCCCAATCAGCATAGCGCAGATGAAAATCTAGTGTCGTCTTTTCCGAAAATGCAGCATGGAGTGACCCTTGAAGAGCGATGCTTTGATCGACAAAATCAACAGTTTCGCGCAAGAATGTGTTATCAATCAAGCCATCGAAAGTCTGATAATTTGCTGATATTCGAAATTTTATCCGCTCACTAATTGGCCCGCTAATTGCCCCAGCAAATCGCACGTCTCCACCTTGGGCAAATGATACTTGTAATGGTACTTCAAAATCATCTGAAGGGCGTTTGGTAACTATATTTATTGCCCCACCAATAGCATTTTTACCATAGACTGCGCTTTGTGGACCACGCAGGACTTCAATACGCTCAATTTGGTGTAGCCCTTGGTTAATAAATTCAATACTAGGCACTGTAACACCGTCGACAACAAATGCTATCGGAGGTGAGCCAACCTGTGGGGTTATCAATCCACGAACTGTAATAAAATTAAGTCCCGATCTAAAATTATTTGATACAGTTAAATTGGGAGTTAGTAAAGATATATCTTTAATCGTTTGGATGCGCGCATTACGGATATCATCTTCATTAAAGACAGTTACCGAATCCGGAATTTCTTGCAGGTTTTCTGACCACTTACGCGCTGTGATAATGACTTCTTCAATATCTTCAGCTGCTTCATCGTTCGAGTCTGGTTGCGCCCAAACCTGTACACAACTAAAAGAAAAAAGCAAGAAAGTTACAACGCTAAACAAAATTTGCTGGAAACTATTCATAACAACATTACACCCTTAAAGTCAAAAAAAAATGTGAATATTATATTTATTCACAAAATACTACATACATTATATACATTGGTAATTGTTTAGTATACATTATTTATTCACAAAATACTACATACATTATGTATACATTAGTAATTGTTTAATATACATTATCTTTTCACAAAGAGATGCCATTGCATTAACTTACAATTTTGATCAATAAACAGTGGTAGCCCTCTATTGAGGGGGTGCCAGCAGGCAAGCGCATTGCCTACGGCACTCATTGCGTATCACACTATTGCGTGCAATCTTTCAGTGCCGCCGACAATTCGGGATAACGGAAGGTGTATCCCTGCACACCGCCATCGGTAACTCGTTGCCCTCCGAGAAGCAAATCAGCAAGGTCACCCAAACCCGCCCGCAAAACAAATGATGGGACCCGTAGCCACAATGGGCGATGGTATGCCGCCGCTAACTGCTGGGCGAACTGGCGTTGCGTTACCGGATGGGGAGCGGTGAGGTTATATGTGCCTTGTCGGTTTTTGTCACGCACCATACTCACGAGCATCGCGATCACATCACTCAAATGCACCCATGCCATCCACTGAGCGCCCGATCCGATAATCGCCCCGAACCCCCAACGAAACGGCGGTGCCATACGCGCTATCAGCCCGCCTTCGCCGAGTACTAAACCAAGTCGCGCAATGCACACCCGTGCACCCCACATTTCTTGTGCAGCGGTAGCGCTATTCTCCCACGCCGCACAGAGTTGATGTTCAAAGCTGTCTTTCTCGGGAGGTGAATTGAGGGTAACTTCTGCATCACCGTGATTGCCATAGAAGCCGACCGCCGAGGCACTGACCACAATAGGTGGCGGGTGCTGGCGCAATTTTTCTAATAAAGCGGTGGTCAATCCCGCCCGACTTGCCAACAAGAATTGTTTGCGTTGGGTACTCCAACGGCGGTCGGCAATCGGGGCGCCGGCTAAATTGACCACAGCGTCTATGGAATGTATGGGAGGATTATTGATGTCTGCCACCGTCAAGCGAAGGTGGTCGCCTAAACGGGTGCGGCATTTTATGGGGTTGCGACTGAGCGCCACCACATCATCCCCATCTTTCAGTAAAGTAGCGGTTAAAGCCGAACCGATGAAACCGCTTGCTCCAGTGATTAAAATACGCATAATGCCTTACGAGTATGCACTTATTTTATGAGCATACTCCCTGTTATTGTAGCACAAGAAAACATGTGTGCGGGCGTGCGCCCTACACTTGCGAAGTTGTGCTCTTATTTATTGACGCGGATGACCAACGAGCACACTATGCGATCGTGCAGTGCCTGTTTGCGTTGTGTCCAGCCGGCCATCATAAAGCCGATGAACAAAATGAGAGCGGAGAGTATTGTTGCAAAGTAGCGACCAGTGGCACGGGCAAAAGTGAGACGACTACCGTCTTCGTGCGTCACTTGAAGACCGAGAACTTTTTTACCGATAGTTGCCTGCCAAGATGATGAATGGAAGCTGGCAAAATATATCCAAGTAATAACGATACTACCCACATTCATGCCAAATATCCCAAGAGTTATTGTAAATGGAACAGATAAAACGATCGTATCAATCACAGCAGCAACAAATCGCCGCCAAAATCCAGCGTACAGTATAGCGGGGTTTGCATTCCCTGCCGATGATGGCGGAATAGGGCTCTGTTCAGGCGGGGGTGCACTGCTCTCGGGCGACATTACTGATTCATTCGGTGTTTTTGGCACTTCGTTATTGTCATTTTCGTCTTGTTTTATATTCATTGCAGTATATACAATCGTTTATACAAAGCGATAGGTATGCCTATTAGCATGCCTATTGGCATGCCTCGCATTCGGAGTCATCAATTGCACAGATTTTGGACGCACCGTTGCCCTGTGCAGTGGCATGTGCTCCATCAATTTGACTGGGTACCGCATTGAGGTTACCTTTATCAACCGATGACTTTTCCGTTGAGCCTGTGCCCAAACTGCGCAAATAATAAGTGGTCTTTAATCCGCACCGCCACGCAAGGCGATATAATTGATCCAATTGATTGCCGTCTTCGCTGGCAAAGTATAAGTTGAGCGATTGCGATTGGTCAAGCCATTTTTGGCGCCGACTACCAGCATGCACTAACCATGCGGCATCAATTTCAAACGCGGTCTTAAATTGTGCTTTGATTGCATCGGGAACCCGTTTGATTTTTTGCACGCTCCCTTCATAATATTTTAGATCGTTAATCATCACTGCATCCCATAAATCGTGCTCACGGAGTGCATCCACTAAGTATCTATTGACGACAGTAAATTCGCCCGATAAATTGGATTTCACATATAGGTTTTGATAGGTGGGTTCAATGGATGGCGTGACGCCGACAATATTGGCAATAGTCGCGGTGGGTGCTATGGCGAGCACATTGGAATTGCGTATGCCGGTTCGCTTAATTTTTTCACGCAGGGTATCCCAGTTCAGCGTAGTGTGCGTATCAATTTCAAGGAACTCGGGCGGTCGATGCGCGGCGAGTTGCGTCAATGAATCTATGGGCAGGATGCCTTGGCTCCATAGCGAGCCATTATAAGTTTCATATACGCCCCGCTCTACCGCCAAATTAGCAGACGCTTCTAATGCGTAATAACTAATCATTTCCATTGAGCGGTCGGCTAACTCCACTGCTTCTGCCGAATCGTAAGCGATGTGCATTTTGTATAACACATCTTGAAACCCCATTAACCCCATTCCAATGGGACGGTGGCGCATATTGGAGGTTTTGGCTTTATTCAGTGCGTAAAAATTGATGTCAATGACATTATCCAGCATACGCACGGCGGTTTGGGTGGTTTTTTTAATTTTAGCCACATCTAATTTTCCTTCTAACGTGATATGGTTGGCGAGGTTGATAGACCCCAAATTGCACACCGCAATTTCATTTTCGCTGGTGATGAGAGTAATTTCGGTGCATAAATTGGAGGAATGCACCACGCCGGCGTGCTGTTGTGGGGAGCGGATATTGCACACATCCTTAAAAGTGCACCACGGATGACCGCTTTCGTAAAGCATACTGAGGGTTTTGCGCCACAGGGTTTTTGCTGAGATGGTTTTGTGCAGTTTAAGTTCGCCGTTTTCTGCACACTTTTCATAATGGATGTATCGCTCGCGAAAAGCATTACCATAGAGTTCGTGCAAGTCTTTTACATCGTGGGGCGAGAATAATGTCCAGTTGCCGTCAGCCATCACTCGCTCCATAAACAAGTCGGGTATCCACACCGCAGTGTTCATATCATGGGTACGGCGGCGATCGTCGCCTGTATTTTTTCGCAATTCAATAAATTCCTCAATATCTAAATGCCAATTTTCCAAGTAGGCGCAGACCGCACCTTTGCGCTTTCCGCCCTGATTGACTGCCACCGCTGTATCGTTGACGACTTTCAAAAAGGGAATGACCCCCTGCGACTTCCCGTTTGTGCCTTTAATATGCGAGCCGACTGCTCTCACAGGCGTCCAATCATTACCTAAGCCACCCGCCCATTTAGATAACACGGCGTTATCCCGCACAGAGTCGTAAATGCCCTCCAAATCATCGGCAACAGTGCTGAGGTAGCAAGACGATAATTGCGAGTGCGTGGTGCCAGCATTAAATAAGGTAGGGGTTGAACTCATAAAGTCAAAGGAAGACAACAGACGATAAAACTCAATTGCGCGGTCATTTTTGTCATCTTCGTTAATGGCAAGCCCCATCGCCACGCGCATAAAAAATGTCTGTGGCAATTCAAAGCGTACTTTTTGGGAATGGAGAAAATAGCGGTCATATAATGTCTGCATGCCGAGATACATGAATTGGTCATCACGTTTGGGAATGATGGCAGCGCCTAATTGCTGTAAGTTAAAATCCAACAATTTGGGGGACAAGAGCCCGAGTTGCACACCCTGTTCGATGGAACGGCAAAAAATGGATGTATAAAGCGTGCTCCGTGCTTGTCCATGACTGGCAACAGCAAGAAATTCGCAGGCTTCGCGAATAAGTTGGTCTAACAGTAAGCGTGCAGTGACAAAGCTATAAGCGGGATTTTGTTCAATGAAAGTACGCGCCACATTGATTATCACTGTGCCGATATCATCCTCACGGATATTATCGTATAAGTCATCCCATACGGCAGGAGCACATTTTTGTAAACTACGTATACCGTGTAGCTCTATCGTGCTATCACCTTTATATTGCACATTCAATTCTGCCGCTAATTTACCTAAAGTCAGCATGTGCTCCCTCGCAATTGACCATAATAATAAGTATTATAGTGAAAATAATACCCCTCCCATTGTATATTGATTGACGGTTTGTGTGGCATTGCGGACACAGAGGCATCGCTTTGTGGTGAGCAAAATATTGATATAATGGAGAATATCATTATTACCGAAAATGAGGAATTGCCATGAGTGATAAAACTGCGCATTTACAAATAAAAGGCCAAGGTCCGATCGAACTCCCTTTACATCAAGGCACTTTAGGACCAGATGTCTTAGATATCGCGGGGCTGGGGAAACATAATCTCTTTACTTACGATCCGGGCTTTGTTTCCACAGCATCATGTCAATCGGCAATTACCTATATTGATGGCGAAAAAGGGGTTTTATTGCACAGAGGCTACCCCATTGAACAACTTGCCGCTCACTCCGATTACCTTGAAACATGCTATTTATTATTGTGCGGCAACTTACCCAATGCACAGCAAAAAACAGAATTTGAACAGCGCATTAAAAATCATACGATGGTGCACGAACAAATGATTAGCTTTTATCGCGGATTTCGTGCCGATGCACATCCTATGGCTATTCTCTGCGGAGTAGTGGGGGCGCTGTCGGCGTTTTATCACGACTCGTTAGATATTTCTAATGCCGAACATCGCGATATTGCGGCATACCGTCTCATCGCTAAAATGCCAACATTAGCGGCAATGAGTTACAAATACTCCATCGGTCAGCCCTTTATGTATCCGGTGAATAAACTCAGTTATGCGGAGAACTTCCTCCACATGATGTTTGGCACGCCATGCGATGAAGTGTCGGTCAATCCTGTTATCACCAAAGCCATGGATAGTATTCTATTGCTCCACGCCGATCATGAACAAAATGCCTCAACTTCAACCGTACGTTTGACTGGATCATCGGGCGCTAATCCATTTGCCTGTATTGCCGCAGGTATTGCCGCGTTATGGGGGCCTTCACACGGTGGGGCTAATGAAGCTGTCATTAGTATGTTGCAAGAAATTGGCGATGAATCGCGTATCAATGAATTTATTAAGCGCGCCAAAGACAAAAACGACCCGTTTCGCTTGATGGGTTTTGGTCATCGGGTGTATAAGAACTTTGACCCGCGCGCCAAAGTGATGAAAGAAGCAGCGGATGCTGTACTGCGGGAATTAGGCATGGAAAATAATCCTTTGTTGCCCATTGCAAAAAAATTAGAAACCATTGCTTTAGAAGATTCCTACTTCATAGAGAAAAAACTCTATCCGAATGTGGATTTTTATTCTGGGATTATCCTACAGGCACTCAACATTCCAACCAGTATGTTTACCGTCATTTTTGCGGTTGGACGCACCGTCGGCTGGATTTCCCATTGGCATGAAATGATTAGCCACCCCTACCGTATCGGCAGGCCTCGCCAACTCTATGTCGGCGAAATGCAGCGCGATTACGTGCCCATCGAGCAACGATAAGCCCTACTTCAAAAAGACAGCTGTAGACGCTGCTGTTGCTGAGTTTTAATTTTGAGCGGTAATCGCTGGTCGCTCATTGCACCTGTGCAGCGAATGACTGGGATATCTTCGCTACTGCCATAGTCCCATATCCGATTATTCTCATTGCGTTCTGTCGCTTGAATGGCGCCGTTCGCATCGGTGTCGCAATATTGCAATAATAATTGTTGTGCGGGCGGCAACCCAGTAACATCTTTATCCCACTGAGTATGCGTTGTATGCAAACCATCCCCTCCACTGAGAGCGGTTATTGCCGTTTGAGTCAATGAGGTAGCCATACTATTTGCAACTCGGCTACCGGCAAAAAAACCCTTTTTCCTCGTTACAACATAATAATTGCGCCCTTGCATTTCTCCTGCGGCGCGGTGCCCGACAAGTTTCCCATAAAATTCGGAGCTCAAGGCAAAAGAACGCAACAAATTGACTGCACTCCATACATGGCGAATAGTACCCGCGTTTTGGTAGCCCACTATTCCACCGTAGTAGCTACTGTGCCGCCCACCGCTACTTATCGTGCCTGCACTCCAACAATTTTGCAACACTCCACTTTGTTCGCCCACCAATCCGCCATAACGGCGGTTATTATCTTTCTGACTTTTTATCACCACACGCGCCCAGCTGTTGGCAATCAGTCCGTCATGTTGTTTGCCAACTATGCCACCGTAGTGATCATTGTAAATCCCATTGCTACTAATGATACCCTTCACCCAACTGCTTCGGATGATCGCTCCATTTTCTTGGTTCCCCACTAATCCACCGTAATTCGTACTGTAATGCCCAATGCTCCCCACATGTCCATAGACTCCGCTATGGATAATCGTACCGCCATCCATCAAGCCAACCAATCCACCAACCAAATCAGGCCCATTTTCCACATTGACTTCGCCAGCTAAAACAGTGCCGGCGACAATCACGCCCCGTATTACACTGCCCTTATCCATAGTGCCAATTGCACCCCCTATCCGATCCGCTTCATCGGTGATTCCTCCCCTCACAGTTAAAGTACTACTAATATTTATGAGTGAAGACCTGACTAAATGCCCAGCTATTCCCCCTACATCCGAACCATAGGCAAATATTTCTGCCGATTCACTATTATTGTCGCCGGTGAATACTACATTACTCACTGTGCTATCGGTAGCACGTCCAGTCAATGTGCCAGTGTATGTCCTCCCGACAATATAAGGAGTAATAAAATTGACATTGCGCACCGTTGCATTCTGTAAAGTGGCAAAAAAACCTATGTAATCATCTTTGGGGCGGTTGATCAAGATACCCGCAATCTTGTGGCCATTCCCTTCAAATACGCTGCTATAAGGATATTCAATATCTCCCACGCTTTCCCACACTCCCTGTAAATGAACATCAGTCGTCAATTCATAACCCGCACAACCGGCGGGTGGGCAACCAAAATAGCCAAAAGGCGCGACATCTGATAAGCGACCATCATCAATTCCATCACCATCGAGATCATCACGCATTCCTATTAAATGCCCTCTATCGCGAATGTCAATTAATCCATCTTGATCGCTATCCACATCAATAATATCCACTATGTTATCGCCGTCTTGATCAGGCCTTTGTCGTTCTAAATAGCCCGTACAACGGATTGCTGGCAATGTGTGCTGATCGCTATAATCCCACACGCGATTAGAAGGAATGTTTTCACGGGCACTACCACTGCGCTCAATAACACCGTTGCCATTACGATCACAATACTGAGCAACCCATTGCAGTTCTTGTGGGGTATGCGCATCCACTTTCTCCCATTGGGTGTGCGTGAGCGGATTGCCACCACCTCCACGCAAAGCAGCGATTTCGGGCAAGGTTCGGGCGATGGCTGATTTTTTTGTCACATTCGTTCCAGCATTGCGGGCATCGCCAATGTGGACTTGATAATAATTGCGTCCACTAACCGTACCATCGTTGCGTATGCCAATCAAAGCGCCAAAGTGCGGTGAAGCATCGCTGTGTTGCATAATAACTCCCGACCATACATTGCTCACCACGCCATTGTGCATTTCGCCAATTAAACCGCCGTAGTGGCGACTTTGCCCCCACCGACTAGTTAAACGACCATTAGACCAACTTTGACCAACAAACCCTCCCCATTGGCTACCGATCAACCCTCCATAGCCACTATGGAAATTCCCTTCGCTGATCATATGCACTAATGCCCAGCTAGCAACGATATTGCCTCCCCGTTGATAGCCCACTAAACCACCTATGTGTGCGTGTTGCTCGCCTTGACTCATGAGGGTCATCTCTGCCCAACTATTGATGATCAGTGCTTTGTGATCTAACATGCCTGAAATGCCTCCATAATTGGCAATATATTCACCTTGAACGACCATCCGTCCACGCATACCACTGTGCCGAATAATCGTAGCCTCCCCTTGAAACCCGACTAAACCACCAAAAGTAAAACTGCGCGTCCCTTTGCTATGCACTTCCCCACGCATTTGGCTATTTTGCAGTACTTTACCTTCTAAATAGCCGACAATTCCCCCGACAATATCTGGGCCATTTGTCTCCGTGCTATCGCCGGCTATCACTAATCCATGCATCGTTATCTCGCTAAGGGTGCTATTTTTTGCCGCCATGCCGATCACTCCACCGATATTGTCTTGATCATCTCGGTTTCCGCCCCACACTGTCAGGTTACTACTCACATTGCTGACTTGGGTTTGTTCAACCACCCCCGCCAAACCACCCACATTTTTGCCATAACCGCGAACATCTTCACTCCCAGGCGCACCAATTAACGCAATGGATTGCACCACGGCATTATGTGCTTTCCCAGTTAAAGCACCCGTATATGATTTACCATTGATTTGTGGGGAATGTATCGTCAAGTTTCTGATTGTTGCACCCTCTATTGCGGCAAATAAGCCGACGTAATCGTGGGATGAACTATTGATTGTTAAACCTTTAATCGCATATCCATTGCCCACCAACAGCCCCGTATACGGGCGATCAACACTCCCAATCGGTATCCAATGCGCATCAAGAATAATATCCCGAGTGAGTTCATAACCTCGGCACTGTGGGCGGCATTGCGTGTGCGGCACTGTCACAGTCGCTATGAGTCCATCATCTTGACCATCCCCATTGATGTCATCACGCAAAACTACTAGTTCATCGGCAGTGCCGATCTCAATAAGGCCGTCACCATCACTATCCATTAAAGCAAAAGCATCCGCCGACACAACAAGCAGTAGGAAAAAGGGAGTTAAACGACACATTGGAAGAAAAGCCAGTGATCGCTCAATTAGCCACGCGGATAATTGGGCGACTCTTTTGTGATATCTATGTCGTGCACATGGCTTTCATAAACGCCAGCGGTCGTAATACGGGTGAATAAAGCATCGCTTTGCAATTGTGCAATTGTGCGGCATCCCGTATAGCCCATTCCCGCACGCACCCCTCCTATCAATTGTTGCACAATATCGCTCAATGGTCCCTTAAATGGGGAGCGCCCTTCTATTCCTTCAGGGACTAATTTTTCAGTGTGCTCAATATGATCTTGGCTATAGCGATCGCGCGCATTGTGAGTTGCCGACAGTGCGCCTAAAGAACCCATACCGCGGTAGACCTTGTAACTACGCCCACCATATATTTCAACTGCACCGGGAGATTCTTCTACGCCAGCAAATAAGTTTCCAATCATGATCGTATCCGCTCCCGCTGCTAATGCTTTGACAATATCGCCTGAATAACGGATACCGCCATCGGCAATGACACACACGTCTTTAGAAGCAGTCACCGACACCACATTGGCGATTGCACTTAACTGTGGCACGCCAACACCGCTAATAATGCGTGTGGTGCATATAGATCCGGGACCAATACCCACTTTAATGGCATCTACTCCTTCTTTCACCAACATCTCTGCCGCTTGCGTGGTTGCGACATTACCAGCTATCAAGTCCACCTGATGGCGTTTTTTGAGTAATTGGACCAGTTGTATTACGTTCTGTGAATGGGCATGGGCAGTATCCACGACTAAAGCATCGACACCCGCTTCAACCAAAGCATCCGAATGCTCTTCTGGATCAGGGGTGCCAATTGCGGCGGCAACTCTCAGCCTTCCGTCATCATCTTTAGTTGCCTGTGGGTATCGTTGGGCAACATCAATATCGCGAGCGGTAATCATCCCGCGCAACTTAAAATGACTATCCACGACCAATATTTTTTCAATGCGGTGTTCGTTGAGTAATTTTTTAATCTCGGTAATGGCGGTACCTTCAGGGGCGGTGACTAAGCGCTCTTTGGGGGTCATCAATGATTCCACCTTCAATGTCGAATCGTTTGTGTAGTGAATATCGCGATTAGTCACTATACCCACTAAAGCATCGCCAGCTAACACCGGCACCCCAGATATGTTGTATTGGTCTTTGAGCGCCATCAATTCTGGCAACGAAGCGTTAGCCTGTATCGTGATCGGATCATATACCACTCCGCTTTCGTATTTTTTGACGCGGCGCACCATATCCGCCTGATGTTGTGCAGACATGTTTTTATGAATAACTCCTATGCCACCTTGTTGGGCTAAAGCAATCGCCATACTGTATTCGGTAACCGTATCCATTGCTGCCGACAATAACGGAATATTTAAGGGAATATTGGCGGTGAGGCGAGTATTCGTTTCTACATCACGCGCGACCGTATCGGAATACCCCGGCAGGAGCATCACATCATCAAAAGTGAGTGCCGTTTCAACAATACGATCTTTTAGCAGGGTTTTTCTCATTAGACAATATAATTATACTCAACAAAGTATGACTAATTTACTTGACAACATATCCCAAGAAAAAGTTTACACGGTTAGCAAACTCAACCAAGAAGTTAAACAATTGCTTCATCGCAATTTTAGCACCATTGTCCTTGAAGGAGAGATAACTAATTGGAATGTTTCGCAAAAAGATCATTGGTATTTTGCATTAAAAGATAAACATTCCGAATTACGAATGGTTATGTTTAAAGAGGACAACCTGTGCGTATCATTTTCGCCGCAAGATGGTGATTTTGTCCGCTTGTGTGGCAAGGTTTCTATTTACGAGCAACGGGGGCAGTACCAATTTATCGCACGGTCAGTGCAACTTGCTGGGACAGGCGATTTATTGCAACAATTCGAACAGCTCAAAAAAAAATTAGACCAAGAAGGATTGTTTGCTTTAGAGCGGAAGAAAAAACTACCCGCTTTAGCGCATCATATCGCAGTGATTACTTCTACATCATTAATAATATGGGAAATAAGCCCGCCTTGTTCTTTTACTCCTGGGCAAGTATCTTGATTGGTGAAATGCAAAGG
>JAHRAO010000037.1 GCA_020027215.1 Gammaproteobacteria bacterium
AACGCTTTGAGGTCATCTTTTGTCGCAAGAAATTGATGAAGATCGGTCATGGTGTTCACAATGGCTTCGGCCTGTGTGCTTTCAATTCCCGCATGTTCAAGATGGCGCATTGCATGGAGGGTATTAATATTTGATTGATTGTGCATCTCAATTTTCCTTTATTGTCTGTCCGTCGCTTCCTATTACTGTATTGATTGTAGCACTATGGCTACACCTTGTCAACAGAGATGAGCAAAAAATCCCAGATTTGATTGATTGTGCATTTCAATTGATTGACCTTTTCTTTTCATCCATTGACTTTTTCCCCTAACTTATTAGTTTGCATTCCCATTGGTGAATTAATTCGGCATGATTTTTGGCCATCACCCTAAAATAAACCATAGTATCTCATTGCTACAGGGGGTAGCGCATTGCACCCACCGCAGAATGAATGCTTTTATCCTTATGCGGTCAATTTGTTATAGGATATAACGATATAGAGAACGATCCATGCTTCAAGTGCAGAAAAAAACTAAAATTGAGACATAAAATTCCCAATAATATGTCCACAGTATCGCAAGAAGAACTCATTACCTCTTGGTGCAGTACAGCGATATCGACCAATAAATTCACAATAGAAAAATTAAAAGGCGATGCCAGTCAGCGTATCTATTACCGCTTGCGTGCTCCCGATAGGAGTTATATTGTCCTTTCCAATCCTGACTGGGTAAGGGAAAACATGCTTTTCCAGAAGATTAATCAGACATTGCGTCGCCATAATGTCAATGCGCCGAAAATTATTGCTGCTAATCACTCAAGCGGGTTGTTTTTGCTGGAAGATTTTGGCGATAACTTGTTGCTTTGCGTGCTGGAAAATGACCCGCCGCCCGAAGTGATCAATCAAACCATAGAAGAACTCATTCGTATCCAAAGCGTTCCTCGCACTACAGAAAATTTCACGCTTCGCCCTTACGATGATTGTGCGATGAATGATGAATTGAGTTTGTTCCCGCAATGGTTTTGTCGCACATTATTTGCTTATCCTATGACTCTACCCGAACAAAAAATGCTGGAAAATGTTTTTAATACCATTATTATTAAGATCCTCACCCAACCACACACTTTCGTCCATCGCGATTATCATTCACGCAATTTGATATGTTTAAAAAACGGGCGCTTAGGTGTATTGGATTACCAAGATGCCGTATGGGGACCAATAAGTTATGACATAGTTTCGCTGGTGAAAGATTGTTACATTACTTGGGATGATTCACAGATAGAACACTGGTTGCGTTCCTATTTAGAGAAGGCGCTTGCGGCGCGCGTTATAGATAATAATTGCGATTACGAGACTCTATGCTGCTGGGTAGATTGGATTGGAGTGCAACGGCACTTGAAAGTGTTGGGTATTTTTGCTCGTTTATGGCTCCGCGACAAAAAACCGCACTATACGCCTTATTTCCCGCGCATTTGCGCATATATTGGTGATGTGTGCCACCGCTACGAAGAATTGCATGAATTTGGCGCATGGTTTGAACGCAATTTTGTGCCACAAGTGGCGGAGATGGATTGGGAACAAGCGGTCATTGAGGCAAAGAAATCCAAAAATGGCGATACGGCCCTCTGATTTATTATGCGGGAATATTTATTAAACAGACAGATATAATATGACAGAATGAATCTCGCTTTTGTGCCACTTTTTAGAATATGAAAAAACATTTACTTGCTCCATCCATACTCGCCGCAGATTTTGCTCGGCTCGGTGAACAAGTAGATGCTGCTATTGCAGGCGGTGCCGATTGGTTACACATAGATGTGATGGACCAGCACTATGTGCCCAACTTGACTATGGGGGCAATGGTGTGTAAATCTTTGCGACAATACGGCATCCAAGTGCCATTAGATGTGCATTTAATGGCGAGTCCAGTAGACCAACTCATTAACGATTTTGCCGCTGCCGGCGCAAGTACCATTACCATACATCCCAATGCAACCACGCACTTAGATCGCTCTTTACAACTCATTCACCAACAAGGGTGTCAGGTTGGCGTCGCACTCAATCCCTCCGAAAGTTTAGATCATTTAGAATGCATTCTGCACCGCCTTGATGTGCTTTTGTTGATGTCGGTCAATCCGGGCTTTTGCGGGCAGGAATTTTTACCCGCAGTTCTTTCCAAAATCAAGGCTGCCCGCCGCCTCATTGATTACAGTGACCACAGTATATTATTGTCAGTTGATGGCGGAATTAATGCGGAAAATATCGGCACGGTTATCAGTGCTGGAGCAGATATCTGTGTAGCTGGATCGGCGGTTTTTGGTCAATCAGATGTCGCGGCAGCGGTGCACCAGCTGCGCACTTCCATCCACGAACATGCACACCAATAAATCACCAGTTTCTCTCTCCCGCTCTGATTTTACCGCTCTTGCCTCGCACTACAGCCATGTTCCCATTTACCGGCAATTATTAGCGGATACAGCAACACCATTAGGTTCATATTTGCAAATTGCTAACCAACCCTATTCTTTTTTGCTGGAATCGGTGGAAGGTGGTGAAAAATGGGGACGTTATTCTATTATCGGACTCCCGTGTCGCCAGTATATTTCGGTATGCGGGAACACACTCAACACCTTTACCGATGGTCAATGCAAGACACAGACAACAAACGACCCGCTCGCTACGATAGATGAGTTGCGTCAGCATTTTCGGGTACCCAAGATCGCTGAATTACCCCCTTTTTATGGTGGATTCATCGGTTATTTTAGCTACGATACGGTGCGTTACAATGAAAAAAAGCTTGCCAAGAGTACCCCCGCAAAAGATGACTTATCAACGCCGGATATTTTTTTGATGGTCAGCGAAGACATAGTCATTTTTGATAACCTTAACCACAGTGTTTACGTTGTCGTCCATGCACGGTGCGCCCTAAAAGATGGATACGATAGAGCGGTTGCGCGCTTAGATGAGATTACTGCTCACTTGCGCCAACCACAAATCACCAGCATGACGGATCTTATTACCCGAACCCAACCGCATCTCCCCACTCCTTTTTCGTACACCGCAAAAAGCGATTACCTGCAAAAAGTGCGCACCATTCAACAGCACATCGTTGCCGGCGATGTGATGCAAGTGGTATTGTCGCGACGGATCCGCTTACCGTTTAGCGCCCCGCCTATCAATTTATATCGTGCCCTCCGCTATCTCAACCCTTCACCATACCTTTATTTTTTACATTGCGCCGATTTTCAAATTATAGGTTCATCGCCGGAAATCCTTGCCCGTTTACGCGACTCCACTATCACCGTTCGCCCCATAGCCGGCACCCGCCCACGCGGCGCCGATGAAGCACACGACCGCGCATTAGCTGAAGAATTGCAAGCTGACGCGAAAGAAATAGCCGAACATTTGATGCTGATTGACATTGGACGCAACGACATTGCGCGCGTAGCAATAAATGGATCGGTACAGGTGACCGAACAAATGGTGGTGGAACGGTATTCCCATGTAATGCACTTGGTTTCCAATATCATCGGTCAAAAACACGAACAAGTTAATGCGTTGGATGTGTTGTGTGCGACTTTACCGGCTGGTACGCTCAGCGGTGCTCCGAAAGTGCGTGCCATGCAAATCATTGATGCGCTGGAAGAATACAAGCGCGGCATTTACGGTGGTGCAATCGGCTATATTGGATGGCACGGCGATATGGATACGGCGATCACTATTCGCACCGCAGTTGTACGCGATCAACAGTTATATGCACAAGCAGGTGGCGGAATCGTTGCCGATTCGCAACCGGAAAAAGAATGGCAAGAAACTGAAAATAAAGCATCGGTCATTTTCAATGCTGCTACTCTTGCGACCACTATGACGTGCCATAGTGCGCGCCCAACAAAATTGGCTTAACATATTACGCATGGAGCGCAGTACTATGACGGACACACCTTCTACGTCATTGTTGCAACAAACAATGACGGTAAGCAGCGTAACTGTGTTATCGCGCATCACAGGATTGGGGCGCGATGTCGCTATTGCCATTTTTGTAGGCGCTGGGCAAAGCGCCGATGTTTTTTTTGTTGCCTTTCGCCTGCCGCAATTTTTGCGGCGCCTCTTTGCCGAAGGTGCTTTTGCTATGGCATTTGTGCCCGTGTTGAGTGAATATCGGCAAAAGCACAGCAATGAAGTGCATGCGCTCATCAACCGCGTCTTTGCGATATTAACCAGTGCTTTGTTGGCGGTTAGTGCCGTAGCAATGGTGGCTTCGCCTGTAATCATTGCTGTATTCGCCACTGGATTTTTGCTGGATGACGCCAAGTTTAATCTGGCAAGTAGTGCTTTGCGTATTACTTTTCCCTATTTGCTTTTCATTTCACTGGTCGGTTTTGCGGGTGCCATTTTCAATAGCTACCAGCGTTTTTTAGTCCCCGCCATGACCCCGATTATCCTCAATTTATCGTTGATCGGCGGAGCATTTTTTGCCGTGCCTCTGTTTGACGAACCAGCGTTGGCGATGGCGTGGGTGGTTTTATTTGCTGGCTGTGCCCAATTGTTGTTGCAAATCCCGTTTTTACACCGTATGCGTTTAATTCCGCACCCCATCATAGATATCCAACATCCAGGTGTGCGGCGCATTTTTACCCTCATGCTCCCCGCACTTTTCGGCGTATCAGTGGGACAAATCAATTTACTCATTGATACGATTATTGCTTCTTTTCTGCCAGTAGGCAGTATCTCGTGGCTCTATTTTTCCGATAAAGTAATGGAATTGCCTTTGGGAATATTTGCGGTGGCAATAGCCACAGTGATGCTTCCCGTCCTCTCGCTGACCAATGCGCAAGGTAATAGCAAACAATACCAACGGACAATCAATTGGGGGCTCACATTAGCGTTGACTATTGGGTTACCGGCGGCGGTTGCCCTTATTATTCTCGCCCACCCCATTGCGATCACCCTTTTCCAATATCGCGAACTCTCCGCTGCAGATGCTCACCGCATTGGAATGGGCGTTATCGCTTACACCGCAGGATTGATAGCGTTTATCACCATCAAGGTTTTGGCGCCGGGATACTATGCACGGCAAGATATGAAGACGCCAGTACGCTACGGGGTGGTGGCAATGATTGCCAATACTTTGCTCAATTTTATTTTGGTCTATCCACTGCATTATTGGTGGGACAAAGGGTATATCGGGTTAGCGATTGCGACCAGCCTTGCCGCTTTTATCAATAGTGGTTTGCTACTGTATGGCTTAATCCGCCGCGGACATCTGAGCCTTGAGCGCAACTTGGCGATCGCCATGGTCCGTGCTCTCGCCGCCACCGCTATAATGGCGGGAGCATTGTTCCTCATTTCCTTTGCCGACTGGAACTGGATTGGATGGACGTGGAGTGAACGTACCTTACATCTTGCTGGGCTGTGTTTGGGTGGAGGCATAGTATATACGGCAGTTTTATTTTGTTGCGGGGCGCGATTGCGCCATTTTGTTTCCCCGCGCTAATTGTCTTGTTTATCGGGAATCCTATAAACCGCTAATGGATATTATTCGGGGCTTGCACAATTTACAACGGCAGCATTCAACTGGTTGTGCGGCAACGATCGGGGCTTTTGACGGTATTCATTGCGGGCATCAAAAAATATTGACCCATATCAGTGTAGTGGGTCAGCAAATGCAAATCCCTTCATTAGTGATTACTATGGAGCCACTCCCTCGTGAATGGTTACACCCGCATGACCCGCCGCCGCGCTTGATGTCATTGCGCGACAAATTAACCACCATCGCCCGCTTCAAAATACAGCACATACTGATTATTCACTTTAATACTCATTTTGCCTCTATAACGGCAGAAGATTTTGTGCGCCGTTATTTAGCAGACGCATTAGGCGTGCGTTATCTCATGGTCGGAAGCAACTGGCGTTTTGGTCACCAACGTGCCGGCGATTATACCCTGTTGCAAAAAATGGCGGATCAATATGGATTCACTGTCGCCCCAGCAGAAACGGTACACTTAGACGGACAGCGCATTAGTAGCACCCGAATTCGCCAAACATTGTGCGCGGGAGATTTTTCGCTCGCCGCCCGCTTGTTAGGGCGTCCGTATCAGATAACAGGGCTGGTCGGGCGTGGGAGAGGAAAGGGGGAGGAGTTGCAAGCCCCAACAATCAACCTCTCCGTGCCGCGCAATTGCCCACCCCTTGCGGGAGTCTATATAGTGGAAGTGGCAGGAGTCATTCCCAGCCAGTATCTGCGTGGTGTTGCTAATGTGGGCACAAATCCGACTATGGTGCGTGAAGGTGTGCCACAATTAGAAGTACATCTGTTGGATTTTAAGGGTAATCTCTACGGGAAGCGTGTAGAAGTGCTTTTTCGGCAGAGAATCCGCCCCGAAAAACGGTTTCAAACTGTAAAGCAATTAAAATATCAGATTAAACGAGACATACAAGATGCGCAGAATTTTTTTGATCATTGGCAGGATAAATGAGTCAATATAAAGATAGTTTGAACCTCCCGCAGACCACTTTCCCGATGAAAGCAAATTTGCCTCAGCGAGAACCCAATATTTTAGCGCATTGGAAGCAGATTGACCTCTACCGTCAACAACGCGCACAAGCACAAGAGCGGGAGAAGTTTATTCTGCACGATGGTCCCCCATACGCTAACGGCACAATTCATCTCGGGCATGCGATCAATAAAATACTGAAAGATATTATCATTAAGAGCAAAAACCAGAGCGGTTTTGATACTCCCTATTTGCCGGGCTGGGATTGCCACGGCTTGCCTATTGAACATCAAGTTGAGAAAAAATATGGCAGAAAAAATGCCGTAGAACAGCCTGGCGCGTTTAGAAAAGCATGCGCTGATTACGCGCGTCAGCAAATCGCCCAGCAAAAAGAAGATTTTCAACGGTTAGGGGTGCTCGGTGATTGGGGTAGGGCATACTACACGATGGACTCAAAAATAGAAGCGGAAATTATTCGCACTTTTGGGCGCTTTGTCAGCGGCGGTTATGTGCAGAGGCGTGACAAACCGGTGCATTGGTGCTTGGATTGTGCGTCCGCTCTTGCCGAAGCCGAAGTGGAATATAAAAATATCACCTCGCCGTCAATAGATGTGGCATTTGCGGCGTGCGATCGCTCAGCGGTATTGCAAGCGTTTGGTTGCACCGCACCTAGCGATACTCCCATAGAAGTGGTCATTTGGACGACCACGCCTTGGACGCTCCCCGCCAACCGTGCTGTTGCCCTCCACCCCACCGTTTCGTATCAATTAGTGGATGGTGGCGGACGGCTACTCGTGCTCGCTGAAGCGTTGTGCAAGCCATCATTGTCCCGTTATGCAATAGACAAGTATACCGTGCTCGGATCCTGCGCGGGAAGTGCGTTGGAAGGAAAATTGCTCCAGCACCCATTCTACGATAGGCAAGTGCCTGTGGTGTTAGGCAATCACGTCACAGTGGATACGGGCAGCGGTGCCGTGCACACTGCACCGGCACATGGATTGGACGATTATCGGTTAGCACAATCTTATAACCTTGTCGTGGATAATCCGTTGGATGATAGAGGGTGTTTTCGTGCGCATATGGAACTCTTTGCCGGACTCCATATCTCAAAAGCCAATGAACAGATTTTGGCGGTGCTTGGTGAGAAAAAGCACTTACTCTCTCTCCGCACCCTTGAACACAGTTACCCTCATTGTTGGCGGCACGGCACGGCACTGATTTTCCGTGCCACTCCTCAATGGTTTATTAATTTGACGCATGGACATCTTCTAAAACGGGCGATAGATTCTGTCGGGCAAGTACAGTGGCTTCCGAGTTGGAATAGAGACATTATGTTAGAAATGCTCAACGAACGCCCCGATTGGTGTATTTCGCGCCAGCGCGCGTGGGGAGTGCCCATTCCATTGTTTAGCCATGTATCCGATGGAGAACTCCACCCCGAAACACCGGCGATTATAGAAAAAGTAGCCGATATGGTGGAAAAAGAGAGCATTCAGGCGTGGTTTGATATCCCGACCAGTGCACTGCTCGGTGACGATGCCGAGCACTACCGCAAACATTTAGATACATTAGATGTGTGGTTTGACTCGGGAGTTACCCATCAAAGCGTGCTTATTAAACAACCCGAACTGAGTTTTCCTGCCGATTTATATGTGGAAGGAAAAGACCAACACCGCGGCTGGTTTCAATCCTCACTCCTCACCGCCGTTGCATTGCGCAATACCCCGCCCTATCGCACGGTGCTGACGCATGGGTTTGCAGTGGATCATGAGGGGCATAAAATGTCTAAATCACGGGGCAACATTATTACCCCACAAACTGTCATCAACAAACTGGGCGCTGATATATTGCGCTTGTGGGTGGCGGCAACCAATTACCGCAATGAAATGACGGTATCGGATGAAATTATGCAACGAGTGGCAGACGCCTACAAACGGATACGCAATACATTGCGCTTTTTGCTCGCCAATATTCACGATTTTGACCCCCAACAACACTTGTGTCCATTAGACAAAATGCTCGCCCTTGATTGCTGGATACTCCAACGCAGTGCCGAAATACAAGAAAACATTATTGCCGATTACAATAGTTATTCTTTCCACAGCATTTATCAAAAAATACACAATTTTTGTATTATAGATTTGGGCGGTTTTTATTTAGATATCATCAAGGATCGTCAATATACCATGCCAACCAATAGTCGCGCTCGCCGTTCGGCGCAAACAGCCCTCTACCATATTAGCGAAGCACTCACCCGCTGGATGGCGCCTATATTGAGTTTCACTGCCGAAGAAATATGGCGGTTACTGCCCGCGCCGCGGGCTGCGTCGGTACATTTATCCACTTGGTATGATATTCCCACCCCGACCGCACAATCCACTATTGATTGGCAGCAAATTATTGCTCTACGGAATGCGGTGAATAAAATATTAGAGGCGCACCGCCACACAAATACAATCGGGGCGAATTTAGAAGCCGAAGTAACGATTTATTGCGCCCCTGAAATACATCACCAATTGATACCGTTGCAAGATGAATTGCATTTTGTGTTGATTTGTTCGGCGGCATATATCAAACCACTAACAGAGGCGGACGATGCAAACGCTTTGCCCACTACCATAGAAAATGTTAAAATTACCGCCAGCCCATCGCCGCACGCCAAATGCGAGCGGTGCTGGCATAGGCGAGCGGATATCGGCAGGTACCCTGAGCATCCCCATATTTGTGAGCGCTGTGTAACCAATATTCTCGGAGAAGGCGAAACCCGTTTTTATGCGTAAAAACATAACATCTCTGTTGCCGTGGTACGCGATTATCATCGCAGTGCTTGCGAGCGACCAAGTGAGCAAATGGTGGGCTTTGAGCCAGTTGCGATTTGGCATGCAAGAGTGGCTCCCCTTTCTACAAATGCGCTTGCAATTCAATGCTGGCGCCGCATTTGGCTTACTCAGTGAAGCGGGTGGATGGCAGCGCTGGTTTTTCAGTATCCTCACCGTGATTATCAGCACAGCCCTGTTCATTTGGCTGCACCGCTTGCCGGTGAATGCGCGCTTGATGCGTAGCGGTTTATCCTTGATTATCGGCGGGGCTTTGGGGAATTTATGGGATAGAATTGAGCTAGGGCATGTCACTGATTTTATCGCCGTGCATTGGAACAATTATTACTGGCCAACTTTTAATGTCGCCGATAGTGCAATTAGTATTGGAGCAATGTTGCTATTGATTGACCTGTGGAGCGAAGCGCGTGAGGCAAAAAAAGATGCGCATTAAACTCGCTAATCCTCGCGGTTTTTGCGCTGGCGTAGAACGTGCCATTGACATAGTGCACCGCGCACTCAATCTATTCGGTCCTCCTATTTATGTGCGCCACGAAGTTGTGCATAACCGCACGGTCGTAGAAACCCTCAAAGCGCAAGGCGCTATTTTTGTCAATGAATTAAGCGATATTCCACAAAATGCCATCGTCATTTTTAGTGCCCACGGGGTTTCCCGCGCAGTGCAAGAAGAAGCCACCCAGCGTGGGTTAAAAGTGTTTAATGCCACCTGCCCGTTGGTGACCAAAGTGCATATAGAAGTGGCTCGTTGTGCCCGCTCGGGATACGATTGCATCCTTATCGGGCATGCACATCACCCTGAAGTTGAAGGCACAATGGGGCAGTTTGACACTAGCAACGGCGGACAGATTTATCTCATTGAGACAATAGAGCAAGCACGACAGATCGTCCCACAAAACCCCGACCGCTTATTTTATGTCACCCAGACGACCCTCTCGCTTGACGATACCAAAGCGATTATTGCCGTGTTGCGCCGTCGCTTCCCCCATTTACAGGGACCGCGTAAAGATGATATCTGCTATGCCACCCAAAACCGCCAAGATGCGGTCAAACAATTAGCCCAACAATGCGATTTGATTTTAGTAGTGGGAGCACACAACAGCTCTAATTCAAATCGTCTCTGTGAATTAGCGGTACGCGAAGGTAGACTCGCCTATCTTATCAATGACCACAATGATTTACAGCGTGAATGGTTTAGTGACGGCATAACCATTGGCATCACTGCTGGCGCATCGGCTCCCGAATCGGTGGTGCAAGAAGTCATTGCGCGCCTTAAAACATTTGGCGCTACCAGTGATGAAGAAATCACTGGAATTAAAGAAAACATTACATTTGCTTTACCCACCGAATTGCGCCCGTAGCTCAGTTGGATAGAGCGTTGGCCTCCGAAGCCAAAGGTCACAGGTTCAAATCCTGCCGGGCGCACCATTCGATTTATTGATTATGCGTGATGGGATTGCGTTTGAAAGCGGGTTGCCTCCTGTGCGTATTATTCGTCGACATCATAGGTCGTGATTTCATATCGATTGCCATCGGGATCCGCAAAATAAACGGAGAGGGCAAGATCGTGATCCTCTTTGGTAAATTCCACCGCATGATCAAGCAAGTGATTTTGCCATTGCATCAATCCTGATTTGTCGGTCAAAAAAGCAACCATTCCGCTGACTTTATCGCAGCTTTCAAATAATGCTAAATGAACGCCTCCATTTTGTATCACTAAAGGCCCCCCATCGACCGCCCACACTGCGTACTTTTTCACCGGCTTAAACCCTAAAACATCGGCGTACCATTTTTCTGAGAGTGCCCTATCTTTAACATAAACGTGGGCGTGATCAATTTTATCTAAAGTTGGTGCTGGGCGCATTTTATACCTCCTAAAATATATTCAACTATTTATACACCGCAATATACAAACTATTGTGATCATACTCGATGAGCCGTGAATATTCGCGGCTGGCATACGCAAGGGACTTAACATAAACAATTTGCCAATTATACTGCGCCAAAAGATGTTCCACGTTCTCCATTTGAGCGTCATGCTTTTCCTGCCTCCGAATATGCTTCGGAGTGCGGTAGATCCAAGCGATGGGTTCGTGTCGCCCGCGCACAGTTTTTCCCCATTCTTCGTCATCGTAAGATGCTTTTACATAATACAGTCGCGCTTGATTTAATTGCATCATTTCCATTTGTGGCGTTGATAATAAAGTGAATACTTTATTGACCCCACGTTCTTCCAACAACATATTAATAGCATGCGGATCAAATAGCTCTTTACGGGGAGCAAGATAACTATCGTAGTGATACAAGCAACTGGCGAGCACCAGCACACTGAGTAGGTGGTTGACAACGGAAGGGGAGCGATTGCCATCTACTGTCAAATAGCGGGTCATAGCGATAATTATCCAATGGGCTCCACTCAAGACGCACAGAACAATAAAAGGCAAAAAGAGCAAACTGTGTCGCGATGGGCTGAATGTCAGTTGTGAAGTCAATAGCAATGTTATCTGTACTATACCCAAGCTCACACAAAAGATTGAGACAGCATCGGTAACCGAAAATAATCTTTTAATCCATACTAAAAAACCGACACAAAAGAGTGCAAACACTGTGATAAACATAACGATGGATAGAGCGTTATCTTCGGGTATAAACCCAGTCAAACGGGTGACAACGATATATAGATTGTGGATGAAGAACTCTGGGATAGCCGTTAACCCTTGCCAGTTGGCGAATAAAAATTCGCCATTCAGCCCTACATGCCATGAGTTGTGTGGAACTTGATCAAGTTTATAATAAATGTAGATAATTGCCGGAAAAGAAATGATCGCAAATAACGCCCCGCTTTTCCATATGCGTGCGATGGATACGAGACAAGCTTGCATTAACCTATGTTTTTTATATTGGCTTACCCATATCATTACAAATAAACATATTCCCACAGCGGCTCCGACAAAAATCATTTGGAATTGAAGATAGATTAATATCCCGCTACACGCCACTAACATCATCCGCGACTTTTCTGATTGCGGCAAGATGGATTGCCATTTTATGAGTAAATAAGTGAGCCACCCCAGCGCAGGAATGACACACGCGTAAGGCATTGCTCCCTGCGCAAATCCAATATTTTCTAAAGAACATGCCAATAAACACACCCCCAAAATCGCGTAGGTCGGGTGCGCTTTCCTAAACAACATGGCGAACACTTTTCCCCAAATGATGAGTCCCAGCACGTAGAAAATGAATGACGGTAATCGTGAGACCACAACAGCGGGCAGATTGTCGCCTGCCAATAGCAAAATCGCTATCAACGCCGGTTGGATTGGGGCGTAAGTGGTTTTATACCATCCAGTCATAATGGTTGATATAGGTGGGATTATATTTTCTATACGGGGGTAACTTTGATGAATAGACCTTAACGATCTTTTGATGATTCCATTATAGGTTGGCGATTTTTCTTCATAAACCCGTTGCCAAAAATAATCCACATTATGATATCTTTTGATGAGCCCCACCGCTATCCCAAGATCATCACCATCTCCATAGTAAATCGGTAGTGAACTGGCAACTGTTGCACCCATGAGCACAATAATAATCCCTATGGCTAAACGCACATCTCCGAGCTTCTGTAGCCAGGTTCTCAATCGGGTGGCAATCATTGTAGTGCGACAAGCATCATTTGGCTAATTGCTGGCGGTAATGCTCGGCATCCCAGTTGCATAAGGCTGCGATGTCATGGTGATTTAAAACCTGCACATCGTTTAACGATGGAAGGAATGAGAGAGTATGTAAATAGGCTTTCAATTGCTCTTGTTGAGCCGTATTAAATCCATCGGCGACAAATACCCCGTCATCTTTGATAAAAATAACGTCGGGTCGCAATGCCTTATCACCGTTATCATCACTATCACCACTTTGGTGCTGAAAATGTATTCGGTCGGTATAACACAATGCTTTGGCGCCCAGAAAAACCACATGGTCGGGACAAATCGCCCAACACTCTTGTAGTCCCCGGTATAACGCAGGCTGATATACCAGCTGGTGTATCAGAGGGTCTTGTATCGGGCTATATTCAATACCATTCACGGCGAACCCACAAATATTTTCGTACGCGGGAATCTGTGGCATAGTCATATCATCCGATAACATTGCCAATAAGCGACCCAACAAAGAGCGCACTTCATCGACAGTTTTCCCAGCAAGAACGATGCCGTGATTTTGTAACATCAGCAATTTGACTGCGGGGCAATTTTTCGTGTGCGCAAGAACCGCAGACGCTAACTCCGCGCCAGGTTGATGGTACGGGATAAACGTCCATTCTGGAAAATGAGCCAATTGAGCCTGCAAGATTTTTTGTGCTGACGATTGGATTAAGTACGCTAATGGTAACAAGGCATGTAAATGCACTACTATCTTTTGTGGTAACAATGCATGCAATAAAGTTTCAATGGATGGCCGTGCCTGTGCAAGAGAAGTGATTAAGCGCGGTTGAACATTGCAGTGGCCCTTGTCCAAGAAAGTGCGCAAGTGCTGGTAATCCACTGCGGTGAAGATATCTTGTTGTTGTGCATTTTGAAAACGAGTACCAGACGCTTTGACCCAAAGCACTTGACCTTCTTTCCACGATATATTGCCACCTGCTCCTTGCACCAGCAACGGATCCTGTGCGAGATCGACACAAAACTGTTCTATGGCACTGCGGATCGGTGTGGGCATCAGTGCAATGTTCGTGTTGAAAAATACATAAATTACTTATCTTTCAGCTGGGCAATAAACTTGCGCAATTCGCGATAATGCGTAAAATCGGCATCAGGTTTTACCTGTTCGCTACCTTTTTCTCCATTACTTTGTTTTTTTTGAATGGTGAGCGCCGATAGCGCGGTGCGTGCTCCCTGAATATCGCTTAATGGATGATCGCCGATCATCCAAATGATGCTATCTTTTTTTGCATTGATCTTTTGCAACGCCAACTGAAATGGTGCTTTATGCGGCTTATCAGCCCCCGCCTCTTCGCTCGTAACGACAAAATGGAAATATTGATCCAATTTCAAATAAATCATTTTGCGAAATTGTATCTGTGCGGTTAAATCAGTCACTAAGACCATAGGAATATTCAACAGGCGCAAATCGTCTAAGCATAATTTGAGGTCATCAAACAAAACAATGTTACTGATAAATACGCGCCAGTAGGTCTGTTCAAAATCTAAGGCATGCACCAATTGTGACCCTAGCCCTAATATTTCTAACATGCGTTGGAAATAGAGCACACGGCTGTGCGATGAGGCCGTCTTTTGTAGTTGTTCTTTAATCTGATTGCGTGCTTCGGCATACGCTTTTTCAACATCGGTCAATGGCAAAGAAAACGAGGTGGCGATTTTTTCGCTGATCGCAGTTAAAGCAGCCGTATGTGCATGATGGTAATCATAAAAAGTATTATCCATATCAAAAAGCACCGTATCGGGTAGCGAAACAAATTTATCGAGGTTATATACTTTCACTATAGCGCTCTCTGCTCCATTGATTGATTAATATACACGAGAGTGCTCAATTGCATTAAGCCCAACACTCCATCCGCCCAAATTGGATTAATATCTAAAAAGTCTATCATTTTTGGGCATAATTCTTTTACACACATGGCAATGTCTTCTGCAGACACTGCTCCCTCAATAATTACTTGCTCAAAAACACTATCTACATTGACTTCGACATGCAATCCTAATAATCCACCCAAAACACGCACTAAATCGGAGTGACCAGAGTGACCGCGCATGGATACCACCAAGCGGTACAGCTTATTACTTCCATCACTGTTTGGCGCAGACCAAACAAAATCATCCGCACGAATTGGTTGTATTGCAAATATTAAGTCGGCGTATTGTTTTTGTGGGTGAATAAAATTTTGTGCATCGGGAATGCGTTTTTCAATGGCAGCAGTGACTTTCTGTATGGGATGCCCGCGCTCGTGTACATCGCGGGCAATCTTAAAATAACGGCGCAGATGTTCATCCATATCTAAATAAATTTTGACATCGTAATGACGGCGCAACGATGGTAGATATAGAGCATGCAATCCATTGACTAAAATGACATGATTTTTTTTGAGATAGTGCGTCGTGCGCATATGTCCAGTGCGGTGATCGTAGTATGATGTTTTGACTATTTTACCCTGCATAATAGATCTTAAATCCGCCACCATACGTTGCAAATTATTTGCACGCGGGTTAAGGTGAGTGAGTACTCTCCACATCGTTTTTTGCCGATCCCACAAATGATAATTATCGCCCAATAAATGCGTGATGGATTGCCGCCCAAAAATATTTTCTATGGCACGGCTATAAGTATCTTTGCCCGCGCCCGAATCCCCAGCTATTCCTACGACAAACGGTCGCCTGCTCAAGCGAAAAAAATCATTGCGCATCACCATTATGTCCCAGATGCGTAGCGACAAAATAATGCCAAACACGGCAATAGTGGTATTCACAATAGATAAGGCATATTGATGCAAGTGTTGCGTGCTCCCAAATGCGATACTCGGAAAATAGGCAACTATATCGGGAAAAAATGCAAAGATGCTACGTATGGCATAAAGACCACCAAACAAGCCGATTAAAATAACCCCAACCCGCTTTTCAATAAATTGGTATCCCACTAGTAGCGTAATTGGCCAGAGAAACCAGCCGAGCGAAGATGGCGATAACACCACCAATAGAAGCAATGCAATGCCTAAAGTGGCATGAAATAATTCAAAATTGACCCATTTTACATTCCAAGCACCGTAGAGCATCAATAAATAGACAATGGGCACGAGATAAATTTGATAATCGCCAATGGGCAAGTGTAAGCGCAATGCGGTTGTCATTTCTGGATTGCTAAACAGCATCACTAATGCGGAAGGCAATAGCACAAATGGCAGAATCAACAATAAAGTGCCGCTCGCTACACCGCCGCTAAAACGCATTATGATGGAGTGCAAACCCGGATTGCGTATCAAGTAGACGATAAAAAATGGGACAACTAACGCCATACTCAATTTAGCTGATATAGCCGCGACTAACGCCACGCCAGAATAAAACCATAATTTGTAGCGAAGACAATATAGCGACAAAGCTAAAAAGCAAATGGGAACTAAATCATTGTAGCCCAAAAGATAGCTACTGATTATGACAATGGGAGACAACCAATAAGCAATGAATAATAAGTTCATTGAACCCTTATATATGTTTTTGAGTAGTATCATTAAACAGAGGTCTATCACCAGCAACGCCGCCCAGTAAGCGCCAACAATGGAAATGCCTAGCAATGAAGCACATAACACAAAAGGGAGGAAATATAGCCACATAGCATAACCATAGGGAAATGACCTGATAATACCTTCATCACGCAACCACAGTTCCCACGGATTGACCGTCCATTCAGTGACGCTGTGTTGTAGAAAAGGAACATACCATTCTGCAACTGGGGCGGGAGTGACGAAAATAATTAATGCCAGTCGTATGATCAAACCGACTATAAACAAAGGATGGCGTAAAACAGCAAGCATGCAGGGTTATTTATTGAGTAGTGTGTCCCACATTTCTGGATGTTTAGTACACACTGCGGTGGGTATAATGTTGCGTTTGTTGATTAAGCGGTGAAAACGGGCAATCTCTATTTGAGCATCTCGCCCTTGTAATTCAGGTGAAACCATACACAAGCGAAATCCCGCGTCTTTTAATTGCTGTGCCTGTGTACTGTCAATAGGCAAAGTGGAAAAACAATCCACCCACACCCAATTTACCTTCCCAGCAAGCGACAGAGCCGTTTCAATGGATTCATATTCCGATATTCTCACCGCACAACGCCCCTCGATCCGTTGCGCCCACTTGATTAAGAATGGAAAAGACTGATCAAGAAAGAAAAAATCTTCTATACCGTGGGCGGACATCAATGTCAAAAGATCTTCTTCCAGTCCTTCCTCTTTAACATTGAGAATTAAAGTTCCGTGGCGATACGCTTGCAACCAATCGGCAAATATTTCACCACCACACATGGGGTCATGATGAATAATCAGGTGTTGATCATTACTCCGAATATCGACTTCCACCCCGTATTGTGTCGGGGTGGAAATCAACAAGTCCACAGTATTACGGCGATGAGCAATAAAATGCATCGGGAAATATTTAGCTACTATTGATCAGTTGCTGGCTTAAAGACAAAAAACTTCATACCGATAAAGTTGAGAGTGGCAGATATGCCTGTGGCGGCAAGGAATGCAAATTGACGGATGTACTCTAAATCGATAAAAATGCGGTTCAATACACTATTAACGAATACATTGATACCCAAAGTCAAGGCATACAGTAGGATAAAGCGCAATATACTATCGGCTTTCACTGCGGGGCGGTTAAAAGTCCACAAGCGGTTAGCGAGATATGCAAATACAGTGCCAATAATAAAGCCCGCCGCTTTGGCAAGGTCAATGTCCAACAAACTAATCAGCATTATATAAAAGCCATAATCAATGGCGACCGTCAAGGAGCCGACAATTAAAAATATGCCAATTTGCTTTTGTATCATTGTAATTGTTTGCGCCTTTTGAGTGTGCGCAGATGGAAACTAAAACCCATTGTGCGGCGAATAAATTTCCATTTTTCCCGCCAATTAATGTTCCAATGCGATGTACCGTGTACCCGAGGAGCAAACAATACGGGGAAACGGCGTATTGTCAAATGGTGATGGATTGCCATGTAATAAGCATACAAATCCAATGAAAAATCATAGGGTGGGTTTTTCCATTGGGAAAAGAAATTGCGCCGAAATAAAGTGGGTTGAGCATTGATATCCCATAACACTTTTCCCAAAATTAATGTTTCAAAAATGCTCATCCCCCAAGTAAAAATGCGATCAAAAAAAGGACGCCCATAACGAGATCCTTTGATAAAACCCGTTTGCGGATGTGCAGTAAATATTTTGAGCGCTTCAAGACAATCCAGTGGATTGGTCTGTAGATCTGCGTGCGTCCAACCTAATATAGCGGCTTGTGCTTCGCGCAAACCACTCAATATACCAAAACCATAACCCTTATTTTCTGTCACATGCACTAAACGCCAATTGGAATGATGGGATAATTCGTGTTCAAATACTTTTGCCGACCCATCGTTTGAGCCATTATTGACAAAGACTACCTCAATATCTGCAGGCAGATCGCGGCAACGATCAAACAAGATCGGTAAATTTTTTTCTTCGTTATAACAAGGGATGATCAACGATAAACGATACGACATAGGGCACGGAAAAGTTAAATTTCAAGCATAGTATATAATATATCTATTATCATCACCCCTATATGCCAACCTTTCTCATGCAGATAGTCATTCCGATGTCTGGCTTCGGTGAGCGTTTTCGCCATGCTGGCTATCGTATTCCCAAACCCCTAATTGACATTGATGGTAAACCCATGATTGCATGGGTCATAGATTTATTTCCGAATGAAAAAAACTTTTACTTTATTTGTAACCAAAAACATTTGGATGAAACAGATTTTGGAATACGCGATATATTAAATCATTATTGTCCCCACGGAAAGATCATCGCCATTTCGCCGCACAAATTTGGACCCGTGCACGCTGTGCAGCAAATTAAATCTCATTTGCGTCCTGATTTACCGGTGGTGGTGAATTATTGTGATTTTAGTTGCTATTGGGATTGGCATACATTTAAGCGCAGCGTGCAAAAAGATACATCGTGTATGGGAGCCATCCCCGCTTATAAAGGTTTCCACCCTCATTCATTAGGGAATACGCATTATGCCTATATGCAAGAGCGTAATGGTTGGGTCACCGCCATACAAGAAAAAGAGCCCTTTACTCATAACCGCATGGAAGAATACGCTTCTAGTGGCACTTATTATTTTGCCAGTGCAAAGATTATGTTCCAAGCATTTGATACCGCTGTCGCACACAACTGGAAAGTTAACAATGAATACTATGTCAGCCTCGCTTACCGCCATCTCATAAAGTACAATTTACCGGTCAAAATATACCCTCTGCAACATTTTATGCAGTGGGGAACGCCAAAAGATCTTGCCGAATACCTTCGTTGGTCATCACTTTTTAAGCGCCTGATGGATAAAATGCACGCACCATCGCCTGCGGGGAGCGTTATAGTGCCTATGGCGGGGATGGGGAAGCGATTTTCCGATGCCGGTTACACGCTTACCAAACCCCTCATTTCCGTATCTGGTCAACCGATGGTCATACAAGCGACCGATCATTTACCACCCGCTCAACAATATTGTTTTGTGCTGCGCGGCGGCATGCCGATGAATGAGACCATCACCTGCTTACTCAACGAACACTATCCACAAGCAGTCACGAAAAAATTGGATAAGATGACCGCAGGACAAGCGTGCACGGCATTGATTGGGTTAGAGGCATTGCAAGAAAAAATGGAACAAGCTGCCGAACCGATCACTTTTGGCGCCTGTGATTTTGCCGCGTTATATGATCATCATATTTTTGTCAACTTATGCGCTGACCCAACCGTAGATATTATCGTTTGGGGGGTGCGCGGGCACCCACATGCCATGCGCCATCCTGAAATGTATGGTTGGATTGATGAAAATAATGGCGTTATAAAAAATATTTCAGTCAAGCAACCATTACAAAACCCCACCCATGATCCAATCGTATTGGGTACTTTTACTTTTTGTCGCGCAACGCATTTTGAACAAGTGGTTGAACACCTTATTGCACATAATATGCGGGTCAATAATGAGTTTTACCTCGATTCATGCGTGAATGTCGCGTTGGAAATGGGGCTCAGTTGCCGTTTATTAGAGGTGGAACACTATATGTCGTGGGGCACGCCAAACGACTTAAAAACTTTTGAATACTGGCAATCTTGTTTTAGTCAATGGGAGGGACATCCCTATCGTTTGCATGATGATTCAATGATTCCGTCCCAAGAGAGCGATGCGCTGGCCTGTAAATACAAAAATTGGTCGGTTATTGCTGGGCAGTGATATTAGTGATGAGGGGAAAACAATAAATTGACTTCTATACCTATACCGATGTTAAAATTAAATTCTTTCTTACCGTAATAGGGTAAATTAAATATAAACCATGGGCGGTACCCAATGATACGCTGAACACTATAATCTTTAGGAAAGAGTGCAAAAAGATCATTTTCATCGGCAAAACTTTTCCAGGTATCATATGAAAACTCCATAAATACTGCTGGGCGAAATTTCCTCAGCGTCTGTTGTAATCCGGTTAATACTGCTTTTTCATAACCTTCCACATCCATTTTAATTAAATTTATCCGTTCAAAATTGAGCGTTGCACAATAGTCATCGCCGTTGTATACGCGATATTTTCCTGCAGGTTTATTTCCAAACGCTTTACCACGCACAAAACTGTTTGTCCCATCGTTTCTTCCATTTGCGACGTAAAATTCCATTTGCCCATCTTCAGCACCTAAAGCCAAACGGTGTAGGCATATATTCTGTATATCATTATTGCGAATGTGCTGCTCTAATTGCTGATAAACAGGAGGGTATGGTTCAAAAGCGTGCACTTGACTGCAATGTTGTGCCATCACCAAAGTGTATTGGCCGATATTCGCCCCTATATCAATAAACACCGCATCGGTGCAATCTCGTACAGTATCAATCATCAATTGTGCTTCATTTTTTTCATATCCGCCAAAAAAGTATGCCATCCAATCAAGGTAGCGATCAAAATTGCCTACATATCTTAGCCCGTGAAACTGTATTTCAAAATCTTGGGGAGCCATTGTATCTGGGTTTACAAAGCACCGCAATACCCTTTGGCGAATACCATAACGAATCCAGTCTTGGTGGGCAAACCATCTTAGCAAAGTTAATTTCTGGGAATTATTTTTATCCATTGAATAGGGTTTAATCGTTATATTTTTGGGCTATTATATACCACAATAGTGAATGCTTCCATTGCTTAAAAAATAATCTGTCCAAGCGATTAGCGACAATGGCGGCAGGCACGAGAAACAATTTGGCGAGTGGTGTCCATAACCAACGCAGTATCTTTCTGTCTATATACGGCACGACAAGCGAACAAAAATTGGTGATATATCCCCGTTCAACAATCAATAAATTGTTGCGCAAAAATTCTTTTTCTAACCAAGCAAAAGTATAACCGCGCCGCACATGACCGCCATCGGTGCGGTTGATATCAAAAGGCCCAGCGTCATTTTTATCTGCAGTTTTATAAAAATAGTTGGGCGTCGTAAAGAAAATGAATCCGCGATCGTTCAGTAAATCAGACATTGCACCCACCAATTTTTTATCGTGCGGGATATGTTCTATATTTTCGCAGTTAATAATGACATCAAATTGCCGATTGAGTTGGGTTAAATCATCGCAATCCAGATTTTGTATGTCAATATCGTATCCTAATGCTGTTGCCCGCTGGGTAATCTTGGCTGTATTAGCAGCATCGTTACTGATACCAGTAGGGCGGTAACCTTTGCGTGCCGCAACAAAAAGCGCCCAGCCATTACCACAGCCCACATCAAGGCACGTGAGTGGATCGGCAGTTTTCGGCAAATATTTTTTAAGCCATACCCAGCGATCGTAAGCCGCGTTATTGCCGTTATACTTTACGCCAATTAAGCGCACAAACAACTTATACATCATTTTTATTGAGTGCGCACACTATAAATATATAAATCATCTCCCACGTGCAATTCATTGTAATTTTGCTCTAAATAGCGAGTAATCAGCGGAATAGGGAATTTCTCCACTCCCTCTCCGCGCATGAAACAAGCTTTGTTTTTCCATGCGACTAGAGCTTGTATTTTTTGCTCGTGCAATTGGGCGATATAATTCTGTTCAAAAGCGGGGATGTCGCGAATAGTCAAATTTTTTTGCATAACGGTGTGATTGTTAGCGGGTAATTTATCGGCAACCAAAAAAACACCTTGAGTCACATCATCTAAATAGGCGACTTTATCGTAGGATTTGATTTTCTTTGCCGCCTCAGTAAAAGTGTGTAAATTCAATTGACAAGACGGATCAACACCCTGTGCCCCGTCAACAACCTGTAAAGGGTAATAACGATTCGTCAAACGCAATTTTTCCGGTTGATATTCATGCACAATATAAGCGAGTACCCCGCCAATAATACTGATCGCTAATCCGCTTACTACCAATTTTTGCCATAGGCTATGGCTATAAAGAGCGATATTAATACTAATCAGCAAGGGTAGCAATAAAATATAGTGACTAAAATTCCCGCCACTGACCGCTGATATGCACAAACCCATGCCCACTAAAGCAATGTAACCGAACCGCTGGGCGGGCAAAAATTCCCTATAATATCGGAATAATATCCAATAACTCAAATAGATACTCATCACAAAAGGATAAAACACCAAACGGCCGAGCCCACCTATCCCCTGCCACAAATCACTCAACATAGCGAGCGGATTTATTAAAAAAGGCATAAACACTCCCCTCACTAATCGTGCATAGCGGGGCTCACTTTCTTGCCCAGCAAACAATAAAGGCGTGATAAGAGTAGATTGCATGTAGCGATAACCCCCCGCTAACTCATAATGCAACGCAATGGATACTACGAAAAAAATGGTCCCGCATCCGACCAATAAATAATTTGAGCGATTACGCCAAAACCCCTTTTCTGACAGCATAATTGCCGCCGCCAATATAAATGCACTCATAATGCCGATGGGCTGTTTCGCATGAAAACTCATCACCAATAAAAGTGCGCTCCATAGCCACCACCATCGCATATGTAGCAAGCGACAGACGAGTGCCGCAAAAGCAAAAGCGACCGCCAAATTATCGTGATAATAAAACATGGGGAAAAAGAAAAAACTGCCGGTGGCAATACTGCCGACAATAATAATCCATTCATTGTGGGAGGTGATTTTACGGGCAAATGTGTAGCACAGCACACTCATTACAGATGACAGTAGGGCCATCGCCAGCAAATATGCCCAACCGACAGGCAACAAATATAAAAATGGCTGTAGCATAACCTGTGTCCATAGACCATTGGGCATAGTGAAGCCGGACCAATTGCCTTGCTCAAATAACCTGACTGATAGCAATAAGTCAACTATGGTGTCTACCTTCAGTGCTACGCCGCTGAGTACCAGCATTGCCCCCGACATCCCCAGTATCGCTACAAGCGCACAGTGCCTTAGAATGATTTGGTTATCTTTATTCATCATTAAAGATGCGCTGCTAGAAGATAGTTATTTTTGGCAGTGGTCGCAATAAAAGGTTGTTCTGCCGCATTGAGGAATACTTTCTATGGTTCCCGTGCACTTTTCACAACCCTTTCCCCCTCGCCCATACACCTTGAAATGGTATTGAAAGTAGCCACTTTTTCCTGCGCTATCTTGAAAATCTTTTAGTGTGCTTCCGCCTTTTTTGATGGCGTGGTGTAGGATGTATTTTGTTTTTCGCACGAGTGTGCCGCATTCTTTCATAGTTAAATCACAGACACGGCGAGTAGGGTCCATACCCGCCGCAAATAGTATTTCTGAAGCATAAATATTGCCAATGCCACAAATAATTGTACCGTTCATTAAAAATGGCTTCACTGCCGCACGGCACTGACGCGTCACTTGGAAGAGCATCCCCGCATTAAATTCCCGCCCTAATGGTTCAACGCCTAATTTGTGCAAAATTGCGTGTTTTTCATTATGATCGACCACACAAATCTTACCAAAGCGGCGAGAATCATTGAAACGCAACACGCGCCCGTCCGCAAAACAAATTGTAAAATGATCATGGCGCTCTCCTTCTTGTTGTCCTTCTGTGTTTATGCGCAAAGTGCCCGACATTCCTAAGTGAATGAGTAAAGTATTGCTATCCTCCACATTGAATAAAATATATTTTCCTCGCCGTTGAACCTCCTTAAAAGAATGTCCTTTTAAGGAGTGAACCCGCTTAGAATCTATCTGAAGATTGGATTTATTGATACTTCCTTTCATTGCTTTTTCAGAAATAGCAACTTTCTTAATCTTTTTGCTTAAGATGTTGGCTTTGGAGATTTGCCGGACGACGACTTCTACCTCTGGTAGCTCAGGCATCTAAAATAGCACAGTGGATCAGTATCCTAATGGTGCTTTCGCCTTAATATGGCAATGAGCCACCGCATCACTTCAAAGACTATTCCCCACCATATCGTTTGAATGACGAGAACTGCCCACCACCAATTCAAAAACCCTCCCAATAAACCCAAAATCATCCCGCCGGGAAAAAGAAGGATCATACCGAGAGGTGGAAATATGGCCAGTCCAATAAACAGCCCAAGCCCACTCGCAAAAAATCCCATAAAGACAGCAAAAATAATTGAAGGAACAAATCGTCGCATTATCTGTGTTATAGAATACCTCTTGGTTGACATAAAACTATTGTACCACCAATAAAGATTTATTCAGCCATATGTACTCCATTGTTATGTTGCCAATTGCTACTACTTATCCACTAAATAATATACAATGCTTGTTAGTTGATTGGTAATAAGAAAGCATTATTCTCGTGAGTGTTCATCAAACTGCAGTAGCAGGATTACCCAATAAAACTCTATTTGGTCATCCTGTTGGGTTGCGTAATCTTTTCTTTACTGAAATGTGGGAACGCATGAGTTATTACGGCATGCGTGCACTATTGGTGTTGTTTATGACCACTGCTGTCGCTGGTGGCGGTATGGGTCTCACCGATCAATCGGCAACCGCAATTTACGGACTATACACCGCCTCTGTGTATTTGATGACGGTATTAGGCGGGTGGATGGCAGACCATTTATTAGGGGCTCGGCGGTCAATATGGTATGGTGCGATCATTATCACTATCGGGCATTTCATACTCGCCATCCCCAGTGCTTCGACCTTCTTTTTAGGGCTCATTTTTGTCGTGATGGGCACAGGTTTGTTGAAACCCAATATTAGCACAGTTGTCGGCATGCTCTATTCCGAGAATGATCCACGCCGAGATGGTGGCTTTACTATCTTTTATATGGGTATTAATGTTGGAGCAGCAATTGGCCCCCTTGTCTGTGGCTATTTGGCTGAAAGCGATCGCTTTGGTTGGCATTACGGGTTTGGTGCCGCAGGTATTGGCATGTTGATTGGATTAATCCAATACCGCATCGGTCAAGGAAATCTTGGTTCGGTCGGTGTAGTGGCTCCAGCGGCAAATACCACCAACCATAATGCAAGTTGGATCGGTATCGGTGTATTGCTCGCTGTGGTATTTGTGCTTTTGGTTCTGCTTTCTAATGGTTGGGTGACTATTAACCCTGTTGTCTTGGCACAATATGCCACCTACTTTATTGGATCTATATTCACCCTCTATTTCATTTACATATTTTCTATGGGCAATTTATTGCCCATAGAAAAGAAACAAGTTGCGGTCATTTTAGTACTGTGCCTTGCTGCCGCTATGTTTTGGACTGGTTTTGAACAAGCGGGTTCTTCGCTCAATTTATTTGCGGCGCGGTATACCGACCGATTAGTTGGCAGTTTTGAAATACCAGCAAGTTGGTTTCAATCACTCAATGCTTTCTTTATTGTGATGCTAGCGCCTGTTTTTTCATGGTTATGGGTGTTTTTAGCGCGCTGGGCATTAAATCCATCTACTCCACTCAAGTTTGCCTTAGGATTGATTATTATGGGTTCTGGTTTCGGCGTGATGATCGGTGCAGCCCACATCGTTTTAGAAGGTAATAAAGCACTGCCTTATTGGTTAGTGATGACCTACCTTCTTCACACGATGGGTGAATTATGCCTCAGTCCAGTCGGTTTAAGTGCGGTCACTAAATTATCGCCGCGCCGTTATATGGGACAGATGATGGGGATGTGGTTTCTTGCCTCGTCGTTAGGGCTCATTTTAGCGGGGCTCCTCGCCGGTGAATTCCGTGCCGATGCGCTTGAGGATATGCCGAGCCTGTATTGGCAGATTACTGTCACCACTGTGCTCGCTGGTGTAGTGTTAGCGCTATTTACCCGCCCGCTCAAGCGGTGGATGGGGAAGATTCATTAGAGAAATTTTGCAGGAATTTTTATTCGTCTAGCACTAATAGTTGCGGGTCAAGCCGTTGCGTAAACCAATTGATTCTCCAATCTAAATGCGGACCCGTTGCCCGACCACTGCTCCCCACTGTCGCGATTTCTTCGCCTTGTTGCACCGTATCGCCCACTGCCACATTGATTGTCTCCAAATGTAAGAAAGCAGAAGAGATCCCGTGTCCGTGATCAATAATCAAGGTGCCACCAGAAAAAAACATATCGGGATGCACTAAGGTGACTACACCACCAGTTGGAGCACGCACTGGTGTTCCTAAAGAGACGGCAATATCCACCCCGTAATGTGGACGACGCGGAACGCCATTATAGGTGCGTTGGCTACCATACACCCCGCTAATTCTGCCCCGCACTGGCCAATGAAATCCAGTTACAAAATCGGTGCGCGTACTATCCACTTGTCGCGCGGTAACGATGGATTGGCTTTCTTGGCGAATACGTTTGAAGTCTTCTGGTTTTGGCGATACCGTTCGCTGAGGCACTCCATGAATATGCTGTTCTTTATATTGACGCGGGGCAATATAAATCGTATAATCATTTGGCACTTTATTACGGGTAACGGTGATGGTCGCCGTGGACGGAAAATCGCGCCCAAAACCAAAAATGAAAGATCCATTGGATGAAATGCGCACCCGTTGTCCATTGAGATGAATTTGAGTATCAGGTGCCGTATTGCCACAAACTATGCCCCCTTGCACAAATAAACCATTGATTCCAATCGACGATAAAGGTATTTTACAATGGGTCAATGCTATCGTTTCGGCTGATGAAATAGATAATTTGCTCGAGCAACATAAAACAATGCACATTCCCCCGCCGAATAATGCGATATATCGCCCACAGACACTGCTCACTTTTCTCATTTAATCAGTATAATAAACTAATGGCGTTATCATTGCCGTCACATCAATCCATTTCCGCAGACAGTTTCGTGCATCGCCACATCGGAATAACTGCCACGCAGGCTAAAACGATGCTCGACATGCTCGGTTACACCTCATTTGAAAAATTCATTGGTGATACTATTCCTCCCGATATTATATCGCCACAGTCATTGTCTTTGCCCGCCGCGCAAAATGAGCGGGAAATGCTCTTATCCCTTACCGAAATTGCCGACCGCAATAGCGCCGCTTTATCGCTCATCGGTATGGGATATTATAATTGCATAACCCCTCCGGTGATCCAACGGCAAATATTAGAAAACCCTGGATGGTATACCGCTTATACACCTTATCAGAGCGAAATATCTCAAGGACGGCTACAAATGCTCATGACTTTCCAAAAAATGGTGCAAGATCTCACATTAATGCCCCTCGCTAATGCATCGTTGCTTGATGAAGCCACTGCCGCCGCCGAAGCAATGGCAATGTGTTGGCGTATCCATCGCCAAAAACAAAAGCACTTTATGTTGAGCGCACACTGCCACCCGCAAACTATAGCCGTCATCCGCACACGAGCGTATCATTACGGAATTGAAGTGCATTTATTTTCCGATTTAGCAGAATTGACCGCCCGCAATGACTATTTTGCCGCTTTATTGCAATATCCCCAAAGCGATGGTGCTATTCCCAATGGACGGAAATTCGTTCGTTATGTGCATCAAAAAAATGCGCTGGCTATTGTTGCGACCGATTTGCTTGCCCTCGCTTTATTAGAAGCGCCGGGAGTATGGGGAACAGATGTTGTCGTGGGGAGTAGCCAGCGTTTTGGGATGCCAATGGGCGCAGGAGGTCCTCACGCTGCATTCTTTGCGACCTTAGATATTTTCAAGCGACAAATACCGGGACGGATTATCGCCGCTGCTCCAGATTGTCATGGACAAAATGGCTTGCGTATGGCACTACAAACTCGCGAACAGCATATCCGCCGTGAAAAAGCCTCCAGTAATATTTGTACCGCCCAAACCTTGCCTGCGGTCATAGCTGCCTCGTTTACTTTGTGGCATGGCGGAACGGGGATTAGACGCATTGCGACACATGTGCATACGCTCACGCATCAATTGGCGCAGGGATTGCGGCAATGCGGCTACCCGCCGACAAATGAAACTTACTTTGATACTGTGGCTATAGAAGCAGCCGATGCACCCATGCGTCACGAGCGCGCCGTATCGGCTGGTTATAACTTGCGCCACCTATCCGATAATGCTATCGGAATCAGCTTAGACGAGTGTTGCACAATACAAGATGTTAAAAATATACTTGCTATTTTTGACGGCACGCTTCCATCATCTCCTCGGCGCTCATCACACGCATTACCCAATGTCTATCGCCGCACGACATCCTATTTGACCCATCCTGATTTTTGTCAAGAATACAGTGAAACGGATTTTATACGCCACTTAAAGAAACTGGAAGATAAAGATATTTCCCTTAATCGCTCCATGATTGCGTTAGGGTCGTGTACTATGAAATTGAATGCCTGTGCTGAAATGATGCCTATTTCGTGGCACAAATTTTCTGCACTGCATCCATTTGCTCCTCCATCCCAGCAGGAAGGGTATTATCAATTATGCAGTGAATTAGAACAATACCTCGCTGAAATTACTGGTTTTGCCGCCGTATCACTCCAACCGAATGCTGGGTCACAAGGCGAATACGCGGGGTTAATTGCCATTAAAGCCTATCATCATGAGCGCGGTGAGAAGCGAGATATTTGCTTCATTCCGAATTCTGCTCACGGTACCAACCCAGCCAGTGCGGTGATGGCGGGGTTGGAGGTCAAGAACGTGCCGTGTGATGAGCATGGCAATATTGATATAGACCGTCTTCGGGTGCAGTGTGAACAATATGCCCAGCGATTAGCAGGCATCATGGTCACTTACCCTTCTACGCACGGAGTATTTGAACCGCAAATCCAGCAATTGTGCGAGTTAATACATCATTATGGCGGATTAGTGTACCTAGATGGCGCAAACCTCAATGCCATGGTCGGCATTGTTCGCCCCGCACAATTTGGCGCCGATGTAATGCATATCAATTTGCACAAAACTTTTTGTATTCCACACGGGGGCGGCGGACCAGGTATGGGGCCTATAGCGGTGACTGAAAAATTGGTGCCTTTTTTGCCTCCCCATCCACTACAAGCGCGTTCTACTGGTGCTATTTCCGCTGCCCATTGGGGGAGTGCGAGTATCCTGCCTATCGTGTGGGCATATATCCGTCTGATGGGGGGTGACGGCTTAACTTTAGCCAGCGCATGCGCCATCCTCAACGCCAATTATATGGCACACCATTTATCGGAGCATTACCCACTCCTATACTCTAATTCATCGGGATGTGTTGCGCATGAATGTATTATTGATCTGCGTCCGTACAAAGCGACCAGTGATATCACGGTGGAAGATATAGCCAAACGGCTTATTGACTATGGCTTCCACGCCCCCACTATATCTTTTCCTGTTGCGGGAACCATGATGATTGAACCGACCGAAAGCGAATCTTTGCCTGAACTCAATAGATTTTGCCATGCAATGATAGAGATTAAAAAAGAAATTGACACCATTGCTGATGGTAGATGGAACCGCCATGATAATCCACTTAAAAATGCCCCGCATACCCTCGCTCAAGTCACTGCTGATGAATGGAATCATGCTTATTCCCGCCAGCAAGCGGCTTTCCCGTTAGAACACCATAACAAATATTGGGCACCGGTAGGACGGATTGACAATGTACGAGGTGATAAAGCATTTTTACATGGTTTCATTGAAAAATTATGACTACAGTCAATATTTGGCAACCGCCAGCAAAAAAAGCAGATATCGCTCCCCAAGACCTACACAAAATCATCGCCATTGCAAAAAGCGACGATGCCGATACCCTTACCGCAGCTTTAACTCCTCAATTACAGCCCATCGGGAAAGCATTATCCCAAGCGACTGAAAAGCAGTGGAGCGAATTGACCGCATTTTGTTCGGCACAAGACCTGTTTGGATTGATCCGCCTCTACACTATTGCCGAAATGCGTTTCACTGGGTGGCGAATGGGGGATCAATCACCAGTCATTATACTGACGCGCCTTTTACAACAACGCGGGGTTTCACCACCAAAAGAACTATTGCATTGGATCAAAAAGCATAGCGATAATCGTTATCTCCCATTCGGACCATTGGTTTAATTGATGATACTGCCTACTAAGTCATCGATCCTTTTAATGTTATTAGGCGCAGTCGCCTTTTGGTTAGCGATAACTGCCGTGCCGCCGACTGTATCCTTTCAATTGGCATTGCCCAACGAGAGCGCGCTCACGACAACTACATCCCAGAAAAAAATTATCGCCATCAACTATTTGTCAGACAGTCCGTCATTAAATATCGGTGCTCCAGCACTTTCTGTGTTGCCCGGTGGAAAAATATGGGCAGTATGGAGTGCGGACATACCCCAGCCTCGCTATCGTGCTATCTACAGTGATGTATGGCATGCGGATAAGGTCTGGGGTGCAGATCATGCCATTCTTGTGCAAAAATCACCGCGCACAGGAATGCCAGTGGATTATTTACAGGCTGCTGCAGTCGTGCCATTGGCACACGATGCCCGTAAACATGTTGTATTTTATGCTGATACCATGCGCAATTACCCACAAATGAGCCACTTAAAGATGATTGTCTCCACTGATGGAGGAACGGAATGGTCACTACCCCACCGTATCTACAGTTCACCTCTTGCGGGAATGGGCTTACATGTGCGCCATAAACCACTATTTTATGCCGATGGATCGATTGGAATTCCCGCCATAGCGCATATATTAGGGAGTACTGGATTAATTGTGCGTTTCAATTCAGATTACCAAGTCACAGGGCACAATCGTATACGAACCAGCGTTGGCAGTGCGCCTTGTCTTGTGCCTCTCAATGAAAAAACGATCGTCTCACTGCAACCCCGCAGCAATCGATCACCCCAGCGTTTTGAATTCCAACGCCGCGTGAGTACAAATAGCGGTCAATTATGGCAATCCGATTTTACGGATTTGCGTGCCCGCACACTCAGTATTGTCGCTTTGCCTAAAAACCGTGAGCTTATTGCTGTGTTGAATAACAATACCCGCCGGCGAGCGCGTGATTCATTAGCGTTAGCGATATCTAACGATCAAGGTAAGCATTGGCGCACAATTTATCATTTTGAACACCCATCCGCTATCCAAAACCAACCGCAAATAGCTCACAAAAAAAACTATATGCAAGAAATTGAGCGCACTCTGGTGCGTGACCAACACATGCCCGATGATCATGCGCAACGCGCCGCATGGTTAGCGGCATCGCAATTGTGCTATGACGGCATTTGCCGCACTCGCTACCGTGATCCATGGCTCCTGCGCGACGAGCACAATAATTTTCACTTAATTTATGTGTGGAATGATGTTCTCGTCAAGCATATACAATTTAATCAAGCGTGGTTGAATGCTGTGCGATGAATAACTTCATTTGGCTTTACGATACTTTTGTTTGGGCAGCAATAATTTCACTTATCTTCTGCAGAATATTTAGGATAAGCAGCTCGTATAAATTTGTTGGTTTTTGCATTTTATGTGCATTACTCCACCTGCCCTTACCCAATGTGCCGTACTCTACGCTCGCTTATATCACCAATTGGATGAGCAGCTTGAGCGTCATGAGCGCCGCTATTTTAGGCGTGTATTTATTGCGTTCATGGGATTTGAGTTATGGTATCACCCGTCAAGAAAAAAATGCCCTTTGTATTGTGATCGTTTTTGCCTCCACTATGCTGTATCTATCGGTCAATGGATGGGGATTTGGCGATTTGTATGCTATAGGGTTTCGCCCATACCTGCTCATTACCGGTATGGGAATCATTTTTGTCTTTTGCTGGATTATCCGTTTTTATATTATTTGTGGTTGTTTAATTTTAATTATGCTCGGTTACTATGGGCATATTTTGCCATCCAATAATTTGTGGGATTACCTCTTTGATCCTTTATTAGTGTTATGGGCGCTATTCTGTTTTGCCATTATAGCGATACAATGGGCAATGCAGGCGAGTGTTGCTATCACGCTCTATTTGCGCCGATCTGCACTCAGCAATAATCCCACTGATATAAAAACTGGCACGCCACAACCATCGCGTAAAGAATAGCCCGAACATTTTTTTTACCTCACCCGCCAGTAGTTTTTAATTTGTAGTATGATACACATTATGAATATTTATGTAGTACTCACAATGAACCATGTCAGTCGATCGTTCTTACAAAATAGCAGTTATTGGCCCCATTCCACGCGATAGTATTATCACCCATGAGGGCAAAGAATTCAAAAAATACGGTTGTGTCACCCATACCGCTATTGCTCTATCCCACCTAGTGCCCAAAAACAGCACTATTTATCCCGTTACTCATCTGCGGCAACGCGATCATGGCAATGTGTTGGAGATATTTAAAGAATATCAAAACATTGATGCTACGCATGTCAAGGCGGATGCCGATAGAGGGGATGTTGTTTATCTCAAATTTATTGATCAAAACCGGCGGCAAGAAAAACAGGTCGGATCTATGAATCCCATTGAGCCAGCCGATGTGCAACCTTTACTCAATTGTGACGCTTTTGTCTTTGTGCCGATCACCGACTTTGAAGCGCCATTACTCACCTTGAAATACATTAAAGACAATAGCGATGCCATCACTATTTTTGATGCACACGGTCCAACCAATGCCCTCACTATGCACGGCGATCGCTTAATGAAGCCGTGGATTGAACGTGATCAATGGTTGCCATACATTGATTTTCTCAAAATGAACCTCGAAGAAGCGCGATGTAGCTGGTTTGCGAAAGAATATACTTTGGAAGATTTAGAAGACTTACCACCAATCAGTGATAATGAATGTGCCCAATTTGCAGAACACTGTTTAGAAAAAGGAGTGAGCGCTGTTTTCATTACTGTGGATGAAAAAGGGGTGATGTGCTACTACAAAAAAAATGGCTCATTTTGTCAGGAAAACATCCCCGCCATAAAAGTTGATAAAGTCGTCCAAACGACAGGTTGTGGCGATTCCTTTGCTGCTGGGTTGGCTTATGGTGTTCTCACCGATCCCCTCGATATGGGTCGTGCTGCCCAGTATGGCAACATTATGGGTGCACAGCGCACACAAGGGATTACTTTTGATGTATTTTTGTCGCGCGACGAAAGCGAAAAAATGCGCCGTGACCACTACGGCACCTGAAATATTTTCTTATTTATAAAACGCTTTTTTGTTTGTTATTCCAACGAGTTAAGGTGCTTGTAAGCACCATGTGCCTCTCTTTTTAAGGTTTTTTGGGCACAATGCGCATCACGCCTTTGTCGTCAATGCCGAGATAAATATACCCATCAAGCCCCTGTATAACTTCGCGTACTCGTCCAGCATGTGGAAAAAGGTGGTGGTGGCTTATTACCCGCTTGCCTTTCAGGCGCACCAACACTAAATGCTCAAACTTGAGTGACCCGACTAGTAAGTGTCCTTGCCACTGGGGATAGAAATCGCTGGTGACAAATGCCATCCCCGATGGAGCTATAGATGGTGTCCAGTGCCAAATGGGTGCTTCCATACCCCGTTTATGGGTGAGATTGGTAAATGAAGTGCCGGTGTAGTTGATACCGAAACTGACCACAGGCCAGCCATAATTGCGTCCTTTGCGGATAATATTTAATTCATCGCCACCGCGCGGACCGTGTTCGTGTTCCCATAACATACCTGTTACAGGGTGGATCGCTAATCCTTGTGGATTGCGGTGTCCATAAGAAAAAATGGCGGGTGTGCCCCCTTTGGCAAAAGGATTATCTTGCGGGATGCGTCCATCGGAGTGCAGGCGATAAATTTTGCCGCTATCCACTTGGTTGTTTTGTGGCAGAGTATCGCGATAACCGCGATCGCCGATAGAGAAAAACAAGTACCCGTGCCGATCAAATACGATGCGACTGCCAAAATGGTGGGCTGTTTTTGATTCTGGGGTGGCGGCATAAATGATTTTTTGTTGGGTGAGGGCGTGGCGATGATAAGCGGCACGCATAATGATAGTATTGCGTCCATTGCTTTTCGCATCATCGGAAGAATAGGCAAAATAGATGTGACGATTTTGAACAAAATTGGGGTGTAATTCAATGTCTAATAACCCGCCTTGTCCTCGCGCAAAAACCTCAGGGACACCTTGTATTGCAGTCTTTGTGCCGTTTTGAGCAATGTGCCACATTGTGCCACTCCGTTCGGAAACGAGTAGTGCGTGGTTGGGCAACATGACAATCCCCCACGGAACATCAATTCCTCGCGCCACCATTTTTAAGTGGTATTGTGTATCGCTCGTATGGGGGAGTAATTCAGGGCTTGGATGACGCGCTGTTGCGGCACTTGCATATGCTGCGATACAAGCTGTAAACACCCCGATCCATAGTGGTAGATACTTTTTCATCACACTTTATTAAAAGTAGAAATTGACTGATTCATCAATATTAGCACTTTAATTTGTGGCTTGCTCTAGCGCTTGGTGGATTTTATCAAATTCAATTTTATTTAACTTAGGTTCTTGTAATTCTATTGACTTCCAAACACTCAAGTATGCTAATTGATCTATAATGTTTTTCACACTTAATTGTCTATTCTGCTTTTCTTGTAAAAATAACACAAACCCAGCTAATATTCTTATTTGCCCAATATAACTTTTTCCTGACCACATTTTTTCGGTAAAGATACCGAAATATTTAGCCGACAGTATTGCTCTAATTTGCCGATCATTCATATCGGGTAAATGTTCCTCTAGATCCTTTGACCATTGGTATAACCAATAAGCACAACCGATATAAAAGTCCTTATAAATTATTCTTTGATCTCTCGGTGCTTCATTACACATAGATCTCAATATTCGCCGAACTACTGTATCAATTTTTTCAGACTTTTCGGATTTAATAGCTGCCTCTATCGTATAAATACCAGTTTCATTTGAGGCATTGATATTTGAAGCCAAATAACTTGGCTGAATATAACCAGCCTTAATCATAGCAAAAATTTGATATGCCCAAAAACCACATTTAGCCGTATACGTGGGGTGATCACTTGCATAGGTATCCCAAATGAGTTGCGATGTTTCCTCGGTGGGGTAACGAAACTCTGATTCTGAAAATGTGTGTTTTAGTTTACAATCTTCGCCCACCTTGCAACCAAGTTTTTCCTCTAAATGTCGGATAAATTCCTCGCTTTTATTATCTTGAGATAATTCCAAAAAATTCTTTTGTTCTTCTGATCCTGGGCTTTTTATTAACGCTTTTCCAAAGTCCCGCCATTTTTGCTTGTCAATTATCGGCATAATTTTCTATTCTAATGCGCTGCATCTTTGTGGCTGCGAGGGTTGGGCTAAAGTCGTCACTCGTATAATCTTGTTGCTTTTCACTAACTTCCTCCAAGTGACGCCTTAAAATCAAGTGTATGTTTTCTCCCATACCATCTTTTTCTGAAATTTGCAGCATTTTAATTTCAAAATACACGGCTTGTAAAATGTTAGTCAAAATGGATAATTGTACTGAGTCTGCCCACTTTTGGGGGTTTTCTTGTGTTCTTATATCAATTGATTTTAGAAAATTAGCAACATCTTGTGCACAAGCAACTTCAACAGGGGGAGTATCTGGCTCTCCTTGTAACCGTACTATTACCTTATAAGTTCCATCGTCAAAATCTTCTT
>JAHRAO010000007.1 GCA_020027215.1 Gammaproteobacteria bacterium
TATTGATACATTTAATACCGGCACTATACCCGAACCCGAACTAGTGAAATTGGTGAAAAAGAACTTTGATTTAACGCCGAGTGGTTTGATTGAAGCATGCAGTTAAAAAACATTCAATACTTACCGACAGCGACTTATGGTCATTTTGGGCGCAGCGAATTTCCGTGGGAAAAATTAGTACAATTAAAGAAGGCGTAATATGGCAAAACAACAGAGGCATATCATACAAAAAAACGATTATAAAGTAGCGGACCTCCAGCTAAGCGCATGGGGACGGAAGGAAATAACGATTGCCCAAGATGAGATGCCAGCGTTGATGGCTCTGCGCAAAAAATATAGCCATCAACAGCCACTCGCAGGGGCAAAAATAATGGGCTGTATCCACATGACCATTCAAACTGCCGTGCTCATTGAAACATTGGTTCACTTAGGCGCCCAAGTGCGCTGGTCATCGTGCAATATTTTTTCCACCCAAGATCATGCTGCGGCAGCAATTGCCGCCGCGGGTATTCCCGTGTTCGCCTGGAAAGGCGAAAGCGAAGAAGAGTATGAGTGGTGTATTGAACAAACGATCTTTTGTCATGGAGAACCATGGGGCGGTAATATGATTTTAGACGATGGTGGTGATTTAACCGCCATTCTTCACGAACGCTACCCCGATCTATTGAAAACGGTGCATGGAATATCTGAAGAGACGACAACGGGTGTACACCGCCTTTTAGAGATGCACGCGCGCCACGAACTGCGTGTTCCGGCGATCAATGTCAATGATTCAGTGACTAAATCTAAGAATGATAATCGCTATGGTTGCCGGCATAGTTTGAATGACGCCATAAAACGCGGAACTGACCATTTATTGTCTGGCAAACGCGCTTTGCTAATGGGTTATGGTGATGTGGGTAAAGGATCGGCACAATCGTTGCGCCAAGAAGGTATGATTGTGCGGATTTCGGAAGTGGATCCCATTTGTGCGCTGCAAGCGTGTATGGATGGATTTGAAGTTGTATCACCATACCGCAATGGCGAACCCGCAGGTCCCATCGACCGCGAATTATTGGCGAATACCGATGTGTTTGTGACGGCAACCGGCAATATCAATGTTTGTAAGAGCGCTATTCTCGGTGCATTGAAAAAAGGTGCGGTGGTGTGTAATATCGGTCACTTTGATAATGAAATAGATGTCGCTTATATGAAAGAAAATTGGCGCTGGGAAAATATTAAGCCCCAAGTGGATCAAATATATCGTACTGATGCAGCGGATGACTATTTAATTTTGCTTGCTGAAGGGCGCCTCGTTAATTTGGGCAATGCAACCGGCCATCCCTCACGCATTATGGACGGTTCTTTTGCCAATCAAGTATTGGCACAAATCCACCTGTATAAGGAAAAATTTGCTGAGATCGGCGATAAGAAAAAACGCACAGAGACAATTACCGTGACGCAGTTGCCACAACGTTTAGATGAAGAGGTTGCCCGCTACATGGTTGCTGGATTTGGCGGGACTTTAACGCAACTAACCGCCGAGCAGTCACAATACCTCAATATACCGCAAGAAGGGCCTTATAAGCCCCCTTCTTATAAATATTAAGGTGTCCTTAACGCTCTCTTTGTCAAGAGAGCGTTCTTACGCTTTTTGTCGCGAGCATTCTTGCTAAAGCCGCTCGCGCTTGCGTTATCCCGATCTTATGATGGGCAGAAAATAATTGCAGTAGGTCGGCGCCTTGCCACTGCACGCTCATATTTTTGAGCGCGTGCAGTGCTTTATTCTTGGATAATTTATCAGCTTTATTGAGTAGCCCATAGACGGGAACTTGAGTCGCTTGTGCCCATTCCAGCATCAATTTATCCCATTCACGGAGCGATTGACGTATGTCCATAATGAGTATTACCCCGACAAGTGATTGCCGCTTTCTAAAATATAAATCCAGTTCATGGCGCCATTTGTGTTGTATAGCAGACGACACGCGCGCATAACCGTATCCAGGCAAATCAACTAAACGATATTGTGCGGCCGCATCTAAGGCAAAGAAATTAATTTCGCGCGTGCGCCCGGGCTGCTTTGCAACGCGTGCCAATTGATTGGCGCCGGTTAATGTATTGCATACGCTAGATTTTCCAACATTGGAATACCCAGAAAGGGCAACTTCTTTCCCCACATCTGCAGGGCATTGTTTGAAATGGGGAACCCCGCACATGAAATGGACATGTGGTATTCGCGGCGGATCCCCGACCCACAAATTATCAATGAGCGTCATCCCAGTTGTCACCACTCCCGATATCTACAACCAGCGGCACCCGTAAATCTGCAGCATCCACCATCTCCTGGCGTACAATATCTGTGACTTCATTTTGTGCGCAATTGGCGCATTCCACCACCAACTCGTCATGCACTTGCATAATGATGCACGCATTAAGTTGATTTTCCCGTAATTGCCGATCAATGGCAATCATTGCCCGCTTGATAATATCGGCAGAACTGCCCTGCATCGGTGCGTTAATTGCTGCACGTTCTGCACCCGCCCGCAACGAATGTTTCGCACTCTTAATATTGGGGAGGTAGAGGCGGCGGTGAAAAATGGTCTCAACATATCCATGCGCGCGTACTTGTTGGCGTTTTTCTTCCATGAAAGTGTGCACACCTGCGTAGCGGTGGAAGTAAAAATCCATATATTCCTGTGCATCTTTGACATCAACGTTTATCTGGCGCGCTAATCCAAAAGCAGACATTCCATAAATTAAGCCAAAATTAATTGCTTTTGCCGCGCGGCGTTGATCCGCTGTAACATTGCTCACCGGACAGGAGAATATCTCTCCGGCAATGGTGCTGTGTATGTCGTCGCCAGCACAAAAAGCGTGACAAAGCCCTTCATCCTGTGACAAGTGTGCCATAATACGCAATTCAATCTGTGAGTAGTCAGCATCAATGAAAATAAAACCCTCTTCTGCACAAAAAGCGCGGCGAATTTTCCGCCCCTCTTCAGTGCGGATAGGGATATTTTGTAAATTGGGATCACTGGATGAGAGGCGTCCCGTCGATGCACCCGCTTGGTGATACGAAGTATGGATCTTCCCTGTGTGCGGGCTGACTTGTTTGGGCAAAGGATCGGCGTATGTATTTTTCAATTTGTTGAGCATGCGGTGTTGGAGAACGAGTTTCGGCAGGGGATGATGTAAGGAGAGTTGCTGTAGCACCGCTTCATTGACTGATCGCTGTTTGGTCGGTGTTTTGCGTCCAGAATGAAGTTGGAATTTGTCAAACAAGATGGCTTGTAACTGTTTGGGAGAATTGATGTTGAACTTTTCCTCCGAAATATCCCAAATGTGGTTTTCAATTTCTGATAGAGAGTCGCCGAGTTGCCGGCTTAAGGTATTGAGCATGGACACATCAATTTTGCAGCCTGCCCGCTCAATACGCGATAGCACCGGTATAAGGGGGAGGTCTATCGTGCGGTAAACTTCCTCTAAAGAGGGTATTTTGACAATGTGCGGTGCAAGGAGTGTGCTCAGTTGTAAAGCCGCATTTGCATTCGCAGCCATATAAGGCGCTGCACGGGCAAGCGGCACCTCACTCCAATTGTGCGTTTTACCTAATACCGTAGATAAATTATCATGACTGCGCTGTAGATGACGAAAAGCAAGCGACGGCAGATCATGTCGCCCGCTTCCGGGATCTAAAATAAATGATGCCAACAGGGGGTCATCCACAATGCCTCGTAAGTGGATACCGTAGTTTGCCAATATATTGCACGCAAATTTCAAGTTGTGTCCCACTAATTTGGGCTGCTCTGCCTCTAATATCGGTTTAAGAGTGGCGAGGACACCTTCTTTTGATAATTGGGGCGTCTCCTCGCGATGTCCGAAAGGAATATAAGCTGCCGAACCCGACACGGCAAGGGAAAGCCCGATGAGGTCGGCGTCCATATAATGCTGTGAAGTCGTTGCCGTCTCTATAGCATAATATTCTGCTTGCACCATGCATTGCACCCACCGCTGTAAATCGTTTTCAGTGACGATTAATTCATAATCAGAAGATATGGTCGTATGGCGCGCCTTTTCGGGCGCGTCGGCGGCACCTGTGGCGGGCGTGTGATGCGCTTGATCCAGCACACGCTGTTGTATCTGTGCTAAAGAGCGGAATTCTAACTCTTGGTATAAGCGTAATAACTGAGCATCGTCTGGCGGTGTGTGTTGTAGACGATCTGTGTAAGTACTCATATTGACGTCTGTTTTGAGGGTGACTAATTTTTGCGCTAAATAAGCAGTTTCGCGCGCACGCTTTAATCCGTCAGCGATTTTTTTGGCGCCGCGTATTTTTAATTGCACAAGGCTATCTAATTGGGCATATAAATTATCTAAGTGCCCAAAATGTGCGAGAAGAATACCAGCAGTTTTATGCCCGATACCGGGGACGCCGGGAATATTGTCACTACTGTCTCCAACAAGCGATAAATAATCAATCACCTGATCGGGATGCACACCGTATTTTTGCACGACACCCTCTTCGTCAATTGTTTTGTGCTTGTGCGCATCGTATAAATGAATCTTGTCGGTCACTAATTGCGCTAAATCTTTATCGTTGGAGACAATTAAAACATCTTCTCCTTTTGAGGCGCTCTCGCGTGCCAAAGTGGCGATGACATCGTCGGCTTCTACCCCCGGTAGCACAACGGAAGGGAACCCCATAGCTGTAATGATCTTTTGGAGTGGCTCAATTTGTTCTCTTAATTCGGCGGGCATTTTTTTGCGGTTTGCTTTGTATTCAGGGAACCATGCATCACGAAATGTTTTGCCTGGTGCGTCAAAGACGACAATGTGAGTGCGCTGGGAAAAATCTTTGCGCAGTTTGAGGAGTATATTGAGTGTGCCTTTAATGGCATTAGTCTGTTGTCCTTGAGCGGTAGTCATTGGAGGCAGGGCGTAAAAAGAACGGTATAAAAATGCAGAGCCATCAATTAAAAGCATAAGCCCTATTATCCAAGTATTACCCCCAATAAGCAAGCCCAATTTATTGGAGGCTTTTCATATCCATCGTGAAATTGATTCAACAGTTTATAAAAAAATGCATATTTCTCGTTTTTTGTGTAAAATATGCAAAAAAGTGTAAAAAAATGCACTTTTTTGTAATATTTTCACAAAAAAATGTACTTTAGGGGTTGACTTTTTGTAAAAACAACATATAATAAGTGTAAATATTACTTATTAACCATTTTTTAAAGTATTGAGAGGATATAAAAATGAAAGTACTAAAAAATGTAACCAAACGCTATGTGTTAATTGTCTTGGCGGGAGTATTTTTCTCCACCAGTGTATTAGCGCAAACAGGTGGTAATAACGTTAAATCGGCACCATCTTCTTTAATAAAGACTCCTTCATTGATTCAATCTAAAGGAGATACGATGTTGTCAAAAGAGGCAGAACAACGCGTAACCGAGCAGTTGGAAAAATCACAAAATAAAGTGATTGATCGGCTGAGCGACCAGGCAAATCAATATGCTATAAAGCTTTTGCTGCCATACGTCAATACGCTTTAGCGTTCATTCTTTCTCCCACCGCCCGTCCCTCTGTCCTCCCCCTGGACAAGAGAGGACGGGCACCCTTTTTATGGGGTTTATATAATACCCACCACTTGATATTTCATTCATCGCTTGTCGGCTGCTTGTCTTCATTGAGCGTTTGGGCGACAGGGTTTCTGAACGCGCTGCGGCATTGTCATGCGCGCCTAATAGAGAAAAGTTTATACTGCGCCTCGTTGGCGAATAAAATGTGCTCTGCACAATTGTGCACAAAAAAATAACGCCACCGCTCGCCACATTTCCACAAGGCGATCAGCAGAAAATGAGTCATTCATCCACGCAAAATGTAATTCCATTTAGCCCATATTATGAATAAAAAGCGGTGCATAAAAGAAGCTATTAAATCATCAAGTTATAGACATAATCCATATAATTATATATATTTTTTGCTCGGGCTCGCTCCCAGCGGTCCGGGAACTATCCACAGGTTGTTCACAGAATATAACCTATTTATACAACATTTTTATCTGCCGCTAAAAAACCTCCATTTCAATTTTTTTATCTAACCCATTGATTGTATTGTATTTTAATTTGTTGCATTTGAAATAAAAAGCGCATATGATAGACATACTCTTTTTATTAACAGTTATCAGGGGAGAAGGGTGCAGCACGCAATTTGGCAGCAGGCCATTGATCACATAGCGGTGGATATGTCACCGCAATTATTTAATACGTGGATCCTGCCTTTGAGTGTTATGGAGGAAAGCGATCATAATCATGTGCGCCTCCTCGCTCCTAATTATTTTGTGCGCGATTGGGTGATGAAAAACTATCGCGAACAGCTAACGAGCTTGATGCGTACACTTTCTGGAGTGGAGAATTTTTGGATGGCAATAGATGTGTTGGGACAGCCTAGCGAACAGATGTCTTTACCCCATCCACACAGATCGGATGATGGTGATTCGCCGACCCGCCATTCTTCCGCCGATACTCATAAAACACCGCATAATGCCGACCCGCTCGATAATATCACGGCGATTTTCCGTAAAAGCATCACTCACAAATATACTTTTGATTCATTTATCGCTGGCAAACCGAATGAATTGGCATTTGCTGCCGCCCAGCAAGTGGGCAAAAAATGGGGGAGCACAGAAATGAACCCATTATTGATCTACGGCAGTACTTCTTTGGGAAAAACACACTTACTCAACGCTGTGGGAAATGAATTATTGCGCCACCACCCCCGCCTGAAAGTCATTTATACCTCATCGGAACGATTCGTGCGGGATATGGTACATGCACTTGAATTAAAAACAATCAACGATTTTAAGTATTTTTATCGCTCGCTGGACGTCTTATTGATTGACGACATCCATTTTCTTGCGCGGGCAAAACAAACGCAAGAAGAGTTTCTCCATTTATTCAATGCTTTAATGGATGCCGATAAACAAGTTGTACTCACCTGCGATAGGCACCCCAAAGATGTTCAGGGGTTGGATGGACGCTTAAAATCTCGCTTTAATTGGGGATTATCGGCAATGATTGAACCACCGGATGAAGAAAATCGTATCGCTATTTTGCAACATAAGGCGACGACATGGGAGTTTGATCTCCCTCTCTCGGTGGCGCAGTATATTGCCCAACGCATTGATACCAATGTTCGCGATTTAGAGGGGGCTCTCAAGCGCGTACTGGCGAGCTCACGTATGAAAAACCGTCCGGTGGATATGGATATGGCACACGAATCTTTATCGGCGTTAGTTGCCGTTCAGCATCAACAAATTAATATAGATCACATTATTCAAATTGTTGCCGATTATTATCGCATTCAGCCCAGCGACATGAAATCGGCAAAGCGCTCCCGTTCGGTTGCTTACCCGCGCCATATGGCTATGGCGTTAGCACAATGTTTAACCGACCACAGCTTGCCAGAAATTGGGCGTTTTTTTGGCGGACGCGATCATACGACGGTTTTGCATGCTTGTCGCAAAGTGAGACGCCTCTATTCTTCTCATGTTGCCACACATCGGGAGTACAAAAACCTCTTAAATAAAATCCGCTCGTGATATATGCTGGCGTTAGAGTAATGCGCTTTATGCTACACTATATTATCTTGATGGACGGGGTTCGATTTTCCACATCCGTTTGAGGTGCCAACCAACTAATAGAACAGGACTGAGCAACCATAATGAAGATAAGTGTTAAGCGTAAAGAATTAATACATTCACTGGCTATTGTCAATGGCGTGATTGAAATGCGCCAAGTAATGCCCATTATTGGCAATATTTTGTTGCGGGTCAGCGGAGAGCGCTTGTTTTGTATGGGAACCGATTCGACGGTAGAATTGTTACATTCGGTGCCTTTGGCGAAAGTGGATGCCAAGGCGGATGGAATGCAGACGACTGTACCGGCGCGCAAAATGATGGATATTTGCCGTTCGCTGCCCGATGATTGCGTCATTGAAATGGTTCCAAGCGATAATTTTCTCCAAATTAAGGTGGGAAGCAGCCATTTTTCGCTCAAAACTCTCCCCGCAGAGGATTTTCCATCCATGCCGGAATTGGGTGAGGACACAATGACTTTTTTGCTACCGGCGCCCCAATTGCGCCGCGCATTAGAACAAACGCACTTTGCCATGTCTAAAGACGATATGCGCCAATACTTAAAAGGAATGTGTATTGATGTGCGACAAGACAATGTGCGTTTTGTCGCCACCGATGGACATCGTCTTGCGTGTGATATCTACGATATGAAGAGCGATATCCAAGAAGCACGACAAGTCATCGTGCCGTATAAAGCGATCAATCAATTATTAACGTTGCTCCAAGATAATACGGATGATATAACCTTCGTAATCGGTCATAAACAAATAAAAGTGCACAATGATCACTTTACGATGATTTCTAATTTAATTGAGGGCAAGTATCCAGATTACGAGCAGGTCATGGTCAAGGAAGGAAACTCTGTTGCGGTGATCACAACGGAGTTATTTCATCAAGCCGTGCGGCGGGTTGCCATTCTCTCCACTGAACAGCGCCTCGTTCAGCTCAATTTTTCGCCTAAAACAGTGCATATTGATGCAAAAAATACCGAAGGCGAATCGGCAACGGAAAAAATAGATGCAGATTATACGGGGAGCGAAATCAAGATAGCCTTTAACGCCAATTATCTCATAGATGCTTTGAAAGCGATCCACACCGAAAAAATGTGTATTACGCTCAATGATGGCAACACACGTAGTATTTTTGAGAGCGAAAAACCGGATGAAGCTAAATCAAGTCAATGGCTATGCGTCATCATGCCGGTGAAGGTTTAATCGCGCTCGTATTTGGTGTTACCATGCATTCATCAGCTGGACATTTTTAATTTAAGGAATATTCACCACGCCGCCCTCAAAAATTTTGCCACAATCAATATCATTAGCGGTAAAAACGGCAGCGGCAAAACATCATTTTTAGAATCCATACACTTGTTGGGGCGGGGGCGTCCGTTGCGCGGTATCGAGTATCGTTCGCTAATCGGCGAGGACGATTCGTTTAGCGCAGTGCATGGCGTGGTTGGCGGTGAAAATCAAAACAGCGAACACTCGGTTGGCGTGAGCGTCGCACACAACGGCAAGCGACAAGTGAAAATAGACACCAAAGAAGGGGTGCCCATCGCCGATTTGGTGCATGTGCTCCCTTTGCTGGTGATTGATGCCGATACTTTTTCTATTCTCAGCGGCGGGAGCGGATTGCGGCGGCAGTTTATGGATTGGGGGGTGTTTCACATGAAACCTTCTTATGGTTCTCGCTGGCGCGCTTTTAATCGCTGCCTGCGTCAGCGCAATCGCTTGCTACGCGAAAAAACAACCGCACTTGCACAGATGCTCAGCTGGACAAACCAATTGTGCGCGTTATCACAGGAAATCACGCTCCACCGTTCCGAATACATCCGCGATTTTCTCCCGCTATTGCGTGAAACGGCAATGGCGTTTGGTGGCATTGACGACGTGCAATTAGAGTATTATCAAGGATGGGACGATGGAAAAGATCTAGCGAATGTGCTGGAGTATTCTTTTGAGCGCGATCAGCGTTCTGGACAGACCCACTATGGAGCACATAGAGCGGATATTCGTGTACGTATCAAAGGAATAGATGCGGCAAAAATTCTCAGCCGCGGGCAACAAAAACGTTTAGTTGCCGCAATGCGTATCACCCAAGGGAAGTTGCTGTATCAGCAAACACAACGCACCCCCTTGTATCTGGTGGATGATGTGCCCGCCGAATTGGATGCAACATACCAAGCCTTTATATACGATATGTTGCAAAGCTTAAAAAGTCAAGTATTCATGACCTGCATAGAGTATAATAACACTTTGCAAGCATACTGGCGGCCATCGACCATGATACAAAAGTTTCATGTGAAACATGGTGAAATAACGCAATATTAATATGACCACCGAAACCTATACTTCCCATAATATTACTGTCCTCAAAGGATTAGAAGCTGTCCGCAAAAGGCCGGGAATGTATATTGGTGACACGGATGATGGAAGTGGCTTGCATCGCATGATTTTTGAACTCGTTGATAATGCCGTAGATGAATCTTTAGCTGGGCATTGCAATCACCTGCAGGTCACCATACACTCCGATCAGTCGGCAACTGTGGCGGACAATGGGAGGGGTATTCCGACCGACATGCATGAAGAGGGAGTTTCGGCTGCCGAAGTTGTTATGACTGTTCTCCACGCGGGGGGGAAATTTGATAGCGACAGTTACAAAATATCTGGTGGTTTACACGGTGTAGGAGTATCCGTAGTCAATGCGCTCGCACAGCGTTTGTCGCTCACGATTCATCGGCACGAAGAGATCCATCGACAGGAGTATGTCGACGGCGTGCCCACCACCCCCTTATCGGTTATCGGGAAGACCGAACAGACGGGCACCACCATTAATTTTGTTCCTTCCCCAACTATGTTTAGCGATACCTATTTTCATTTTGAGGTGTTGTCGCGCCGTTTGCGCGAGCTGGCGTTTTTGAATGCGCAATTGACGATTCGCTTGATCGATGAACGCGGGAAAGGCCGCGAAGAGGAATATAGTTATGCTGGGGGAATTGCTGAATTTGTGGAATACCAAAACAAAGATAAAAGCCTCCTTTCTCCAATAATAAAATTGTCTGGGAGCGGGGAAGATAACATAATGACGCACATTGCCATGCAGTGGACGGAAGAATTTCATGAAAACACGCGCTGCTATACCAATACCATCTATCAAAGAGATGGCGGCACACATATGACGGGGTTGCGCGCCGCACTTACCCGCAGCCTCAATAGCTATATTGACCAAACAATGGGGAATAAAAAGGGGAAACTGGACTTATCCGGTGAAGATATGCGTGAAGGGCTCACTGCAATATTATCGGTGCAGATCGTTGATCCAAAATTTTCGGCGCAGACCAAAGACAAGCTCGTATCTTCAAGTGCGCGCAATGCTGTGGAACAGGTGGTCTCTGAGCAATTGAGCGTTTATTTAGAAGAACACCCCAGTGACGCACAAAAAATTGCCAAAAAAGTGATTGCTGCTGCAAGTGCGCGCATTGCGGCACGGAAGGTGCGCGATACGACACGGCGTAAAAGCGTGTTAAATTTGGGCGGCTTGCCCGGTAAACTAGCCGACTGCCAAGAAAAAGATCCGGCACAATCCGAATTGTATTTGGTGGAGGGTGATTCGGCTGGTGGATCGGCAAAACAAGCGCGTAACCGCAAGTTTCAAGCTGTTTTGCCGCTGAAAGGAAAGATCATCAATGTTGAAAAATCGCGTTTGGATAAAGTGCTTTCGTCCGATGAAATTAGCGCGATGATTATCGCACTCGGTTGCGGTATCGGTGAAAGCGATTTTGATTCCGATAAATTGCGCTATCATCGCGTGATTATTATGACCGATGCCGATATTGACGGGTCACACATTCGCACTTTATTACTTGCTTTTTTCTTTCGCCATCTTCCGCACTTAATTCGCGAAGGCCATATTTATATCGCTATGCCGCCCCTGTATAAAGTGACCAATGGCAAACACTATCAATACTTAGATGATGAGGACTCTTTGGAAAATTATTTTAACCAATCGATGCTTGCGCATACGAAATTGCATCTCAGTGCTGATTCTCCCCCAATTGTACCCGAGCAATTCAACAATTTGATTACCGATGCGCGCACAATTCGCGAGACTATCGCAAAAATGGATAAAAATTACCCGTCCCCGCTCCTCAAAGTTATTATCCAATATCCGCTACTTTCTTTACAGCAATTGCAAGATCGGGCGGCGGTGGAAGAATGGGCACAGCATATCGTGAATTCTTTAAACACCGATAATGAAATAGCGTCCTTTGAATGTGTCCCCACCGCCGATGGGCAATATTTTTCACCGGCTTTTACGCTGTTGCGCTATGGACCACAATGTGTATTGACGCCTGATTTTTTCCGCTCTGAAGAATTACAACACCTGCGACGATTAAAAGAAAAACTGGGCGGATTGTTTGATAAAGACGCCTATGTGTGCTACGACGACAAACAAACCCAACCGGTGATAGATTTAGACGACGCATTGCAGTGGTTATCTGAGCGGGCACGCAAAGGGCAAGGGGTGCAACGCTATAAAGGTTTAGGGGAAATGAACCCCGATCAGTTGTGGGATACCACCATGAATCCTGATACTCGGCGAATGTTACAAGTCACGGTGGATGATGCCAGTGAGGCAGACCGCATGTTTAGCACTTTGATGGGTGAAAAAGTGGATCCACGACGGGCGTTTATTACCGAACACGCATTAGACGCACTCAATATTGACATTTAACCCTATGGATATTACATCCACGGTTAAGGAAAAATTAGCCCCCCTCCAAGCGCATTATTTAGAGGTGAGTAACGAAAGCGCCCAACACAATGTGCCCGCAGGCGCACAATCCCATTTCAAAGTGGTCGTCGTCTCGGATCTTTTTACCGACCAAAATTTAGTGGAGCGCCATAGGCGCGTGTACCAATTACTTGCCACCGAATTGCAAACCCACATCCACGCTCTTGCGCTCCATACTTACACCCCTGATGAATGGCAGACGCAATCTCCGTCATCGCCACATTGCCGGGGAGGATCGGCGCAATCTCCCTAACCGTCGAGATGTTGGTTTTAGCATCTTTCTATCATTTTTGCCGTATACCCGCAAGGCGCGCATTGATCGCCGGTTTAGCGCCACTGTGTCGCCGTTATCATTGCAAGGGCACCATTATTGTCGCCGCAGAAGGAATAAATGCTAATTTATCTGGCGAACGCACCGCCATTGAAGAGATATTGCAATATCTCAAAACGCAATGGCATTTTGAGCCCAGCGTGTTATCCCGTCTTCCCATTACCCACCACCCCTTTAAGCGCCTCAAAATCAAATACCGCAATGAAATCATTACGATGAAACAACCGTTAACAGTGCCATCTGCTGGAGCGGGAAAAAAATTATCCGCCCCAGAATGGAACAATGTCATTGCCGATCCGCAGGTATTGACCCTAGATGTGCGAAATCGTTTTGAAAGCAATATTGGGAATTTTAACGGCGCAATGACCGCAAATGTAGACAACTTTTCGCATTTTCCCCGTTTTGCTGATCGGCTGATGAGTAGTGGAATACTCTACAAACGCCGCATTGCCCTTTATTGCACGGGAGGTATTCGTTGTGAAAAAGCAGCGCAATATATCGCTGAACGGTGGACGGGCGATATTTATCAATTGCACGGCGGCATTATTCATTACTTCAATCATATTGCCCCCCTTCATAGTCGTTGGCAAGGTGATTGTTTTGTCTTCGATGACCGCATCCAATTGCACCATTGCTCTATAGCGCCACCGCTGCAGCAGGTATAAATGGTACGCTTGCGCCGTTTTCACGCCGGGCTCCTCACTGGTTTGTTGGCGGCACTTTGTGCGGCGTTGGGTTATTGGCAAACACAGCGAGCGGTATATAAAACGGATATTGCACACAGCTATCATGCAATGACGCAATTGCCGGCAGTGCCTCTCAGTAACAGGGTCGATGATTGGCGGTATAGGCGTGTGACCCTGCGCGGACAGTATGCTCCGCAATATACGTGGCATGTTGATAATCGTATGCGTGATGGGCGATTTGGCTATGAAATTGTATCGCTTTTCTATGATGAGAGCGGTTATGCCGTTTTGGTGAATCGCGGTTGGGTGGTGGGTGACCCGTCTCGCCGTTCGCGCCCTCGTATCCCACCCCCTGATACGCCCGTTTCTTTACAGGGGCGAGTTTATGTGCCACACGGACAACGTTTGCTCTTAAAGCAGGATGCCGACCAACAATGGCCGCGGCTCATTCAGCGTGCGGATAGCGAATTGATGCGTCGTCAATGGCAGGCAGAAAGAGGGAGCACTCATGATGTTTTTCCGCACATTGTGCGTTTGCTGGACAATCAAGCGGGTGGCTTGACAGTCGGTTGGGCGCATAGTACGGTTTCGTCTACTCGGCACTGGGGTTATGCGGTGCAATGGTTTGCTCTATCATCCGTGTTGGTGCTTTTATGGGTGGGACGGGTGATTTACGGGCGTAAAAATGCGCGCAGCACATGATGGGGCGCACACAGCCCGAAAAGACATCCCGCAACCACTGGCGCGGTCGCATTACCTTATTATTACTCATTAGTATACCCTTGACGTTGATGGGACTTGCGTGGGTCATTTACGTGACGGGTGTTGGTATTCCTACGGCAACTTCTAATAAAGGAGTGTTGGTGCAACCGCCATTAAAATTGGATTTGCCGATTGACAAATGGACCCTGCTCATTTTAGATAACGGCACATGCGATGACGATTGCCGCGAGCGACTGTATATTACCCGTCAAGCACAGATTGCGTTAGGGCGAGAAGCCGACCGTATTCAGCGATGGTATGTTCACCGCCATCCGATAAGCAATGAGGCATTGCGTCCATTTTTTGCCGAACACCACCCCCGTATGGTCGTAGTGCTCGGCAACGTTGCTATGTCACCCAGCGCTTTCTACCTCGTTGATCCACAAGGTTTTTTGATGATGGCGTATCCTAAACCCAGCGAAAAAAATGCTCCGCCGAGAGGTCAATCTGTGCTGAGCGATTTGAAATTTGTGCTAAAGTATTCACAATAAGTGACGCACAAGGCAATGCTCGCTAGATCAATATGAATATCCCGCAATCTTCGCAGGGCATCCTCTCATCCCCACCGCAAAAAGCGACTTTAAGTGATGATAACCGTGTCGTGCAGGGTTTTTGGCACGGAGACGCATTAACGCCATTGGAAATCATGTGCATCCGCTCCTTTATTGCACACGGGCATGATTTTCATCATACTTACAACGATATTCCTCACTTTCCCACATGTTTCGGTCACCAATTATCAATGCACGATGCCGAAGAAATTCTGCCCGAAAAAAAATAGTCAAGCAAATGGGATCGGTGGCTATTTTTTCCGATTGGTTTCGTTGGAAATTACTCTGGAAAAAGGTGGATGGTATGTAGATTTGGATATGGTGTGTTTGCGGGCATTTGATTGCGCTGCCGATATAGTATTTGGCACAGAAGATGATAGTGGGCGATTGTGCGGTACTGTGTTGAAAATGCCGCTATATGTAAGATGGTGGGCGTGCTCGCCGCCTTATTTCCCACAGTGATGTTGTGCATTATAATAAATAAGATTGTTGTTTAATAAATAGGCAAAGGCGGAGATGAATACAACGCAAAAGAACTGGATACTCGGCTGCATAGCGCTGATTTTTTTACTTGTGCCGCTTGCGCATGCCAAAGTTTTTACACAAAGCACAAAAGATCCCCGCGTTGAAAAACGGATTGAGCAATTATTATCCAAAATGACTTTAGCCGAGAAAATTGGACAGATGACTTTGCGCGATTGGGGCATTTATGATAGCCACGATAAAATTGCGGCGATCAAAGAATATGTGCGTCAAGGCACAGTAGGTGGTTTTTTGAATATTCCGCGCAACGCACTTGCTCCCGATGCATTTGATGAACTACAAAAAATTGCCGTTGAGAAAAGTCCCCAAGGCATCCCGCTTATTTTTGGGCACGATGTCATCCACGGTTATAAGACAATTTTCCCCATCCCCTTAGGACAGGCGGCGGCTTGGAATGCAAAAATAGTGGAACGAGGCGCCCGTGTTGCGGCGTTAGAAGCAACCAGTGTCGGCATCCGTTGGACTTTCGCCCCTATGGTGGATATATCGCGAGACGCGCGCTGGGGGCGCATTGCCGAATCATTGGGTGAAGATGTTTATTTGGCATCCGAACTCGCCCGAGCAATGGTCAAAGGTTTTCACGGCATAGATTTGTCGTACCCTACTAGTTTAGCGGCATGTGCAAAACATTTTGCAGCTTACGGTGCCGCAGAAGGAGGACGAGACTACAACACGGTGAATATGTCCGAGCGCCGTTTGCGTGATGTTTATTTGCCCCCATTCAAAGCGGCTATTGAAGCGGGTGCGCCATCGCTGATGACCGCATATAACGAATTGAATGGTATCCCCGCGACAGCCCATCGCCAATTGTTAACCGATATTTTGCGTAAAGAATGGGGATTTAGTGGTTTCGTGGTCAGCGATTGGAACTCGGTGATGGAAATGATCCCCCACGGTCACGCATCTGATGCTGCCCACGCCGCACGCTTAGCTGTCCGTGCGGGAACTGATTTTGAGATGGCGAGCGATGCCTATGAAAAATATTTACCGCGCTTAGTCAAGCGCAAACGGGTTCGTATGCATAGTCTTGACCAAGCCGTGCGGCGAATGTTGCGCGTTAAATTCGCTATGGGGCTATTTAAGAGCCCATACGCTGACCGTCGACGCCGGAGCGACATATTAAATGACAGATTTCTTGCCGATGCCAAGCGGGCGGCAGTGAAAAGCTTTGTCCTTTTGCAGAATAACAAGAATGTGCTTCCCCTTTCAGCACATAAAAGCGTTGCGGTGATAGGTCCCTTAGCGGAAGTGCCTTATCAACAAATGGGGACTTGGGTTTATGAAGGGAACAAAAAAGATTCGCGCACTTTTTTACCGGCCTTAAAAGCACATGTGAAAAATCCGCGCACAATACATTACGCACAGGGTTTACCATATAGCCGCAGTTATGATGAGCGTGGATTTGCTGCTGCCCGCGCGGCTGCGCGGAAGTCGGATGTCGTGTTGTTTTTTGGTGGAGAAGAAGCAATCTTAAGTGGCGAAGGGCATAGCAGAGGAAATATTAGCTTGCCCGGTGCGCAGAAAAAACTCCTGACGCAATTAGCGGCACTCAAAAAACCGATTGTCTTGGTTATTTTGGCGGGACGTCCGATTAGTTTGGAAGGGCTGACCGACAAAGTGGATGCTATTATGATGGCGTGGCATCCGGGCACTATGGGTGGGCCGGCATTGGTGGATGTCCTCTATGGTCAATCAGCACCTTCGGGGCGTTTGCCCGTGACCTGGCCTCAATCCAGCGGACAAATTCCTATTTATTATGACCACAAAGCGACTGGCCGCCCGCCTACCGATGAAAATTATACTCGGATGCATAAAATTGATCCTAAAACAGAATGGCAACACGCCCCAGGCAATTCTTCCAACCTTTTGGACTATGGCCATCGCCCGTTATATCCTTTTGGCTATGGCATCAGTTACACGACATTCCGCTATGAGCAAGTGAAAATGAGGCGCCCAAAAATAAAAATGGGCGGCGATATTCATGTGTCGTTACGAGTGAAAAACACTGGCACAGTAGCAGCCACCGAAACGGTACAGCTTTATATTCGCGACCGTTTTGCCAGTGTAACTCGCCCAGTTAAACAACTGAAAAGATTTCGTCAAGTACACCTGAATCCGGGTCAAAAACGCATCGTGCAATTCAAGCTGTCCACTGCCGATCTCGCTTTCCACGATCAATCGATGCGCCTGACTACCGAACCAGGTAATTTTGATTTGTGGGTTGCGCAACACGCTGCCGACGAACGTCATCACTTTACTTTTACCGTGGCAGGACGACAATAAAAATACATTATGGTGGAAACGCGCAATCCCCCCCTCCCAAAAATTGTTTCTGCCGATGAATGGCATCAATCGCTTGCCGCATTACGCCAACAAGAAAAAGAATTGACCCGACAAGGGGATAAAGTTAGTGCTACTCGGCGGCGGCTACCGATGGTTAAAATGGATAAAAACTATTTATTCACTAACCCTGCCGGCGAAAAAGTCACCTTTCTCCACCTATTCGGGGCATATCGCCAATTGATTGTCTACCATTTCATGTATGCCCCCGATTGGGATCAGGGGTGTGCGGGTTGTTCGTGGGTGGTTGATGCCATGTCCCATCCAGCCCATCTCAACGCCCGCGATGCCGCCTTAGTTTTGATTTCCCGCGCCGATATTAAGAAGTTGGAAACGTATCGTGTGCGCATGGGGTGGGAGCATCCATGGTATTCTTCTTCGGGGAGTGATTTCAATGCAGATTGCGGCGCGACAAACGAAGCGGGTGAAGAAATCCATGGAGTCAGCATTTTTCTGCGCCATCAGCAAGATATTTACCGCACTTATTACACAGGAGCGCGCGGTGTTGAACATTTGGGCAGTCATTGGACCTATTTGGATTTATTACCTTATGGACGACAGGAAGAATGGGAAGATTCCCCACCCCATTGTCCGCAAGGTCCAATCCATGCGTGGATGCGACGGCACGATGATTATTAACGCCGATATGTGCCATTGCCTCTATAGGCGATAAATAATTCTTTTAACGACCCGATGATAGTACGACAGTGCTTGGTAACGTTGTATAATAGTGGCGAAGAGCTGTAATATGGCATCATCTAGAGAATCAATAGAAGACTTAGTTAAGAAAGACCCGCAAGTTCTGCTCCATCCGGCGTCCTCAATTAGTACACTGTTGCAAGAGGGACCCGATATGATGGTCGCAGGTGAAGGAATTTGGCTGACCGACGCCCAAGGGAACAAACTATTGGATGCGGTGGCGGGGCTCTGGTGCGTCAATGTCGGTTACGGGCGGCAAGAATTGGCAAATGCATTCGCCCAAGCCTCTACACAACTCGGTTACTATCACACTTTCTCTAATGCCTCTAATCCATGGCAAGTGCGTTTGGCAGAGCGGGTGCTCCACCATTCTCCGCTCCCCGACGGCAAAATATTCTTTGGTAATAATGGCAGTGATGCCAACGATACAGCCATGAAAATAGCGTGGCATTATCACGCTTTGCGCGGTTATCCAAATAAAATAAAAATTATTTCTCGCCAGCAAGCCTATCACGGCACTTCAATCAGCACGGCGAGTCTAACCGCCCTTGTCGGTTTTCACAAAAAATTCCCCATCCCACTCAATTTTATTCATCATGTGGGTTGTCCGAGCTATTATCGTGACGCAACGACCGATGAACGCGAATCAGATTTTTGCGCCCGCCTCATAGACGAAATTAAAGCGCTTATTGTGTACGAAGGCGCAGATAATATTGCTGCTTTTATAGCCGAACCCATTATGGCGGCGGCGGGAATCATTGTTCCGCCGGAGGGTTATCATCGCCAACTCAATGAAATTTTGCAAGAAAATGATATTTTGCTCATCGCCGATGAAGTTGTCTGTGGTTACGGACGTTTGGGCAGTTGGTTTGGCTCGCCCGATTTAGATATGCAACCAGATATGGTCAGTATGGCAAAAGGATTGACCAGCGGTTATTTTCCGCTCTCTGCACTCGCGATTACCGACACTATATGGTCGGTACTCCAAAAAGGCTCGGAAGAGTTAGGCAGTTTTTATCACGGCTACACTTATAGCGGGCACCCATCGGGATGTGCACTGGCACTCGCTAACCTCAACATTATTGAAAAAGAGAACCTCATCCCGCATGCACGAGAAATGGGTGCTTATTTGCAGGCACAATTGCAGGCACAATTGGCAGACCACCCACACGTGGGGGAGATCCGCGGTAAAGGTTTATTGGCGGGAATCCAATTGGTGAAAGATAAAGCAAGCAAGCAACTGCCTGCTGCTGAGAATAAATGGCCGATGAGGATTTGTCAGACCGCTCGCCGTCACGGCATTATTTTCCGTCCATTGCCGAGTGTTTCCTCTATTGGTATATCGCCACCGCTCATTATTCAACGCCCCGATATAGATCAAATTGTGCACAGGCTCGCTACGGCAATTGATGAGGTCACGCGTTCGGCATAATCCATCTATGAGAATCTTTCCGATACCCCTGCGCGCAGTTTCCCATAAAAATTTCATGCTTTTATTCAAAAATAGTGTATAATCTTTTGAATGCTTGGGAGAGCACAAAATTAAGATTGTAAGAGCACTAAACGAATTGAGGGGGGCTTCCTCTTATAATCTTCAGAAATCTATACTTCTCTCCCTATGCCTCAAGGAGAGGACGTAAAAAAGAGGGAGCCCCCCTTTTATTCTTTATCATGCCATAAAGATTATTTGTTACTACAAAAAATTTGTAATGCCATTTGATGAATACCAATTAATTTATTTGAGAGAGAAAGCTATGTTGAAACATTTGTATATATATGTTGTTATTGCAGTGATGGTGATGATGGGCGGAAATACATTGGCGCAGTCATTAGGCGTTGTTGGGAATGTCACTCTCTGGCCAGAAAATGTGCATCGTTATGTCGAGGTAGATGAAGAGCGCGTCACGCGCATTGTGGAGACCTTGACTGTAGAGGAAAAAGTGGCGCAATTGATTATGGGCGAAATCGGCTTTCTCAAGCCCGAAGACCTCACTCGCTATCGTTTAGGTGGCATACTCAACGGCGGCGGTACTTTCCCCAACGGCAATAAACATTCTAAAGCAAAGGATTGGATGGCGGCGAGCGAAGATTATCACCAAGGCTCTATCGCAGGTACACTCACCAACGGAGGCGCACCGGTTCCAGTCATTTGGGGAACAGATGCGGTGCACGGACACTCTAATTTACACGGCGCGACCATTTTCCCCCATAATATCGGTTTGGGGGCAACTCGCAATGAAGAATTGCTCAAACACATAGGTTCTATTACTGGGGCGCAGGTTGCCGCCACCGGCATTTTCTGGAATTTTGCACCCACAATTGCTGTACCCACAAATTATAGCTGGGGGCGCACTTATGAAGGATTGAGTTCAGACCCGCAATTGGTTGGTCGATTGGGAGCCGCCTATATTGAAGGCATACAAGGTGATGGATGGTCGTCTGGTCGTCTAGCTGGTAATAAGGTTTTGGCGACGGCAAAACATTTTTTAGGAGATGGTGGCACCTATTTAGGGATTGATCAAGGCGATACCCGCGCCGATGAAGAAACGATGCGCCGCGTGCATGGTCACAGCTATATCGGGGCATTGGAAGCGGGAGCGCAAACAGTGATGGCTTCTTATAATAGTTGGAATGGCGAAAAAATGCACCAACAACATTACTTTTTAACGACTGTGTTGAAAGAGCGAATGGGCTTTGATGGCTTTGTGGTTGGTGATTGGAATGGACATGGACAAGTGGCCGGCTGTACGCGAGGAAGTTGTGCCTTGGCAATCAACGCGGGAGTGGATATGATTATGGTCCCCGAAGATTGGCGTGCACTATACAAAAATACTGTGCAACAAGCGCACAGCGGAGAAATTTCGACCGAGCGCCTCAATGACGCAGTGCGGCGTATTATTCGCGTCAAATTGCGGGCAGGATTATTTGATGGTCAACGTCCGCGCAATCGCAAAGATGCTGGCAATCAGCAAGCGGCAAATAAAGCGTATTACGTAAGAATTGCCCGCCAAGCGGTGCGCGAATCGCTGGTGCTGCTGAAAAACAATAATAATGTGCTTCCCTTGAAAGCAAATAAAAAAATATTGGTGGTGGGATCGGCGGCGAAAGATTTGGACTATCAATTTGGCGGTTGGACTCTCGGTTGGCAAGGTTTAGGGAATAAAAACAGTGATTTCCCCCAAGCGCAATCTTTACTGGACGGCATAAAACAGCGTGTCCGGCGCGGCGGCGGTACAGTAGAATTTTCCCGTTGGGGTACGTATAAAACGAAGCCCGATGTTGCTGTGGTTGCCTTTGGCGAAAAACCTTACGCGGAATTTTTTGGCGACCGCGATAACCTTCTTGTCGATCATGGCAGAGGGGCGCATTTGGGAGTGATGGGGCGTTTAAGCCAATCGGGAATCCCTATAGTGGCAGTCTTTTTCACCGGCCGCCCATTATGGGTCAATAATGAAATTAATGTAGCGGATTCGTTTGTGACCGCTTGGTTACCGGGAACGGCATCAGGAGCGGCGGCGGATGTTCTCTTTTGCGCTTCGCCCGCACAATGTGACTTTAAGGGCACGCTTCCCTTTGCATGGCCAAATGTGCCGCAAAATGTTCTGATACAAGGCGATAATGTTGCTTTTCCGCAAGGATATGGTCTCACGTATAGCGACCAACATACCCAGAAACCACTCCCCACCTACTACAATAACAATGCGCTTGATTTTAGTCAGGTGTTGCTGGAAACAGTAGCCCTAGGTTCATACCGCATTCAACTTCGTTCAGACGCCGAACAGGCGTTTTTGAAAGGAAAGCAACTGACAATCGGTGATGGTGCTGTTGCGGTGAGTGTGGGTCATGCTCAATCGGGTTCAAAAAATATGCATCAACTCAAATTCGGCGGTAAAACATCTGCTGCGTGGCTATTGCTTGCCGATGCAGAAAAAAATTGGGCGCCTATGGAACGCAAAGATGGTTATTTGGTTGTGGAGGCAAAAGCGACCGCACTTTCAGATGAACACCCTTTGTATGTTGCCTTATTATGTGCATACAAAAAATGCCATGCATCAATTGACATTAGCCCATATGTAACCGACAAACTCAAACAATGGCATCAAGTGGGCATTCCGCTTTCTTGTTTTGAAAAAAGAGGAGTGGATCTGCGCACCGTCAAAGGCGCTGCCTTATGGACGCAAGGCGAGTGGGAATTAGATTTAGGACATGTCAAGGTGACTAAAAAATTTCATAACACCGATGGATGGAAAATTGATCGTTTAGCCTGTGACGAGTAAGTAAAAAGTATTGCTCCCTACGGACAGACCTGCGCGCAACTCAATCAAGTGTTTGCTCGTTGTCTGCAATGCTCCTAAGGCGTAACAAATACCCAAGGTACTAGAATGGACGCAACAAGCGAAATAAGCCCAATGCCGATTAAATTGAGCAATGCTCCTGCTTTCATCATTTGCCCTATAGTCAAAACGCCAGACCCATAAGCGATGGCATTGGGTGGCGTGGCGACCGGCAGCATAAAAGCACAGCTGGCGGCTAACGCAACGGGTACGGTAAGCATCAAAGGATCAGCCCCTATGTAGGTAGCGACTGCGGCAACGATGGGGAGAAAAGTCGCTGTCGTTGCTAAATTGCTGGTCAGCTCGGTAAGAAAAATAATCAATGACGCAATAGCAATAATTAATACGGCAACATGCACGACATTTAATTGTGCCAAAATATTGCCGATTGCCTCTGCCAAGCCGGTGCCGCTAATTGCTGAGGCTAAACTCAATCCCCCGCCGAAAAGAACGAGAATACCCCACGGTAACGAGCGGGCATCATCCCAAGTCATTAATTTTCCCGTAGATGCTGGTATAAGAAATAACGATATAGAAGCTACTAGCGCAATTGCCGTATCCGATATATGCGTCAATGCCGGCGCCTTGATAATGAGCGGGCGAAATACCCAGGCTACCGCCATAATGACAAAAATCGCCAAAACGTATTTTTCTTCGCGCGTCATTGCACCGAGATCATCGTGCATGTGCACGATCATCTGTCGGGTCTGTGCCGAAACAATAAAATGTGATGGGAATACCCAACGGGTAAGGATGAGCCACCCTAAAGGCAACAGGGTGATGGTAATCGGTATTCCAACGAGAAGCCATTCTGCAAAACCGATTTGCACGCCATAGTTATCGGCCATAAATCCGGCTAAAAATGCGTTGGGCGGTGTGCCTACCAAGGTCGCAATACCACCCATTGTTGCCGCGTAAGCGATACTGATCACCAAACTCACTTCAAAATTTTTGCGTTCCTGTTCCCCTAATTCGTCAGATAAGCTGTCATGCACGACTTTCACCACCGCTAATGCAATAGGAATCAACATCAAAGTCGTTGCCGTGTTGGTAACCCACATGCTCAATAGTGCCGCTACCCCCATAAAACTCGCTACCAATCCCGCACCGGTCCGTCCGCTACGCATGAGAATAAAGAGCGCAATGCGTTTATGGAGGTTCCATTTTTCTACGGCGAGGGCGACCAAAAATCCCCCAAGAAATAAATAAATAATTGGGTTGGAGTAAGGGGCAGCGGCTTCTTTAATGGTGTGCACCCCGAGCAACGGAAATAATAACATGGGCATAAGGGCGGTGACCGGTAAGGGAACAACTTCGGTCATCCACCAAATGGCCATCCACACGGCAATTGCCGCAACATGCCATGCCGCGGGATTCAAATCTCCTGGTGGAGGTAAAAAAAGCATGGTGATTGCAATGAGAGGCGCCCCGAATAATGGGATGATATAAAGAAGATGTTTTTGCATGGATTACTCCCCTAATTAAAGGATAAATAATAAATTTGCTTCGCTTTACACATTACTTTTACGCAGGTTTTTCCATGCCGGAAGGTAAGTGTAAGTGTCTATCTGATCAACGACATTAAAAATGAGTGCAAATAGACACATGCGTATAATGGTTCCGTTGTCGGTTTGGCGAAAAATGGCGAGGTTTGGGTGTTCATTCAAATCATCGTCCAGCACATCTAATCCGCTGCGTGAATCGCGCGGCAACGGATGCATAATAACGGTATTCGGTTCACAGTGTTGCGTATAAATGGCTTTGTTAAGATGGTAGGTTTTTCGGTAGAGATCATCGGTCATATCTGTATTAAATTGGTTAGCCTCCGACGGCAACATACGCTCACTTTGAATCCGTGAGGCATAAATAATATCCACATGAGTAATCCCGCTCACCATATTATGATTGCGGTTTACTTCGTGCCCAGCAGCGGTCAATATGTCCTCAATCTTTTGTGGCAAAGCCAAATGGTGCGGTGAAATGAGGTTGACTTTTATATTGCGCCCTAAAGCGAGTAGTCGGCACAATGAATGGACGGCGCGCCCATATTTGAGATCGCCAACCAAAGCAATGCGCAGACCATCAATGCTCGCTGCGCCATTCTTTTCTTTTTTGTGAAATTCTTTGTAAATAGTATATAAATCCAAGAGCGCTTGGCTGGGGTGTTCGTTATCACCGTCTCCTCCGTTGATCACCGGTACTCGGCTAGCGGCGGAAAAGGTTTCCGCCGATCCGGCTTCTGGATGACGCAGGACGATAATGTCACTATAACCGCTCAATACTCTTGCCGTATCGTAAAGCGATTCACCTTTAGCGACGGAAGATTGTTCGGGTGTTGCCGTTTCTCGCACATATCCGCCGAGCAAATTAAATGCACAGCCAAAACTAATACGCGTGCGCGTGCTGGGCTCATAAAACATATTACTCAAAATAGCCCCATGGAGCACGGTGGTTATTTTCTTTCGCTGGGCGTAAGGTGCAATTTGATCGGCAATGTGGAAAATATGTTTGAGGTCATCCCGACTAAATTGATCGGCAGAAAGAATATGCGTTCCCCTAAATTTCATGCCATTATTGCCCCCATTTTTTTTCATTGTGGTGGAGCCATTGTTGTGTTTCACGGATCAAAAGTTCAGTGCCCGCGCCGCTCAATGCCGATATAGTAAATATGGGGGCGGAAATGTCGTGGAAGGCACGGATAGATTTCTGTATTTCTTCTACATCTTCACACAAATCGGCTTTATTCAGTACCAACCATCGTTCACGCTCGGCTAATGATTTGTCGTATTCGGCGAGTTCGTGATGCACAATTTGGATCGCCTTATTGCTCGGGTATTCACTCTGCGCCGAAATATCTACCAGATGCCATAGTAGTTTGGTGCGCGAAATATGGCGCAAAAATCTATGCCCTAGCCCTACCCCCTGTGCTGCGCCGGCAATAATGCCTGGAATATCGGCAATGACAAACTCCCGTTCGCCGCACACTATCCCTAAATGGGGGTGTTGGGTTGTAAAAGGATAGGGGGCAATTTTTGGTTTTGCTGCGGTGGTTGTGCATATGAGGGTTGATTTGCCTGCATTGGGGAGCCCTAATAAACCGACATCGGCTAGTATTTGTAATTCTAAGGTTAAGGAGCGCTTTTCGCCTTGTGCGCCGCGCGTGGTTTGGTACGGCGTGCGATTAGTGCTCGTCTTAAAACGGGCATTGCCCACGCCGTGTTCTCCGCCTTTTGCCACCGTCAAACGTTGGTCAATTTTGGTGAGATCACCTAATGTTTCGCGCGTATTATTATCACAGACGATGGTGCCCAAGGGCACGGGTACGAGCAAGTCGTTTCCTCGTGCGCCGCTACGGTTGCGCTTCCCGCCGTTGCGTCCCGATGACGCGCGCAAAGTTTTAGTGTGACGGTAATTGACCAAAGTGTTGAGAGAGTCGGTAGCGTAGAGAATGACATCACCGCCATCACCACCGTCACCGCCATCGGGTCCGCCTTTGGGAATGAATTTTTCGCGCCGAAAACTGAGCCCACCGTCTCCACCTTTGCCGGCGATGACCGTTATAGATGCTTCATCAATAAATGCCATAAAAAGGTGCTTCTTATGGCGCAATAGGCATAGTATTTACTTTAGACGTGAGCGATATCTATGTATTTGCGTTTGGGAAGCCCGCGCAGAACAAAACGGACAATACCGTCTTGCAGGGCAAAAAGAGTGTGATCATTACCACACCCCACCCCTGTGCCGGGGTGAAAACGCGTTCCACGTTGGCGCACGATGATTTCCCCTGCGGTGACGAACTGCCCATCATCGCGCTTAATGCCCAGTCGCTTTGAATGGGAATCACGCCCATTTTTAGATCGCCCGCCTGCTTTTTTATGCGCCATAGTTTACCCTGATGGTGCCGGCTCTGTTGAAGATTGAATGGCGGTAATTTTAATACGCGTGATCTCCTGCCGATGTCCTTGCCTTTTACGATAGCCTTTGCGCCTTTTCATTTTGAAAATGCGAATTTTAGGGCCTCGGCGTTGTTCAACAACCGTCCCTAAAACAAGCGCACCTTCTATAAAAGGGCATCCGATCTTAATATCGTTCCCATCACCGAGAGCAAGTACCTGATGAAATGATACTTCGGGGGTTTCATCACCCTCTATTTTCTCTATATCTAACCAGTCGCCTTCACTGACTTTATATTGTTTTCCTCCGGTGGAGAAAATAGCATACATTACATGTGCCTCTCATTTTCTACAATCTATAGAGCGCATTATTCGGGAATGCACAACGAATGAGCATTATAACAAAAAAATCAGTTATATGCAATGGTTTTTATTTATTGTGATAATCCCGAACGCTGGAAAATGGTGTTTTTAGTGCAATGGATAACGGGGATTTCGGTGCTTGTGCCAAAATCCCATATGCGATTGTTAACATCAACTTCGTTGTTATCAATAACGCCATTGCCGTCGGTGTCACAATAAATAGCCGCATTGCGCTCTAACTCTCCATTTTCTGTGTTAAGGTTGAAGTCAAATCCTGCATTCCAGTTACTATGAGTCGCTGTGCTACCCTCTCCGCCTTGCAATGCCGTGATTTCTGCCAAGGTGAGGGCGGTCGCTTGAGGGGTGCTAATACCTCTACCTGCGCCATGGGTAAGGCTACTGTTCGCTATCGCCACATAGTAATTGCGCCCGCTCACCGTAGTCTGCGGTGAACTAGTGCCGACTAAGGCACCGTAATGGCTATTGCTGGTTCCGCTTGACGATAATAGCGCCTGCGCCCAAACATTATGTATGGTGCCATAGTCTATTCCACCGAACAATCCGCCATAATAGTTATTGTTTTTTCCGCGGCTGCAAACCTCGCCAACCACCCAGCTATTGTATAACCTCCCGTCATCTTTAGGTAAGATAATCCTGTCATCCTCACTGACCCTCCCGATTAATCCACCGTAATAATTGTTATTGTCGCCTTGGCTGCACACCCTCCCTTTCATCCAGCTGTTAAGAACGACACCGTTGTATACTATACCGGCTAACCCACCGTAATAATTGTTATTGTCGCCTCGGCTATACACTTCCCCTTGCATCCAGCTGTTTTGTAATATGCTTGGAGTATCGTATTGTCTACTCCATTTATTTCCTAGCAGCGCTCCCACCAATCCGCCAATAAAGTTAGAATTGTTCAAACTGGTCTGCACTTGCGTAGAATGACCAGTCAAAACAGTTGCGCTCACTGAAATATTGCTCATGAACACATTATACGCTTCACCGACCATTCCGCCTATGCTGTGATGGTGGCCAGCCACAGTCAGGGTACTGGACGAAAAGGTTAAGCGACTATTGTCAAGTATACCGACTAATCCACCGACCTCTCCTATACCCTGCACTTCAACGGTGGCGCTTGATGAATCTCCAATTAATGTGATACCGCTTATATCGCTTCTATATGCAATACCGACAAGAACCCCAACTGGGTTGTTTCCTCTAACCCGCGGATGAATGAATGTTAAATCTCGCATAGTGCTATTCAGCGCCCGCCCAAAGAAAGCAGCTAATGTATTTTGATTAGAAATGTATAAACCACTGATAGCAAAACCATTACCGATAAAAGTTGATCTAAAATACTCCCTGCCGGTTTGCGCAATTGGTGTCCATTCACCGCTCATCGCAATATCTGCGGTGAGCTCAAACCCACGGCATACGCCGTTCGGACAACCGATACCGGCAAATGTCTTTGTTGTGCCCTTTTGTAAGAGTAACAATTGATGGGCAAAACCAATATCCACTAATCCATCGAGATCTTCATCTACAGGCAATAATTGTTGTTGGGCAGTGGGGTCACCTAAACAATGAATTGTCGGCGTGAACTGATCGGTGCCAAAATTCCAGATGCGATTGTTAGTATCAACTTCGTTGTTATCAATAACGCCATTGCCGTTGAGATCGCAATATTGGCTGAGTAATAAAGCCGCTGCGTTGCCGAACCCAGCGTGCCAATTCGTATGTGTTTTTATATTACCGTTTGCACCGCTTAATGCAGCTATTTGCATTAAAGTGCGACTAGTCGCCTCCGCGGTACTGATACCTGTGCCCGCCGCATTAGCTGCCCCAGCAAGGTAATAATTGCGCCCTTGCACCAACCCACCGACTTGATTACCGATGAACCCACCGTAATTGATATTTCCGCTGCCTGCGGATAATATGTGCCCCCCTGCCCAGACATTGCGTAGAGTCCCCTCGTGCATTGATCCGATAAATCCACCGTAATTGGTATTATTATTGCCTCTACTATGCACTTGTACACTTGCCCAACTATTATAAATTGCACCATTATTGACGCGCCCGATGAACCCACCATAATGATTGTGTTGATTGCCTAATCCGCTGACTTCTCCCCCCACCCAGCTATTACGTATTGTGCCGCCGTGCAGGGTGCCTGCTATACCGCCGACATTGTCTGCTCCGTTTGTGGTTGTACTTTCAATACGCACAGATGTATGTATTTGTGCTGCATTGAGAATGCTATTTTCTGTCATCAAACCGACCAACCCGCCAATATGATCAGCACTATCGTCGCCCCCACCGTGCACCGTAACGGTTGCCGAAATAAAATTGGCGCGTGATGCGACTAATCGCCCACTTATCCCGCCAATGTATGCCCCATGTGCGGACACATTTGACGCGGTTGAACTTATTTGACCGGCGATGGTGATATGGGTGAGCGTACTAGAGCGCACCTCTCCAGCCAGCGCACCTATGTAATTGTGCCCGATAATTTTGGGATTCGCCAAAATAAGGTTGCTAATGGTGGCAGTAGATATAGCGGCAAACAAACCGACATAATCGCTACTTGTCGTTCCAGCAGTTAAATTGGCGATGGTAAAATCATTGCCATGAAAGTTGGCATGAAATGGCATGTTCTTTGAGCCGATAGGCGTCCATGCGCCACTTAAAGTAATATCGGCGGCGAGTTCAAAACCACGACACCCATTGCGCTCACAATCATGCACCGTTGGTGATTTTACATTGTCAAATAATCCGTCATCTATGCCATCGCCATTGAGATCGTCACGCAAGAGCACTAATTCTGATGATGAATTAATTTCAATTAAACCATCGCTATCTGAATCAACAAGCGGAAGTGTTATTCGTTGTAAAGCGAGATTTCCCGTGCAACGAATAGCAGGGGTGTGGCGTCTATGGCTAAAATCCCATACCCGGTTGGTGCCAATATTTTCTTGTGTATCAATGATGCCATTGGCATTATTGTCGCAATATTGGCTGATGAGCGCGCCATTAAATCCTGCATGCCAACGGGTGTGTGTCGGTGTGCTCCCTTCACCACCTTGTAACATAGCGATTTGTGCTAGAGTTATGCCAGTGATTTCGTGTGATTCAATGCCATGCCCTATACTATTCGTTTCGACGTTATTGGTGCTGTAATAATTGCGCCCAGAGATGACGCCGTTAAAATTTATCGCAATGAAAACACCGTGATTATCGCCCTTAATAGAAAGTTGGCGTGCCGTCCAGTTATTGTGTATTGTTCCGGCGGTGAGTAAACCGATTAACCCTGCGGCAAAGTTATTGTTATTGCCCGAACTGTTAATGATACCTGCGGTCCAATTATTGTAAACTGCTCCACTGGCGACTTGTCCTGCTACCCCTCCGCTGAAATTATTATTGTTTCCATTATGTGATAAGAAGTTGTGCGCCCAATTATTGCGTAGCACGCCACTTTCCATAAATCCGACCATCCCGCCGTAGTAAAAATTGTTATTGCCCCAGCTCAACAGGCTACCGCCGACCCAGCTATTTTGGATTATCCCGCCCGCAACGTTGCCGATTAAGCCACCGACATAATCAGGGGAATTGCTTGCTCCCATTATCCCCGTCACAATAGTACCGTCAATTGCCACATGGCTGATTGTGCTATTTGACCATCCTGCTAAACCGCCAACGTAGTCATCGCTATCTTCGCTGCCGCCACGCACGGTGAGTGTGCTGGTGATAAAAGAAACATGCGATTTACTGATCTTGCCAGCTAATCCACCAACATAGCCGCCATGCCCGCGCACTTCAAAGGTTGCAGTGGAATGATCTCCTATGAGTGTGATGCGGGTCACGGTGCTTCCGTGCATATCGCCGGTGAGTACACCGCTGTAATGACGACCGACGACACGCGGGTGGGCGAAAATCACATTATCAATCGTGGCAGAAGATATGGATCCAAACAAGCCGACATAATCTGTGGTAGACGTATTGATATTCATGTGCCGAATAGTAAAACCATTGCCGTTGAATACGCTGCGAAAGGGCCGACTGTGCGTGCCGATAGGCGTCCATGCGCCGCTTAAAGTAATATCGGCGGTGAGTTCCAAGCCACGACACCCATTGCGCACACAATCATGCGCCGCTAATGCTTCTGCATTGTCAAATAATCTGCTATATATGCCATCACCGTTGAAATCGTCACGCAAGAGTACCAATTCTGACGATGAGCTAATTTCAATTAAACCATCGCCATCTAAATCAGGAAAGATTGGTATTCGTTGTAAAGCCGTGTTCCCCGTGCAACGAATAGCTGGGGTGTGGTGGGCAGTGCCGAAATCCCATATACGATTATTATCAGTGCGTTCAGAAACATCAATGATGCCGTTGGTATTGCTATCACAATATTGACTCATCAGTAATGCTTGCCCACTGCCAAAACCGGCGTCCCAATTGGTGTGAGTGATAGAGCTACTATTATAGCCACCGCTGAGCCGCGCAATTTGTTGCAGATTAAGACGAGTGGCGTATCTGTTAAAGGTCAGTTCACTGAGACCATCACTTATCGCATCGTAATAATTTCGCCCGCGATTCGTCCCTATAAAACGACCGATAAAGTTGTTGTTAAAGCCGTCATTTCTGAAAAAATATGGTTGCATGAATCCTACGGCCCATGTATTGTGTACTGTTGCATAAGAATCTGATTCGCCCAATAATCCGCCGTATCTGCTGTTATTGTTGTCTGGCGTACTTCTTAAGGTGACTCCGGCCCAACTATTCTGCACTGCCATCTCCGCGATATACCCTATTAAACCACCGTATTGGCTATTGTTGGTTCCGCTACTTGATACGTGACCGATTGCCCAAGAGTTTGCTATAAAACTCCCGTCTATTGCCGACCCTATTAAACCGCCATAAAATGAATTGTTCTGGCCTTCGCTATTTATGCGTGTGTGTGCCCAGCTGTTGATCAGGCGGGAATTGAAAGCCGATCCCGCTAAACCGCCGTAATTTTGATTATAGTTGCCGCTACTCGTTATTGTGCTCGTAGTGAAATTGTTTTGTGCAACGGAGTCGCGGGCCTCTCCAATAAATCCACCATAACGTTGGTTCAAATTTCCGTTACTATATACCGTGCTACTGGATACGCTGAGTTGTATAATCGCGTTTCTGCTGACAATGCCCGCTAATCCACCGTAGGCAGTATTGCTACTCCCTTGGCTGTATACCGTGCTTGTTAGCCAATTATTGCTATATGTGCCACCCGCAACGAACCCGACTAATCCGCCATAAAGAGTATTGTGATTTCGTTTGCTGCTCACAATACTGGTGACAGTACTCCTTTCCAACCGCCCTCCAAACACACTACCGGCTAATCCACCGTAGGCAGTATTGCCGTTGCCTTCAGCGGATACAGAACTGCTGACCGAACTATTTAATATATTGACATCAACCGCCGTGCCGGTTAATCCGCCATAATAATCGTTATTGTGACCTATGCTGGTTAGAGAGAAATGCCCCACGCTCTGTTCAATAGAGCCGAACGTCATAGTGCCGACTACCCCCCGTAAAATTGATTATTATCGCCGTTGCTCGATAGAGTTGAACTCACAATGTTGTGTGTCAAGGTGCTATCTATTGCAATTCCGACTACTCCCCCGTAAAATCGATTATTATCGCCGTTACTCGATAGAGTTGAACTCACAATGTTGTGTGTCAAGGTGCTACTTCTTGCAATTCCGGCTAACCCCCCGTTATATTCATTACCATGCCCACTACTCAGTATTTCCCCTGTAAAGCGACTATTGTGCAGAATAGTATCCACCATATTCCCAATGCCCCCACCTACCCAGCTCGATCCGCTCATGTGCGGAGATCCGACTGTGATTGTTGCACGGATGTTCGCATGGCTTATTGACCCGGTGCTAAAACCGCCCACTAATCCACCGATAGAATGAACCGACCCTCCCCCGATACCGCGAATGGTTAGCGTGCTGGTAATATGAGAAATATGCGAATAAGAGGCAACTCCGATTAACCCGCCTACCGAATGAAGACTTCCTTGCACCTCAATGGTGTTAGGGGTATTGTTACCGAGCAGGGTGATGTTGGTGAAGGTGCTATGAATTACAATGCCCGCAAGGGCACCAACACTGTTTAAGCCTGTTAATTTTAAGTTGGTTAAAGTAAGATTACTGACCACGGATCTGTTGATCCTACTGAATAGACCGACTTCCGACGATAAACCCTCAACATTGAGTCCACTAATGGTAAAGCCGTTCCCGTTGAAAGTTGTATCATGAAAACCGCTGCTATCATTTTTTCCTATGGGTGTCCAATTTGAGGTAAGCCTTATATTTGAAGCGAGTTCGTAACCACGACAGCCCGTCTGAGGGCAACCAATTGGCGGGTTACCGGACCCGTAATTCATATGACCATCACCGTTTAGATCATCATTAATAGCGGTCAATTGTTGTGTAGTAAAAATTTCTATCAAGCCATCCCCGTCATCATCTATATCTATAAAATCAATGTGACCGTCTTTATCGGTATCTAAGGACAGAATAGTCAATAAAATAGTATCGCTGTGTATGCCGTCAGTGACCGTTATATTAGCGGTCACTGACATTCGCAGATGCTGGAAATGTTCATAAATGGCAAGTACCCTATTGCCGGTAGTCGGTCGTAAACTGAACACCCCGGATGAGGGAATGGTGAATGACCAAAACAGAGCATCTCCATCCCCATCCTGTGCGGATAATTTAATTTCCCCAGAGTGATCAGCTTTTTGGGTAATTGTTGCCGAATCACCTTGCTCAATGATGGGTGGATCAGATACCGAGCGCACGGTAATATGGATTTGCGCTAATTCTGAACGAACAATCCCATCATGGGCGACATAGGTGAAAAAATCGCTTCCATTAAAGTTAGCATTGGGCGTGTAAGTGAGATTGGGAGTTGCACCGCTCAATATGCCGTTGGTCGGGGTGCTGACGAGGTGATAGGTTAAGGTATCGCCATCACTATCGCCCCCCGTAAGGGTGAGTGCGTGGGTTGTGTCCTCGTCAATCGTGAATGCGCCACCGCTCACCGTTGGAGTGTCATTGACTGTGCGGATAAAGATAATAATGTTTGCCGGCGCTGAATCGGTCGTGCCATCATTGGCGACATAGGTGAAAAAGTCCGCGCCATTAAAGTTAGCATTGGGTGTGTAGGTGAGGTTGGGAGTTGTGCCGCTCAATACACCGTTGGTCGGAGTGCTGATAAGGCGATAGGTGAGCGTATCGCCATCGCTATCATTGCCCGCGAGGGTGAGCGCTTGGGTTGTGTCTTCATCAATAGTGAATGCGCCACCATTTGCAGTGGGGGTATCACTGACCGCGTTAATGGTGAAGCGAATGGTGGCGGGAACTGAATCGGTCGTGCCATCGTTGGCGACATAGGTGAAAAAGTCCGCGCCGTTAAAGTTGGCATTGGGCGTGTAAGTGAGATTGGGAGTTGCGCCGCTCAATACTCCATTGGTGGGGGTGCTGATAAGGCGATAGGTGAGCGTATCGCCATCAATATCGCTTCCCGCGAGGATGAGTGCTTGGGTCGTGTCCTCATCAATCGTGAATGCGCCACCATTCACCGTGGGGGCGTCATTGATCGCACGCACGGTGAAGCGAATGGTGGCTGGCGCTGAATCGGTCGTGCCATCATTGGCGACATAGGTGAAAAAGTCCGCGCCATTAAAGTTAGCATTGGGTGTATAGGTGAGGTTGGGAGTTACGCCGCTCAATACACCATTAGTGGGGGTGCTGATAAGGCGATAGGTGAGCGTATCGCCATCGCTATCGTTGCCCGTCAGGGTGAGCGCTTGGGTCATGTCTTCATCAATCGTGAATGCGTCGCCGCTCACCGTGGGGGCGTCATTGACCGCACGCACGGTGAAGCGAATGGTGGCG
>JAHRAO010000046.1 GCA_020027215.1 Gammaproteobacteria bacterium
CACTTTTTCTAAGATCATTAAAGGGCTCTAATAATGCTGAATCGTGGCGCGCTATTACCATTCCGTTTCTAATGAGCACTATACCCGAATCGCACCTAACTTTGTGACGCAGGTAAACTTCAACAGAATTATCACTACCTAATTGAATATCTATAGGTTTTTCGTTGCGAATGGCTAAAAATGATTCATAGGCTAATTGAGGCGAAATGATTCCATTTTTTGGCTTCTTGCTTCTATCCTTATACTTTGTAAGTATGCTATCTATGTCCTTTTTATCAAATTTAGTAGCGCCCCCATCATTATTGATTTCTACTGATAGGTTATTGAATATTATCGCCGCAAAGAAATTGCTTGCAATGGTCAATAAAATATCTTCGGGCTTGAAATCTTCGTCTAAGCCTAAGATGCAAACTAATGATCCAGTTGGATTATTTGTTGATTCAAAAGTATGGTTTATAAAATTTGGGAATTGTTGGGGATAACTAAATTGAGGGTCCTTTTCATTTTTGGGCATTTGCCGAACGATGCGTCCCAAACCACTTCGCTGAGCGTCCTTGTCTTTAAATCCTGCTAAATGACAAAGACCAGTAAAAAGTTGTTGTGTAATCCCTTCTGCATTTTGGTATTTTGAAGCGTAAAGTACATATCTTAGGGATGATAAATAAAAACTTGTCATGTGACCATGCCCAAATGATCCAGCAGCAGATTCTGAATCATCTTTTCGGCTTCTTCCTTCAATTAAAGCCTCTATAGATTCCTTATTCATACCGCTACCATTATCAACAAAAACGACAGTTTTAATTGTATTGTTTGCTAATGTTGTTTTAATATTTTTCACTACATTTTCTGCAATATCATTGTAACCACCGCACTCTTGTTGGGTTTTCACTGCTTTCTTTACTGCTGCTTTGTAATCATCCAAGCAGGAGACTTCGTTTAGACGAATGGGTTGTGCGTAGATTTTAATTTCTTTAGATGATGCATCTATACTATTTTGCATGAGTTCCCGGATAGGAATATCGAAACCTGACTTTTTTTCAGGCATATCGTGTGCGTGAAACCCGTTCATATCACCGAGGCGAAAATATAATGTTTCCATGATAATTAATCAGTGCAATTGCATGGAAAATCGTTTGGCATATTGATTATCTCTGCTTCAATAGCCTCACCATTCTGAGCCTTTTTATTAATTTCCTTATATTCAAGCCGATCGGAAGACCCAAAAAAACCAATATATTTGGCTTTTTGCTTTGAAAGTATTTTTCTTTTTTCGGCAATTAAATTGCGGATATATTTTTTCTCAATATTTATCCACCATTGAATGTGCTCGGGTGTAAGAGCACTTTCCTGGCGGCTATTATATTTCATCTGGGCAATTTTCTGCAATTTTGCCGTTCCTTTTAATGGACAATAAACACAATTAGACAATAATCCTGAATCGGGTAAATGTAAATTAAACGATTGATTATTCCAAAACGCAATCACATCTTTTTTGGTAATGTTCTCCTCTACTAACATAGCGTATACTTCTTCACCTTGTGGTTGATTAAATAAAGATTTTCCTTTAATGTTATGTGATTGTTGAATACGGCTTTGTATCTTATAAAGTCTTTGTTTTTCATCGCTTCTTATACCTAAGCACGATATATAGTCCACAGCTAAGTTGCCATATAATTGGGACTGATTACCTACTACTGATTGATTTAATAATGGGTTATCAATTACAATTTGCGCCCCTGTAAAATCTTGCCAGAATTGTTTTTCTCTAAAGGGTGCACAACTATTGACATATTTTCTTTTCTTGAATAATATTTTTTCGGGGACCTGGCCTTGATTCAGACGATGCACTTTGATAGTATCATTTTTAGAAACCATAGATTTTTTATAATGGTGACCGAGACGCTCTATATAATCTTTTTGAGCAAGCCAATCCGATAAGAAAGCATTGGTCACAAATATTTTCATGGCTAAAGTGCATGAACGGCTTTGTCTATTAGGTAAATAACCTGATAAAGATAACATTTCCTCAAAAACTTCCCCTCTATATTTATAACCGCTGGGATTATTGATGCGGTCATAGGGGTGATCGTTAATTAACCTATATGAATGTTTTTTTTGCCAGCAATTATATTGGCCAGAGTCTTCATAAGTTTGGTATTCAGTCCAAAAAAATGGAATTTGATATTGCTGCTCAGCTATATTTTTCATTTTGCTAGTAAAATCGTAGGTGGCTGAATGTTCTGCAGATGTATTATTGAACACAATACAATCACCTCTTTTAGCGTTAAGCATGCCTTCTTTTAACATTTTCATCAACATCATCCCAGAAGACCGACCGCCTGAAAATTTCACGATTAGTGGTATGTTTTCTCTGAAAAGCATGGGGAGCAAATATTATTGAAGATTTTTGCGTGGTATTTGTTTTAATGATTATTATAGTGGTATTATTTTACACGCCTTTGTTGGTGATATAATACATTAAAGAAAAGTAATCGTGCGGAGGAATAAATTATGCAATGTGTCCCTTACCTTTTTTTTGCTGGCAACTGTGCCGATGCTTTTGCATTGTATAAAACAGTATTTGGTGCTGAATATGCTGAATGCAACACATACGCCGATGCACCAGAGGACATGAAAGAAGAAATGGGCGTGCATGAAGGAAATAAAGATCAAATTATGCACGTGTCTCTCAATTTACCCGATGGCGGATCGATAATGGGTAGCGATATGCTCAACACTGAGCGCAATGTCGGTAACCATATGGTGGTCTCGTGTAATCTTCCCGATCGAGAATCTGCCGATCGTGTTTGTATGGCGTTGCGTGAGGGAGGCGCCATCACTATGCCTCTGCAGGAAACTTTTTGGCAGAGCTATTTTGGTATGGTCAAGGATCAATACGGCATTCAGTGGATGCTCCACGCACCACTCAAACCCTAACAGTCCGTGGGCGACCATTTTACCGATGAAGAAATTCAGTCATTTATCGGTGCTTATCGTGCAGGGACATCGTTGGGTCATCTATGTCAGCAATATGGATTTTCGCCCGATGTCTTTGTGCACTGGATAGATGATGTGGCGCACAAAGAGTTGCAAGTCATGCGCGGGGAGAACGAAAAATTAAAACGCATGTTAGTGGAAGAGACATTTAAGAGGAAAGTGATGCAAGAGACCATTGATCGTTTACAGGCGGCGATTAACCCATAAGCATAAGCGCGTAATTGGCGCTGAGACATGCATACGATGATAGTTTTGTCACACAAGTTTTTTTGCTACGAGTGACTACTTCGCACGCAATATCTCCTCATTTAATTGACGCCCGCCGCCAAATCCGCAATTACACTCACTACGATGAAAGCCGACTGATCTCCGAGATCCTCAAGGCAAATACCCTTACAGAAAATGCCCGTCAGCACATTGTTCAACGCTCCCGTGCGTTGGTGAGTCAATGTCGCGCAATACCGCAAGTCAAAGGCACTTTGGATTCTTTTATGCAAGAATTTGGTTTGTCCAACAAGGAAGGGGTCATACTCATGTGTTTAGCCGAATCTCTACTACGCGTACCTGACAATACAACCGCCAATCGCCTGATTGCTGAAAAAATCAGCTCGGGCGATTGGCATAGTCATACCGAACACAGCGATTCACTCTTTATGCATGCCGCAATTTGGGGATTAATGCTCACCGGAAAAATCGTTGAACTGGATTTGGATCCGACCCAGCCCCACTGGATGAAAAAAATGATGACCCGAATCAGTGAACCGGTTATTCAAAAAGCAGTTTATCAAGCAATGCATATTATGGCAGATCAATATGTCCTTGGGCAAACGATAGAGCAGGGAATTGAGCGTGCACAAAATATTAATCCAAGCAGTTGTTTTTCCTTTGATATGCTGGGCGAGGCAGCGCGTACCGATGAACAGGCACATGAATATTACAACGCTTATGTGCATGCGATAGATGTTATTGGGAAACAAAAAAAACCGGCGCACGATATTATCACTGCAAATAGTATATCGGTCAAATTGTCAGCACTCCACCCGCTGTACGATTTTGCCCATAAAGAGCAAGTGATGGCAGAGTTATTGCCACGCCTACTGAATTTGTGCCAACAAGCCTATCACTATAATATAGGGTTGAGTATAGATGCCGAAGAGGCAACACGTTTAGAGTTGTCGTTGGATATCTTTACTCAATTGGCATGCGCCCCCCAGTTGGCTGGCTGGCAGGGGTTAGGTTTTGTTTTGCAAACCTACCAAAAACGTGCGCCGGCAGTCGCTGACTGGCTCATCACTTTGGCGCACACTGCACACCGTAGGCTACCAGTGCGTGTGGTCAAAGGTGCCTATTGGGATAGCGAAATTAAAATTGCTCAACAACAAGGATTGAGCGACTATCCGGTTTTTACGCGCAAAGCAAATAGTGATTTGTGCTACCAACACTGCGCGATGCAACTGTTAGCGGCACAAGAAGAAATCTATCCCCAATTTGCGACTCACAATGCTTATAGCATCGCGATGATCTTACAGATTGCCGAGGGGCGTTCTTTTGAATTCCAGCGACTTCACGGGATGGGGAATACTTTGTATGGCCAGATACTTAAAAACTCTGCGGATTATCCATTGCGGGTATACGCACCCATTGGGAATCACAGTGATTTGCTCCCTTATCTCGTGCGGCGGTTATTAGAAAATGGTGCCAATAGCTCATTTGTCAACCGTTTTTTAGATAATAATACCCCCGTTGAACAGTTGCTGCAAGATAATATGGAGCAGGTATGTGCGGTTCCAACATATCGCCATCCGCAGATACCACTCCCCGCAGATATTTTTATTGCGGAAGGCGAAGTGCGCCGCAACGCTCGTGGAATGGATTTGAATTGTCCGCATGTCGTGGCAAAATTACAAACGGATATGGCGATATTTATGGATACACCTTGGCGGGCATTGCCGATTATTGATGGTGTAGCCGTGCCGATTGAGCCATATCTTCCCATCGCCAACCCTGCTCAAAAACATAAAATTGTCGGCACTGTCGGAGAGACATCCCCTGATATCATCGCCCGAGCGGTGCGTTCTGCGGCAGACGCACAGGAGCAATGGCAAGCGTTAGGGAGTGCCCGTCGGGCGAAACTACTGTACGCTGTTGCCGATGAAATGGAAGCGCATATTGCCGAACTCATGACGATGATTGTGTGCGAAGCGGGACGGACGATTGAAGATAGTTTGTCCGAAGTACGCGAAGCGGTAGATTTTTGCCGTTACTATGCCGAACAAATCACGCACATTTGCCCCGATGATACGATCATGCGTGGGTGGGGTACTTTTTTGTGTATTAGCCCATGGAATTTCCCTTTAGCCATTTTTACTGGACAAATTGCTGCCTCTTTGGTAACAGGAAACACGGTGCTCGCTAAACCTGCCGAGCAGACGCCATTAATTGCTGCGCGTGCGGTGGAGATTTTCCATAAGGCTGGTGTTCCCGGTGATGTCTTGCATTTACTCCCCGGCGATGGACGCAATATAGGCGAGCAGTTACTGACTGACCAAAATGTGTCCGGTGTTGCCTTTACTGGTTCCACTGCGACCGCACAATACATTTATCGTCAACTGGCGTTGCGCATTACCCCTATTCCATTGATTGCCGAGACAGGTGGACTCAACTGTATGATTGTCGATTCCACTGCTTTACCCGAACAAGTAGTGGACGATGTCATTGCCTCTGCTTTTTTCAGTGCTGGACAGCGGTGCTCTTCTTTGCGGGTCTTATTTGTGCAAAGCGATATAGCCGATAAAGTGCTCTGCATGCTCATTGATGCAATGAAGACAATTGTCGTAGGTGATCCGATGAATTTAGCCACTCATGTTGGCCCAGTAATTGATTGTCAGGCACACCAAGTTTTGCAAGAACATATTGAACGGATGTCTCGTGAAGCGGTAGTGCTCGGTCAAACACCCTCTACTTTGACCGATGGGTGGTTTATTGCGCCGCATGTTTTTGAAATTCAATCATTGGCACAACTTCCCCACGAAGTTTTTGGTCCGTTGCTCCATGTCATTCGCTACACGACGGATGAATTGGACACTATTTTGCAGGATATTACGAAGACGGATTATGGTTTAACTTTAGGAGTGCATAGCCGTATTGAGTCGTTTAGCCAGTACATTTTCCAACATACCGCGGTTGGAAACACTTATATCAATCGCAATATGATCGGGGCAGTCGTGGGCGTCAACCCCTTTGGCGGACATGGCCTGTCGGGAACAGGACCTAAAGCGGGAGGGCCGTGGTACCTTTATGGAATGATGACCCACCGATACGCGCACCAGCAACAAGGTCCCCTCGTCGTGCCGCTACCCGCTAAAAATAGTCAGTTGCCTACCGCTATAGATCAAGTCAAATCTGCCTATCCCGACATGCAATCGTCTCATTTAGATAGCCGCATTGCTTGCGCGCACTCGCTCATGCAATTGATTCATAACCACAAATGGACACAAAATTGCCTATCGTTAGCGGCAATTGCCGCCGAAATATTCTCGCCCCTTACAATGCCCGGTCCCACTGGCGAAAAAAATACACTTTCCCTTCACCCTAAGGGAATAGGCGTGCTTATTGCCGACGATGACGATACATTGGAGACGATTATCACCCAATTAGTGGCAGCATTATTGTGTGGCAATGCCCTCATTATTTGTTCGGCACCCCAACATATCGTTCATTTGGAATCATTGACTCCAATGTTGCAACAGAACCGACTGCCAATTCACGCTATACAAACCCTCCCGCTGACAGAATTGCACTCCGCATTGACTGCCACAGAGGTGCAATTTATTCTTGCCAATAGCATGGGGAGAGATAGTCATTCCATTCGCACCATCCTTGCGGCGCGGCAGGGGGCAATTGTGCCTTTATGGGAATACCCTTTGTCAACCGATGATCGGCATGTTTTGCGGCGCTATGTACTCGGTTTAACGCGCGAAAAAAACTTGACTGATAATGTGGTGGCGCGCGGTGGGAATGCGCAACTCTTTAATTTAAGTGACTAATTGGTTAGCGCCGCCTTTTTGCGCGCGGGTGTGCTCGATCATAGGCGTGCGCTAAATGCTGAAAATTGAGATGGGTGTATATCTGGGTGGTGCCGATGTCGGCGTGTCCGAGAAGTTCTTGCACAGCACGTAAATCATTACTGGATTCTAATAAATGACTGGCAAATGAATGGCGCAATAAATGCGGATGAAGTGCTTGTGCAACGCCCTGTTGCCTCCCAATTTTCTTGAGCCGTTCCTGCACACTACGGCAGCTGATTCTTGTGAGGCGCGCACTGACAAATAATGCGTGATGAGGAATTTGGAGCGTCTGGCGAGTTCGTACCCATTGACCCAAAGCGTCAATGGCTATTCGTCCAACGGGAAGCACGCGCATTTTGTTGCGCTTACCGAACACACGAACATAACCGTTGGTGAGGTCTAATGCTTCAATGTCAAGGGAAACGAGTTCGGTGAGGCGTAACCCCGATGAATACAACAATTCAAACATGGCACGATCGCGCTGTTGAATCCACTTTTCTGCGGTAAAATTGAGCAATTGTCCGACTTGGTCCGTATCTAATACTTTAGGCAGGAGTTGCACTTTCTTGGGAGCACGCACTTGCTTTGCTGGGTTGTGATCGTTACCCGTTAGAGTATTCAAGTAAGTGAATAAAGCGCGCACCGCACTCAATGCGCGACTGATGCTACGGGGAGATAGACCCTGTTGATGAAGTGTCACACAAAATGAGCGTACGGTTGCGGGTGCAATATGTGCTGGGTCATTGATGCCCGCTGATTTGCAAAAATCACTCAATTTTTGCAAATCGCGTCGGTAAGCAGCAATGGTGTGTGGTGAGCGTCCGGCAAGCGAAAGAAGGAATTGCGTAATGGTATCGTTGAATGAAGTGCTATGCACAATAATAATTGGGAATGAGGCGGGCGAGCACATCACAGACATAGCGCAATAAAGCCGTGCCCATGCCACTGCGGAAATATTCTTCGTCGTAACTGCCCATCGCTAATAAACCGATTGTTGTCCGCTGGCCTATGGTGGAAACTGCGGCAGACCCGATGCCATTGTCGCCGGGAAATAGGAGCTCTAATTCGTCTTGGCGCAATATGCCACAAGTGGCACTTGTTTCTTTGTTTATTAAGTGAGGGAAGACAGCATGAGCCTGTTCAGAAGAGATGATCCGTGCGCTTGGCGCCACATCAGAATCATCACCACATAGAATAATGCTACATGCATCGCAACCGAAGTCATCTATCAATGCTGCGCGCGTAATGTCACTGATATCCTCAATACTGCGGCACTCTAACAAATCTAAAATGAGACGGTTTGTTTTTTCATATTTGTCACTATTTTCTTGTGCGATATGCAACAATTCACTCATCCGTTGGCGCAGATCAATGTAGCGATTTCTAAAAACCTTTGCCTGTCCGCGGTCAAAAGAAATAACATTATCGGATTCGTCTATGGGCAATTCCATAATGGTGATGATGTCCTGATGGTCAGCAAAAAATTTTGGATGCTGGCGGAGATATGCGGCGACAGATTTTTCGCTGGGTAACTTTGGTTTACTGCTGGTTGATGTTTTTTTGCGCATTACTTATTAGTGTATACCCTTTATAAACATAATTGACACCCCCCGTCAGTGTAATACAATGACCATCCCCTTTCCATTCTACAATTAAATCACCACGCGTAAAATGGACGCGCACTTTTTCGATTAATAATCCTTGCCGAATACCACACACCACAGCAGCACAGGCACCGCTTCCACAGGCAAGGGTTTGTTGATTGACACCGCGCTCAAAAACCCGCAACGTAATTTCATCGGGTTGGGCGATGGTCGCACAACCGACATTGGCACCCTGTGGGAAAAATTTGTGGCGATTTATGGAGGCGCCAATAGCATTGAGATCAATCTGTTCGTGTTGGCGCACAAAAATCACCGCATGGGGATTGCCTACCGACACACAGGCGATATGATAATTTGTATGATTGATATCAATAGCGTATGTGAGTTGTGTGTGTGGCGTGTTAATCGGAATAGACTGAGGGTCAAAATGTGGCGGGGGTAAGGTTGCCTGCCATTGTCGGTAATGGACTCGTTTGACAGTAACTTCCCCCCCAGCAGTTTCAATGACAAATTGTTTTTTGGTGGTGAAAGTATTGTCGTATAAAAAAGCCGCCGCACAGCGAATACCATTGCCGCATTGCTCGGCAAGATTTCCGTCGGCATTGTAGATAGTGCAGTGAAAATCGTTATGGGGTTGGTGTGGTGGGGCAATAACCAGCAATTGGTCGCAACCTATGCCGAATCGGCGATCGGTAATAGATGTCATATCGCTTGTCGCAAGTGATATGTCTTGCTGTAACTGATCTATAATAACGAAATCGTTCCCTAGGCTGTGCATTTTACAGAAATTCATTGCGCAGGCGCCCATTCATTGTGCCATAGCGAATCGTGTGTTTCACGCTCTCTGATGAGCATGTGTTCCTTTCCGTGCACCATTACTTCGGCAGCACGCGGTCGGCTGTTGTAGTTAGAACTCATTGTAAATCCATAGGCACCTGTATCATGGATCGCCAATAAATCTTGGCTGGCAAGAGCGAGCATATAATTGCTTCCGAAAAAATCCGCACTTTCGCATATAGGGCCTACTATGTGGTACGGCAATTTTTTACGCGGATGCGCCTCCTGCACAGTGCTAATTTTATGGAAATTGTTGTAAAGGATAGGACGCATGAAATCGTTCATTGCCGCATCCACCACCGCAAATTTATGGGTGGCACTTTTTTTGATGTACTGCACCTGTGTGACTAATATTCCTGCGGAGGCGACGATAGAACGCCCTGGCTCAACTAATAAAGTGAGATCGCGCCCCGCAATTTTTTTCTCAATAGTAGAGATGTATTGACCGATAGAGAGTGGTTGTTCATCGCGGTAACACACGCCTAATCCACCTCCGACATTGATCAGTTTTAAGGCAATACCGTTTGCCTTGAGACGATCGACAATATCTAACAGTTCATTGAGCATTTGTTCTAGCGGAGCTGCTTTGAAAATTTGCGAGCCAATATGACTGCTTATCCCGACTATTGACAACTCTTTTTGTCCTGCCGCTTTTTCGTAGAGCGCCAATGCCTGTTCAGGATGAAGACCAAATTTATCGCTTTCTTTTCCGGTAGAAAGGTGTGGGTGAGTAGCGGCTTTTATATTTGGATTGATTCTGAAAGATATGGGGGCTTGGATATGGGTGTGGCGTGCACAGTCGGCAATGGCGTCCAATTCCATTTCTGATTCGACATTAAGCGATAAAATGTCGGCTTGTAAAGCGGCACAAATTTCGCGACTACTTTTCCCCACCCCAGAAAAAACAACATTGCGACAATTGCCGCCTGCACGGATGACCCGCGCAAGTTCGCCGCCCGAGACGATGTCAAAACCAGATCCTAACCCCGCTAAAATGTTGAGTACCCGAATATTACTGTTGGCTTTTACTGCGTAGCATACCTTAATGCGTTCTTGCGCTCGTGCGTAGGCGAAATAATTATTACTGAGCGCCGATTGGGAGTAAATGTAGAGGGGTGTCCCATATTGACGCACACACTCGGCAACCGATACTTGCTCGGCATATAGGGTGTGGTCGCGATAAATGAAAGTACTCATTTTGTGATGGCCGTTTCTTCGGGCAAATGTAAATGTCCTGTTTGCCCGCACCCTGTGGTGCATAGTAAAATGCACGCCACAACGAGGGTTAGAAATAGGAGACGGAACAAAATTATGCCGGTTCGGGCAACACGAGCCACTCGTTGAGAGTGGAAAGATCTTTTTCATTTAAAACTCCGGCTTGTTGTTTGAGACGGAGCGTATTGACGAGGAAATCGTAGCGTGCATTGGCATAATCGCGTTCGGCTTGTGAAAGGGAGCGCTGTGCATTGAGCACATCGACAATATCACGGGTGCCCGCTTTGTATCCAGATTGAATTGCTTTTTGTGCATCTTTGGCTGAGGATACTGCTTGGGCAAAGGCATTGATACGGGCAATACCTATCTCTAAGTTTAAGTAATGGGAGTGAACGAGGCGCGCTGTTTCGCGCTGGAGATGTTGGTAGTTGTTTGTCGCTGCCAGATATTCCTGAAATGCTTGTCGCCGATCGGCAGAAATGCGTCCATTACCGAATAAGGGAATGCTCAAGTTAATACGCGATGCCCATCCTTGCGAGTAGTTGTCAAAAGATGTTCCTATTTCTTCACCATTGGACTCATTGCGATTGTAGCTAATGCTACCGTTAATGATCGGCGCAAAAGCATATTTTTTGACATTGGCATTATGTTGTGCTACCTCCACTGCATAGTACGCTTGCTTGATGGCGGGACTATACTTTTGACTCATGCTCTCCCAGTGTTTGTTATTGTGTGGTTCGGGAATTTGAGGCATAAAATCTGTAGTGAGGTCGGCTAAGAGAGGTGAAATCACGCCACTAATAGTACGGAGTGATTCGTAGGATCGGCCTAAATTTGCTTTGTGCGATAGGCTATTGGCGATGGATAAATCATATGCTGCGCGCGCTTCTTGCATTTCAGAAAAAGAAGCTAAACCGTTTTCAAACCGTTTTTTGATTTGATCAAATTGCTGGAGAATGGCTTCTTTTTCCGCGTAAGCAGAGAGCAAATTTGCTTGATTGCGGAGCACAGAAAAATAATAATTGGCAACCCGCATTAAAAATTGTTGCTTGGCGATTTCAAATTCCGCCATGCGTTGTTTATGCAGAGAGTTGATCTGTCTTGAGCCATGAATTGCTGCCAACGAAAAAATAGATTGTTCAATTGTGGCACTATATCTGTAAGCGGTGCTCTTACTCTTGCCTTGCTGGCTATTGTTAAAGGTTTGCATATTTCCACCGATATTCACCGCGCGCGCTGCGATCTGATTATTCACATCTGTGTCTGATTGTGTGTATCCCGCTTGAGCTGAAAGGCCAGGAAGCCATACCGAGCGCGCTTGTTTCGGTAATTCATTTGCTGCCCGATACCTCGCTTGTGCTGCTTGGAATTGTGCATCTTGTTTTTGCGCTAGACGGTAAATATCTAATAAATTTTCACTGTGTGCAGATGAAAACCAGATGCTATTTACTAAAATGATCCACTGAAAAGGTGCAATATATTTCATAATAAATTCTTGATTGTGTTCGCCATACTTATGATATGATTAAAATTTAATTATAAGTGATAAATCATGATCTGCTCAATGAATTTGCATCAGATAAATAGGGAATGCCCATTACCCCATTTATTTTATTGTGATTATAATTACACTTTGTTAGTCGCTATTTTAACCCCACAAATCAAGGATCGCCACTTTATATTTTTTTGTGGCAACATAGTAGTAAATTTTAAGACCATTAAAAATTCGCGCTATACAAAATATATTCAAATTGATAGACATGGGTGGACATTGCCAAAGTTGACCATGACCGTGTGTCTGTATCGTGATGTGAAAACGAGTGCGGTCGTAGATATTCGGCAGATAAAAACGACTTCATTGCCAAATGCGCAGACTTTGAGTGTTGGATATAATCAAGAATCGGGCAATATATTTTTATCTCAATTTTTATATAATTGTTTAGTCTGGCGTCAGCAAACCGCCAGCCACTAAAGGACAAAATGAGCGTGCGCTCGCCTTTTTTTCGTGATCATACTAAGTAACGATCACAACACGCGACCGTGACCAACGATCGTGCCAACTCGTGCGGTAGTTGAGCCAATATCCCATGCCTAAACAGAGGAATGACACACAAGCTGCGATAAACCGCCAAGATGCTTGACGCACAGAGAGTAATGAGCCATCCACGTTCTCAACTCGCAACCGCCATACTTTCATCCCGGGCGTTTGACCAACAGTGACCCAAAAACCTATATGAAAAAAGAAAGCACTTCCCGATACGATTCCTTGCACCACCATGCTGGGTATCAGTGGTTCCGATGACTGAATGGGGACATGCATCATACCCATTGCCGTTACTATTGAGGCAACAACACAAATAGAGAATGCCATAATGAATAGACCATCGTAGATCATTGCGATAAAGCGTCTACTCATGGGTGCGAGAGATGGGTTCATGTAACCATCGCAATATTATAGGTGGAGGTGTGGATAGTTCAATATTGACTTTATATGGTCAGGTAAATCTTTTATATTGTATAATGAGGGGAATATTTTACAGAAAAATATGGCGGTAATAATGTAGAATACATTAAGTTTAGTGCATCAAATTAGACTATGGCAGTTTTAGAATACAAAACACAAAGAATACAATACGGGAAAAGGTAACAAAATAAATTGACAACATTGATTATACGCAATAGCCTGATCTATTGCTTGTTGTTTGGCTTTGCGTCGTCCGCTATGGCTTCAATTGTGGAGGATTTGGCGGGTGTGGCTTTTGGCACTGCTGTTTCATCCAACACATTACGTGTGTGGGTAGATGGTACAAGTATCACTACCACCGCGGGTATTCCATCGACTGTGGGGGCTTTCACTGCTGGCGGCACAATTTGGCGAGATAAATCTGGCAATGGAGCAGATTTTGATACGGTGAGCGGCACTGTCACTTATTCAACTATTGACGGACGGACGGGAGTGGTTTTTGACCGTGTGCATGCCTTGAAAACGGCCTCGGATGCTGTGCTCAGCGGTACACATCAAGAAGTGGACACTTATGTCGTATTTCGTATGCTCGTCAATGATCCGAATCTGCCGAATGGTAACTACAGTATGGGGACTACTTTGTTTGATTTACATGGCGATCAAGCGGGAGGACAGCATAAAGTTGCTCCAGCAATTGCCGGATCTGGGCAGAATCAGCGGCGAGCGTATTTTGCATTTAATAGTGACGATACTTTCACACCGACCACAGATGGAGTACAAACTGAAGCGTTAACTCCGTTTGGTGGGTCAGTATTGCAATTTGCTCGTTTCGGCGCTAGCGTGGCTTCCGATACCTTAACCATTGCCGATAGAGGATTTGAATTGGTCACGTCCACAGTCAGTGCGTCTGGAGGGATAAATTATACTGGTTCTCGTGTAATACTGGGGAATTCCTCTGATGTAGTAGGATGGGTTGACTTGGGCTTGCAAGCGACAATCTACGAATTTATGGTTTTTTCGCGCACCCTGAATGCTGCAGAAAATTTGTTATTGAGTAATTATTTAGGCTTTAAGTGGCGATTGCCATTGTTCAATTCTAATTTATTGATTTACGATCGTTCAAATGGAACCGGCCAACCTGTGTCGCCTTTTCGCCACGACTTAACCGGTATCGCCCAAGTGAATGGCGAAACGCGGGAAGAAATTTCTATAGGTGGCTTAGTTTTGCGCAATGTGGCCAGCACAAATGGATTTCTACAGAACGACAGTGATACATTGACAATAGCGCATGATAATAATAGCCGCAGTTCTTCCCGCACTGCAACGATATCGGGTATATTTGCCAATAAGAATTGGTATGCCTATCCGCGCGGAACAGATGGTTCTGTCGGATCAAATGATCAAATTGTGCTGGAATTTGATCTAAAAGAAATTGGTTTTAATTTTATATCCACTCCGACAATGACCGGGGCGTATAATTTACTGATAGGAACGGTGGCTGGCGATATTGATGTGCAGAATTACATGGTGAGTTCGGCGAGCAGTGAGTATTTACCGGGCGATAAAGTGCGTTTTACTATAGATGCGGACCTATTACGTGATGATGCTGGAAGCAGTACTGGAACTGGCAAAGTATTCACACTCAATGTTCCTTTGTTGGTGACAATGGCGGCTTCAGGTAATAATTTAATGGAAGGCGATACGGAGACCTTGACTTTCGCGCTCAATGTTCTAAGCCCGAGCACGGTGACTGTGAACTTAGCGGTCACCGCAGCGGGAACGACTATATTGCGTACTGGAGGAGTAGACAATGGTCAAGATTATATCCTGCCTCTAGATGTTCAAATTGGGACGGGACAGGCGAATGCACAACTCCCTATTCATTTAATTGAGGATCCATTCCCCGAAATGCAAGAAATGATTGTAGTGGATATTGCTTCGGTGAGTGCCGGTGCAGCAGAAAGTGGCACACAACAAGAAATATTTACTTTTGGTGACAACGATACAGCGGGATCTACGATCAGTTTATCGGTGAATACAATTAGCGAGGAAGCGGGGCAAAGTGATATCCGCATTAAACTCAGTGCTGCGCCGGAATCCAATCCCGTTTTTTATACTGTCATCAATCATGCATCAACGGTAGTGTCTCTCGCAACGACCAGTGTGCAAATCCAACGGTTTTTCTGGGAATCTACAGCAATTATCACCGTGACGGGGGTGCCGAATAATTCGGCGGACCCTAATCCGATAGCCGTGTTAACTTTGATTCCGAATACATTAGACCATTTTTTCCAATCACTGACGCAAACAACTCTTATGCTTACAGTAACTAACGATGATTCGCGAGGCATTGATGTTGATCAAACCAATGTATCTGTGCAAGAGCGCGCTGGGCGATCGGTAATCAATGTGAGTTTGAGTTCCCAACCGTCTGGATCAGTGGATGTTGCATTTATGCAGCCGAGTACGAGGGATTTTGTCGTTGAATTCACTGGAGCGGGTCAATCACAATTAACCTTTACCCCTTCTAATTGGGATGTTGCTCAAGCCGTGACTCTCGTAGGAGTTGATGACCGAGAAGTGCATGACATTATTTATAGCGGTGCTAATGCACTGATGTTAAGCACTGCATCAGTAATGGATTTACAATACCAGGGATTGACGACATCGGTCAATGTCACGGTGCAGAACGAAGATAACCCTGGTTTTTTACGAGTGCCAGCTAATTTGAATATAACTGAAAACACGAGCACCACGATGCAGGTGCGCTTAACTGCTCGCCCAAGGATGGGAGGAGTCGTTGTATTGAATACAGTGGGTATGGCGGCAAGCGAAGTGAGTGTATCGCTCGCAGATGTTACTTTTACGCACGACAATTGGAATCAATTCACTACTCTGACTGTCACCGCAGTAGACGATAATTTTAGACGTGTAGATAGTGGCAAGGTAACGCTTACAGTAGACCCCGCCAGGACGACAGATAATGGATTTGATTCAATGCCGTCACAAGAAACCATGGTATCTATAGTAGACGATGATGTGGCGGGTATCACGGCGACACCCGCTACTTTTACTGTAAATGAAAATGGCGGGGTGGGCACATTTGCAGTGCGCCTTAATGTTGCTGTTGAAGCGAGTTCGCCAGTCCAACTCGCCATCGTTCCGCAAAATGGCACCGCTAATGTCAGCGTGAGTCCGCTCACTCTATCATTGGATGATACCAATCCCGCCAATATTATGGTCACTGGTGTGGATGATAATTTTGTGTATGATGATATTGAGCGTATTTTTATTGGCATAGTGGATGGACCAACCTCATACTTAAATGTCAGTACACGCCGAGTCACGGTTAATCTCACTAATGATGATTTCGGCGACTTTAATATCTCAACCAATAGTGTGCAGATAGATGAAAATACTGAACGATCTATTGATGTTGCGCTCACCCTTTCCCCGGGCATCGGTACCGTGATTGTGCAAGTTGCCAGCGACAATGAAGCAGAAGTAACGGTAGCACCGAGAACACTCGTTTTTAATGCCGCCAGCTATAATTTTGCGCAACCGGTGGTGCTCACCGCAGTTGATGATATATTTCTTACCGATGATACGGCAAGCATCACGATTAGTATTAATTCAACGCTCACCACAGCAAATCCGTATGACACATTAGCGCCGAGAGATGTATCCGTTTCTATAATAAATACAGATGTGGCGCAAATTGATGTGACCCCGCTAACCCTTTCGGTGGCAGAAGGTTCGACAGCGGCTTATACATTGAGGTCCATTGCGGTTCCTCAGGCGACAGTCACGATTACCGTCGATAATATTACGGGAATAAATTTTTCTGGATCAGACGTCAACGTTAGTGGCGGAGTGGCAACTTTGACTTTATCCCCTGATATATCGGCGGTTGGCACGCGTACGATTGTCGTTGAATCTGTGGATGATAATTTGTATACGGGAGACCGGCAATTAATGCTTACACATAGTATTTCCTCGTTAGACAGCAATTTCGCTGTGGCAATGATTGATACTGTTCAATTAACGGTCACCAACGATAATGATCGCCCGATTATCGGTATAGCAGCTGATGCGATGGCGGTATACCCAGAAAATGCAACCATGACTCGCTACTTTAACCTCACTTTGAGTAATCCATCTACTTCGGTAGCATCCGCCCGGTTGCGTACCGCCATCAATAATACAGTGTCATCAAATGACTATAATTTGCAAATTACGAGCGGCACCTCATTAGTAGAATATCAACCAGCGTCCTTAACACAGGTGCGGATTATGCCTTTTCAGACTTCGGCGCGCATAGTTGTTGGCGCGATCGATGATATCGTTTATGAAGGCAATGAAAATTTAGTATTAGAAATTATAGAAGAGAGTGTGCAGGGAGCTAATTATTTAAGCACTTCGGCGCAAGCAAGTATTACCATTGCCGATAATGAAGGCGTGCCGGAAATTAATTTATCTCTTGCGCCCGAAATTATTCCTGAGACATCGGCAACGGCGCGCATTGATATAACATTGAGCGGAGGAAGCTCGTCCTTGATTAGCGTGGCAATGGCATTCGGTGTGGCAGATAATTCTAGTGCTGAATCGGATGATTATAGAGTATTAGATTTGCAAGAGGCTCCCCTAACCGTCAACAGTTCAGGGCATTTGTTAATCAATATTGACGCCGAACAAACAACTGCTGCTTTCTTAGTGCAATCGGTGAGAGATAGTGAATCAACAGATGACGAACGATTAAGTGTATCTGTTTTTTCAATCCAAGGGGCGGCAACTGTTGCAGCAGGCGGTGCGACAGTATCGCTAGTCATTACAGAGGATACTTCACCGCCGACTGGGCGAGATAATCTACAGCTGAGTAATATTACTGGCGGGACGGTAGATGTTAGCTGGGATTTAGCGACTGATGATCGCACATCGTCTAATAATTTAGTGTATCGCGTATTTATATCCACTTCAGCGTTTACATTTTCTCCTACCTATACCGTGTCCGAGCGCAATGACTTTTTGATGGCTATTGAGTCCATTCAATCATTTGTGGTGTCCAATACCAATTCTTTGGTTATAGGAGATTTACTGCCCCTGCGCATCTACTATATAACTGTGTCAGTTGAAGATGGTGCGCCCAACACAGGGTTCTATCATGCGAGTGGAATTAGTTTTAGTACGACGCGCGCGATAGACATGGACGCAGATGGACTTGCCGATCATTTAGCAGATGCAGATGGTGATGCGGTCGATAGCGATGGAGACGGTTTGTCGGATGATGTCGAAAGGTATTTGCTTTCTGTTCCTGGCGCGCCGGGAAGTATTACCCTTATTAATCAAGCAACCGATATTAATAATAACCGCATACCCGATGGAGTAGAAGTGGCGTTAGGGTTGCCGGTTGATCAAGCGAGCGCTAGAGAAATCATCGGTGAAGATGTGCGCCCAGTTGTGTCCGTTGCACCGATTGAAATGACTTTAGTATCTGCAGGGCTCTATACTTCTGCAGGTTTTACTGCTACGGCAACCGATGGCATCACTCCATTACAGGTAGAGGCGTATTTGCGCAAAGGGTCTTTGTGTGGCCAAAATACGCTACCCACACATTATGCGATGGTGTGTGCACAACCGCGGATAGAGAACGGTAGATTAATGTTACCGAGCGGAGAAAATCGTTTGTGGTGGATTGCGGTGGATAGTGATGGTAATTGGCCTCTGCATGGGGCGGTGACCCAAACGATCAATATTATTCCGTATATTAATTTCTCCACTGATGAAAGAATAGGCGAGCAGCGGCGTCTACGAATTAAGGCAATGTTAAGTGGTGATCGAGTGGATAATAACTCTACTTACGCGGTGACGGTGCATGTCACGACCGATACTACATTATCCGAGATAGAAATAGGACAACCATTAAATTTAGAGTTTCCCCAAAGATCTCGTGAAGGATCGTTGGCAATTACCGCTGGTAACCGTGAAGGCATGCAGATATTTGCTTTTTATACTACCGATACAGTGATAGATAGTTCTGGTACCACAGTGAATCGCTATGTGAAAGACCCACGTAACCTCCAACCCGGCGATGAAAATAGGGTAGTAATCGGCGAAAAAACGACTTTGTCAGTAACAGTTTTTCGGAGTGGACTTATCCCCACTGTGCGTTTAATGATGTTTCAAAGCGACCAGCCGGTGACCAGCATTGCCATAGGCGATATTCCAGACTTACTCATTCGCGCCATTGGTAACGATCCACAGCAAGGGGCGAACTTAAATTATGATTGGAGTGGGACTTCTCTGCGCCTTTCACCTCCTTCTGAAGTTAATGTGATATCCATTCTCCAGCCGTCAGCGATCACCTTAGATGCGGGATCATACCCCGTTTCGGTAAGGGCCATCAATAATAGAGGTGACAGCATCCGCACCCGCACTTTGCTACGCGTATTGCCACGACCCGTTTCTCTCGGTTTAACGGATACGGATAGGGATGGCATATTGGATCGAGATGAAGGATTGTTTGATAACGATATGGACGGCATTCCTAACTACATAGATGCATTGACTGATAACGCATTTTTGTTGCAGGGGCGAAGAGTGGCTGGCGCACTCATACCCGATGCGATCAATTATTTATTATCTAGTGATTTTGCGGTGAAATTCCGCTTGGGCATGATCGCTTTGGCGTCAAGTATGCCCAGCACAGAAGAAAACAGCTATGCGGCGGCAGTTGGTTTGGCGGATATCCGTAATTTTGGCAATGACGGTGCCGCAGAGACCAATCCCACCCAAGTGGCGGTCAACGCTCCAGTAGAATCGGCGGGTATATACGATTTTGTGGTGACGGATTTGCCCGATGTCGGTGGGCGGGTGAATATAGTGTTGCCGATGCTGTCTGGACTGCCACCGCGTCCAGAGTATAGAAAATATCGTTCGGGATTGAGCTGGCAGGAATTTGATTCCAGTAATGGCGATAGAGTTGTATCGGTGGCTGGACAAGCCGGACAGTGCCCTTCGGCAGATGCCGAAGTGTGGAATAATGCAAATGGATTAACTGCTGGGCATTTGTGTGTGCGAGTGAGTATTGCCGATGGCGGTATCAATGATGGAGATGGGTTGATGAATGGAGAGGTGGCTAATTCAGCTGGTGTGGGATCTATCCCCGTGTCCGGTGTGTCGGCGGGATCAACTGAAGGTGGAGCTAAAACAGGTTTGATAGGTGGAGGTAAAATAGGTGTGATGAGTGTGTTAGGTCTTTTACTATTGGCATGGTGGCGATTACGCCGCTCGATTTCAATATTGTTGGCATTGGTTGCATTTTTGTTTGCATCTGCCACGGCGCATAGTGATAGTGCGGTATGGGAAGAATGGTTGCCCGCACACGAGAAGGAAAACAGTCGATGGTCAAATCTTTATGGCGGCGCTGGCGTGGGGATATCGCGTTTTGCTCCGAATGCATTTGGTACATTTCGGATCGCCGATGATAGCTCGCGATCCATACGTTATTCTCTCGGATTTCGTTTTTCTCCTCTGTGGAGCCTAGAGGCTTTTCACACCAATTTGGGTGAAGGTGTCATTACGGGAAAAGAGGGAGAAAGTGTATACGATTATAGCGAATCGGGTATTGGGTTGAGTTATCGCTTGCCAAAACCATCATGGAATTGGCGTAAAGGGAGTGAATTAGAAATAGATTGGCATTGGCAATTGTTTTTAGGTTATGCGCGCCAAAATGTTAATTGGACTGGTGGCACGCTTGCTGAAGATAATAAAAATCAAGCGGTTTTTGGCGTGCAATGGGACCTGGTGACAGCAACCCACTGGTTTGTTCGTTTGGCTTACGAACAATACGGCTCCGATGCTAGTATGGTGACGGTGAATTGGTTTTTGGGCAAAGGAAGATAATTGATAGATGAGAGATATGATCCGCTCTATCGGTAATTTTTTTTCAAGAGTAGCGATTGCTTTGGGTTTTCTGTGTTTCTCTTCGTTGGGAAACACACAAATGATCCCTTCTACTTCTTCTATCGTGGTGGATATTGCCGGCGACATTCACAGTACTGATATAAATGCAAATATATTGCGTTTTTGGGTTGACGCTATGGATTTACAAGGTACAGGAGACATTGTTACTCTGGCATCGATGGTGGCGGGTAGTACTATATCTGCCACTATGCCGTGGCGGGATAAGTCGGGGAACGGATTAAATTTGTATCCAGCATCTCCGTTGGATACTACCTTAACAACCGGACAAGAATTTCGCCCTAATGTCTCCAGAAGTGTCTATAATCTCGGTTTACTCCAAATTGGAGTGAGGACAATACGTGCCAATTCAGCGTATCAGCTTCCCAGTGTGCTTCTCTGGCCCGATGCGGATCCTGATCTAGGTTGTCATGATGCTAATGCGCGATGCGAGTATCTCTCTACTAAAAAAGCAATGATGAACGGCTCTCACGGAGAATTTGATATTTTTCTCGTTTATCAATCAAGAGGCGGCGCTTCAGCAGTGGCGAACCGAACCACTGCCTTTGATTTAGCAGCAAATGTTGATGGTGGAGGGACTGGCTCGAATAGGGTTTTGTTTCATGTGCCGATTTGTTTTGGTTTTTTTAGCGGGACCGCATGTGGTAATGCCTCTGGCGGTAATCCTAATGACCCAGCGGGAACACATGTCAGTTTTGATGTGGGCGGTTTGCAATCCTTTACGGGGAGGCGGATGCCTGCGCCATGGGATATGACGATCAGTGCAATGGATAATAATTCTGGTTTCCCATCCCGCGATAGCGGGGGGATCATGCCCGGAACAAATAGTACTTTTGATAGAACTTATTTGTGGAATTTGGTGAATAGTGCCGCTAATAATACCCAGCGTATCCTTCGTAATGGTGACCTTTTGGTGTCGGATGAAACGGGTCATGCGGTAAATGTTGGTCATACAGTGGTAGATGGTGACAGCCGTAGTCGCATAGTGTTGGGGTACGAACAGCCTACCCATGGACAAGGGTTGAGAGGAAACTTCCATGAATTCATCGTGTTTTCTCGTTATTTGTCGACAAGTGAACGTTTAATGATTTCAAGTTATTTATCCGCCAAATGGAATTTGGATTTACTGGGTTCGACAACGAATGGAGAGCCCGACACTAACGATCCGCAGTTTCCTGCGGGGATGCCTAATATTTATGAAGTACCCAATCGCAATACGGTAAACGCTCAGAGCCGAGCTAGATTTGATTTGTCTGGAGTCATCAGAGTCAATTTATTAGATGCGATCACTGTGGGTCATAGTGCCGGCTTGCGTATTGAAAGTGGCTTTGCTCCTAACGATATGTTGAATGCCGATAACACATCGTTCATTGTCGCACATAACGATGGTTTTTCTAATGGAGGACTTCCTGATTTTGCGCGTCCAGACGGAGACCCACGTGGACGATTCCCCGGATCTGCAACTGACCCTAATGCCGGAACAACACCAATTTGGTCGCCCCGCACTTGGTTTGCTCGGGTGAACGGAAGCGATAATGTCATTTCTAGTGCCTCTAGCCCTTCAGGGATCAGTGACAAAATTACCCTGACCTTTGATATTGCCACGCTGGGGTTACCTACGGCGGGGTTCAATAGTGTCAATTTCCGTTTAATGATTTCTAATACACCAGTCGGTTTCAATGATTCGGCGGTAGAAGGTGTTATTGATCATGGCAATGATTTAATTACTTTTGTTCTTGATGCTGATGTGATAAAAGATAAATTTTTTACAGTGCTCGCGGTCACACAATTTGTATCTATACCTTTTA
>JAHRAO010000021.1 GCA_020027215.1 Gammaproteobacteria bacterium
CACAAAATGTCAAGCATTTATATTAGCGCAATACTATACAATGTTAAATATGACACGATTTATAGGTGAAATTGAAAATCTTAGAGAAAAAATACGAGAAAAGGTCTGTCAAATAGGGTTAAGGGCATTTGCCACTCAATCGCATATCCCTATCGGCCAACTTAGAAGTATTATTGATGGCCGATCAGTACGCGCAGATACGTTGGCGAGAGCAAGTCGTGCACTCGGCCTGGAGTTCTACATCGGCCCCCCCCGCACCATTGACAACGAACCCACTGCGGTAGCCATGGATCCGGACGATGCCGACCACGTCCTTGTGCCGCAACTGCCAGTGATGCTCGCTGCGGGCGCAGGTGCGGCGGCACCGGAGGACGAGAACCCCACCCACATGATAGCCTTCCGCCGCGAGTGGATGCGCAAACATTCACTCACCCCTGGTCAAGTCAGCGCAGTGGAAGTGATGGGCGATAGCATGTACCCGACATTCAAAGATAGCGACATTGTCCTGGTCAATCACCGCCGCAACTCGCTGAAAGTCGGACGAGTCGTTGCGGCACGCATCAATCAGAACGACCTGGTCATCAAACGCCTACAGCAAACCGTAGCAGGCGACTGGCACTTGCAATCCGACAACCCCGAATATCAGACGATAGAATTTGCACCCAACCGCCACGACCACATCATCGGCACAATCGTGTGGCGCGGTCGTTGGCTGTGATATATTTATTGACAATATATATTTAGAAGCGTCGTTCTAGTTAATTATCATTTCAATAACTTAATAGGGGGGAAGCCATGCATAATAAAATGGTTAAGATAAAAATTGATTTTTACCAAGGAAGTGATAGCGTAGTACAGTTTTTTAAAGAATATAAACAGTATGAAAATAAATTTCCCCCGCAGGTCTATGAAGATTATATTATTAAGATTAGAGATCTTTCTAATAATAACAATATAGTTAGTGGAATCATCAATAAATATCGGAATGATAATCTACCCAAGAAAGGAAAACCAAAAGCAGACAAAGAAATGGACATTCCACTAGATGAAGACGAATATCTTATAGAGAAAACACATTTTCTATTCAAATTAGATAACAAGGTTTTAGCATACCAGATGCACCAAGTAGGCACGGCCATAGGTGTATTTGCCAAGTATTTGTCGTGTTTAAATAGAGAAAGTAACATTGAGTTCAACCCAATTATGGAGGAAAAATTTTATAAAATGTTGAACGACGATTCAGTGCGTATGAAGAAATTCAATATCAAGATTGCTCGTCCGACTAATATTCATTCCATAAAAAAAGATAGCAAGAATTTATGGCGTAATCGAATATTGGATTTCATTACGGAAACAGGGGCAATGGAATTAACCATAGCAGCACAAGCTGCTAGTAGAGGTGAAAATATAGAAAAAAAAATATTGGCAGAAGCTGCAAAAGAATTTTTGCGTAGCCACACAGAGTATTGCAAAGAAAAACCCTCACAATCAAAGGTAGAGTTTATTGACGCAGATAACATACCCCATGTTGTTGATCTATTCGGAGATAGGGTACGCACAACAATTGAAATTTCGGGTGAGGGGAGATATCCTATCAAAGAGAAAGTGTTTGAGGCTATAAAACAAGAGTTAAATAAATTCAAAAAAAAAATCAATAATATTTTAGGGAAAAGTGAATAAATTATCCGTCCTGCTCGGAATCGCTTTAGTTGCATTACCTTGGGGTATTCCAGATAGCTGGATCAATGAAGAACATATCCATTCCTTTTTTGTGGGAGTTTTTACGTTGGCAGGTACTCTGTTGGGTTTCGTTGTGAGTAGCGTATCTATTTTAGCTGCGTTTAGTAATAACATCATTGCTAACAACTTAAAAAAAACGGGGCATTTTTCTAGCCTACTAAATTCATTTTATTGGACAGGCTGTGGCTTTTTTGTATCTATGGTGGTAGGTTTCATATCCTTTTTTTTGGATGAAAGGTATTTTTGGAATCTAAGCGTAGGCGTGTTGGCAATATCATTTCTGGGATTGTTCATTACAGGTAGACGATTTAAAATGGTCATTAAGGCAGTCAGTAAACCGCAAGGTAATCCAAACAGATTAGACTAAGAGCATAGGGGTATAGTTTGAAAAAAGAAAAATCTATTACAATAGAAAGTAAGAAATCTTCAGGTGACAAGATAATTACTATTAATCGGCAATTAAGAATAAAACTGAGTTAATGTCAAACATAGAGTGGACAGAAAAGACTTGGAACCCAGTCACGGGGTGCACTAAAATATCCGCAGGGTGCAAGTACTGCTATGCGGAAACGCTGTCCAAACGCCTCAAATCTATGGGTGTTAATGGTTACCAGAACGGTTTTGCTATAACTTGTCATGAAGATCGCCTGAATCAACCGTTAAAACGCAAAATTCCAACGATGTACTTTGTTAATTCTATGAGCGATTTGTTTCACCCACGCGTGCCATTTGATTTTATTACACAGGTAATGGCAACCATTCGCCACGCCCCTCATCACACTTATCAGATTCTTACCAAACGCCCAAAAGTAATGCAGAAGTATTTTGCGAATAAAGATGTTCCTAAAAATGCTTGGCTGGGCACTTCTGTGGAAAATAACCAGATTTTTATCGGTTGAACCACTACTGGAAGACATTGGAGAAGTTAATTTGCATGGTATTCACTGGGTGATCGTGGGCGGTGAAAGTGGTAACAAGGCAAGACTGATGGAGCGTGATTGGGTAGATAACGTTTATCGTCAGTGCTGTAAACTGGACATTCCATTCTTTTTTAAACAATGGGGAACTTGGGGCGGCGATAAAATTAAACGTAATAAAAAAACTAACGGCAGGACATACCGCGGCAAAACTTGGAATTTTATGCCACAACTGCAAATTTCATCCTAATCACAAAACAAACGGGGCTCTAAAATCGCCGTAGAGTGATTTTAGAGTAGGGGGTAATGATTTAATATCCCCTAAAATCTACCTATATCGCAATATTCACCTGCATTTTCTAAAAGAAAAAGCGGACATCTATCCCCCTGTTACATGTCCGCCTTTATGTGGTAATGTGGCGGGTATGGATACATCCGAACATAACAATTATGCTGCAATGAACCCATCCGCACGGGCAAATCATTTAACGGATTCCACTTTTGTTTCCTGCGCAGTGCAGGCAATAGATGATATATCGTCCAGCGAATGTGCGCGCATTCTTGTTGTACCCGCCGGCAAGTTTTCGTTAAATGATGGACGGAAGCCATCGCAGGGCGATCAATTTGAATTGACTCCCGAAATGGGGCACAAAATTGCTAGCCAGATAAACACACGCCGAATCAAAATGCAGATTGATTATTCCCATCAATCATTAAAAGCGATGGAGAAGGCTGGACCGGTACCCGCCGCGGGTTGGGTGACGAAAGCTGAGTATGTGCCGGGGGAAGGGTTGTTTTTGCATGTGGATTGGACTGAAAAGGCAGCCGCGGCGATTAAAGACAAGGAATATCGTTATATTTCACCAGTGTTGTTGCACGATAGACAGGGCAATGTGATGGGAGTAGTAAATGCTGCGCTGGTCAATGATCCAGCAATGTCAATGCTGCCGGAGGTCAAAGCGGCGAGTTTAGATTTAAGTCCATTTTTGAATGAGGAAAATGTTATGAAGACCGAAGAAGTTTTGCAAAAATTATGTTCTATTTTTGGCATTAAAGATGATGCGAAAAACGAAGATTTAATCGCGGCTGCGGAAACCAGTGTGGCGCAAAATCAAACGCCGGCCTGCGTTGATGTGGATCTATCGCAATACGTCCCGATTGAAACATTTGAGGGGATTAAAAAACAAGTGGCTGAGTTACAAATGGCGGCGCGTGAGCGCACAGCAAAAGAATTGGTCACGGCGGCGATGGATGCGGGTAAATTGGTCCCCGCCCAAGAAGGATGGGCGCTGGCGCTGTGCCAAAAAGATCAACAAGCCTTTGAGGAGTATATGAGCAAGACGCCAGCGATTGCAGCTTTAGCGAGACTGCAAACTGGCGGTGTTGCGCCGCCGGAAGATGGCGAAAACCATGGCTTGACCGATGATGAACTCGCCATTTGCGCGAATACAGGCACATCGCCTGAAGCGTTTGCCACGACCAAGGCCGGCAAGCCTTTGCCGCTAAAAAATGATTCACAGCCCGCACAAGCGGCTTAATTAGGAGGAGAATACGATGGTAGCCTTAACACAAGATAGATATACTGATGAGCGTCCGGGTGATGAATTTGTGTATCAGGTAGATGGCGGCAGTCGCATTTATGCGGGTGCGCTGGTGGCTTTGGACAATCGCGGTTACGCCGAGCCAGCGACCGATGCCGTAAATAAAACGGCTGTAGGCGTGGCTCAAGAGGCGGTCAATAATACGGGCGGTGTGGATGGTGCGCTGACTGTGAAGGTGCGGCGCGGTGTCTTCAAGTTTGACAATGTCACTGGTGCCAATATTGTAGAGCGATCGGACATAGGCGGCAATGCGTACATGGTGGACGATCAAACGGTGGATACTTTGGCGACTGGGAGCAGTATTGCTGGCAAAATCGTTCAGGTAGACAGCGATGGTGTTTGGATTCAAATTATTTAAGAGAGGAGCAGGACAATGATTATTAATCAGCAAAATCTGAATGGGCTAAAGACGGCGTTTACTACGGCATTTAATGCCTCTTTTCGCGATGCGTCGAGCGATTATGACAAGGTGGCGACTTCGATGACATCCACCACTCAGACGCAGTCTTACAACTGGTTGGGGCAATTTCCGCAATTGCGGGAATGGGTCGGCGACCGGGTATTGCGGGATGTCACACAACACAACTACACGATTAGCAATAAAAAATATGAGGCTACCGTTGCCGTGTCACGAGACGACATTGAAGATGATCAATACGCAGTATACATGCCTTTGATGCAGGAGTTGGGTTTCAGCGCGAAACGGCATCCCGATCAGCTGGTATTTAGTTTGTTGGCGAGGGGGCGCACTGAAAAATGTTATGACGGCAAACCATTTTTTGCCACTGACCACCCCGTGGGTCGCAATAAAAAGAATGCGACCAGTAATGTGGATAGTGGCGGTTCGGGCTCTTACTGGTATTTGCTCGATGCCATGCATGCCATCAAGCCGCTCATTCTACAGGAACGCCGCCCACACGAACTCACAACATTGATGGAGTTACAAGATGA
>JAHRAO010000030.1 GCA_020027215.1 Gammaproteobacteria bacterium
AATCGGGAATGAATTATGCCTTCCATATAGACGCCAGTCAATACGCCCGTTTTTTGCGCACACTGAGTGAAAAACACGGCATTCAACGCATTGAAGGTCAGGTCACCACAGTGCATACCGACCCTGATTCTGGCAATATTACTTCATTAGAACTGCAATCTGGGCAAACAATTGCCGGGGATTTTTTCATTGACTGCTCGGGTTTTTACGGGTTACTTATTGACAAAACACTCGGTTCCGCATACGAAGATTGGTCGCACTGGCTACCGTGTAATCGGGCAATTGCAGTGCAAACTGAAAGTATTGGCGACACCATTTTGCCTTATACACGCTCAATAGCGCGAGATGCTGGGTGGCAGTGGCGTATTCCGCTACAACATCGGATCGGCAATGGTTTGGTGTATTGTAGCCGCTATATGAGCGATGATGAAGCAGAACAATGCTTACGAAAAAACATAGAAGGTAACACGCTCACCGAACCGCGCACACTTCGTTTTATACCTGGACAACGGCGTGAAGTATGGAAAAAGAACTGTATCGCCCTCGGGTTAGCCAGCGGTTTTATTGAGCCACTGGAATCCACCAGCATTCATCTCATTCAGCGGGGCATTATTCGTTTTATGCAATTATTCCCTAGTGCAGGGGTTAGCCAAACCGACATTGATGAATTCAATCAGCAAACCATATTTGACATGGAGAATATCCGCGATTTCATTGTATTGCATTACCATATCACCAATCGTGAAGACACACCTTTCTGGCGCCATTGCCGATCGATGAACATTCCAGATTCGCTTCAACATCGGATCGACCTTTTCCGTCAATCGGGGCGAGTATTTAAGTTACAAGACGAATTATTTGCCGAAAACTCGTGGATACAAGTGATGATTGGGCAAGGAATCATCCCACAATACTATCACCCAGTCGTTGATGTGATGGCTGACGATGAATTGGATAAATTCCTTGCCGAAATTCAGCAGTATGTGGATAATACAGTTGCTCAATTGCCCCAACACCACGATTATATTGCGCAGTATTGTCAAACACAGCTTTCTTAGTAGTTACGGGGACGGCGAATGCGCTGAATAACATGATTGTCCGCACTACGCAGCGTACGCTGCGTCTCCCTCTAATAATTTCATATAGTAGTGAAATAAAAACACACGATTGCGTCTTTGACCAGTGATTTCATGCAAAATATCTAAGTCCACAAACTTATGTAACAATGCATTGGCAACTGGTGTTGTGACTCCAAGAGTAGCACAAATTTCTTTGGCGGTGATCAGGGGAACCTTAAACAAAAGGTCTAATAATGCGTGCCCTTTTGCAGTACGTTTCCTCAATTGATTCGAAAGTTTATCGCGAAGATCAGCACGGTATTGAAGTAACTGTTCTGTAAGTTCGCTCACCTCTGTTGCCGTTACGGTGACGGCATCCATAAAGAATGATATCCATTCAACTAAGTCATCTTGACTACGCCGTGCTTGATCAAGCTTTTTATAATAATCCAACCGATGGCTTTCGAAAAAACGCGAGATATACACTATGGGATGGAGGAGTATTTTTTTACTATAAAGGTATAGGACGATGAGCATCCTCCCCATGCGTCCATTGCCATCAAGAAAAGGATGGATAGTTTCAAATTGGTAGTGGATCAATGCTGCCTTGACTAAGTCAGGCATAGCAATGGTCTCATCGTGGATGAATTTTTCTAATTCTCCCATCAATTCGGGAACATATTGATGCGCAGGAGGAACAAAGAGCGCATTATCAGGGCGACTACCCCTTATCCAATTTTGCCCGCGGCGAAACTCTCCGGGTTCTTTTTTTGCCCCACGCACTTGCGAAAGCAATATTTTATGTGTGTTCATTATTAGCCGGTTACACAGGGGCAGGTTTTCCAATTCATTAATGGCACTTTCTAAAGCGCGAACACAGGCAACCACTTCGGCAAAATCTGTCTTTTTTTCTTGTGGAATATCTTTTTCTTTTTTGACAAATGCATCCTGTATATCGGTCTGCGTCCCTTCAATACGACTGGACAAAGTAGCCTCAACACGAATACAGGCGAATAAAAATAGCTGACATAAATCTGGCATTGTAGAGAGCACGGCATTAAGGCGCCCTAAAGCGCTGCCCGCTTCCTCAATTTTTTTTATTACTGCCCAAGGTAGAGATATATCAGTATTTTCCTGCAAATTTTCTGGCAAAAAATAAGAATAGCCTTTCTTTGAATCTATTGATGTGCCGAGAGAAGATGGGTGGTGTAGAGTCATAATTATAAATGCGTTTCTGCCTCTAAAGTATATTATAAATAATTATAAGTGCGTTTCTTACTGTAAAGTATATTATAAATAATTATAAGTGCGTTTCTGCCTCTAAAATATATTATAAATTAGAACAGTATACTTATAAGTGCGTTTCGCCCGCTGTACCCTTTAACCGTCATGCACAAAATTTATTCAAATTCGACAATTAAAGCACTGCGCCACGGCTCATTCGACAAAATGGGATCGGGGTATAATTCTGTTTGACCTATAGCAAGCGGTGCTGCCAGCGGGGTTGGAGGGCACGAACTATGTTGCAGGTAGTATAGAGCGGTCGCAAGATGCCTCTCCATTGGGTCTCCTAAAGAACGATCCACGTCATCCCCGCTCACTGTGCATCCAGGGAGATTCACTCCCATATCTACCATAGTGTTATTGGGTGAGAAACCATCGGCATAATTACTAAAGTGATTGTGGTTCGCCACAGCAAATTCAATGGTATAGTAGGATGTGCCGCAATTATGCTTGACAAAAAAACCATAGGGTTTACCGCAGGTCGTGCCACCGATCTGAATCACTTCAACATTAATACCACGCAAGCCGTTTATCAATGTTTCACTTGCCGAGCACGTTCTAGCGGTAGTCAGAACAAAGACCCGCGATAAATTGAGTGAGGGCAATGAGAGACCTACCGACAAAGACGACCAGCCCAGAGTATAGTTAAGCAAAGATGAGGTTCGGCCTGGGAATTTACCATTGGTAAGAATCCGCGAAAAAACAAAACCTTTAGTGCGTTCATCACCCGCAATCATATAGGCGAGTTGGTTAGACAGATAAAGAAAACCACCGGAGTTATAGCGCAAATCTAATACCAATTCATCAATTTGTGCGTCTTTCAGCTGAGTGATTGCGCTAAATAATTGCGCTTCCGTTTCGTGTGCACCAAAAGAATTCAAAACTAAATACCCTACAGTTGTATCTGCTACTGCCGTGATAGTCGCAGTGACTAATACCGGCGTTACTTGTATTGAGGTGGAATTCATTACTACTGTGCGCGTCATAGTTGAGCCCCGCGGCAAGATGGTAAATTGAGGGCTAGAGAGGGAGGGAGCATCATAGACGAGATAGAAATAGTCACCATAAGTATCCATATTGATTCTATTCACCGCCTTAATTTCATCCCCCCTTCTAATATTAGCCGCCTTTGCCGGCGAATGTGTCTCAACATAGCGCACTTTAACGCTAAAAGGATTTTCAGACACGGTATATGACATACCGAACCCACCAGTAACACCCGCCGCTCTATTAAAATAACGCTCAGTGGGTTGATAAAAGTGAAATTGATCGCGCGCTTTTCCCGAAACAGTGGTCGCAGTCGTTTTGAGCGTACGAAAATAGCTAATTGCTGTTCTATAGCGAGCGGGATTGCGGTCGGGAATTTCTCTATACCATAGGTATCTTTCGTGGCTCATGGAACGCAGGTAATGCTGTTCATGCAAGACTGTCCCTTGTCTATCGGGGTAATCTGCATTATTCCCCCATGGCTGCGTCCCCAGGCGTGGCATTTGGCACAAATGCATAAAGTCTGTTGACGGAGCAAATACTCCCTTCCGATAAGTGGGCGTGGGCGGAGTCAGGGATGTAGTTGGGGAACTTGATGGCGGAGTCGGTGTCGGTGGTTCCGGTGGTTCTGGCGGTTCCGGTGGTTCTGGCGGTTCTGGCGGTTCTGGCGGTTCCGGTGGTTCTGGCGGTTCCGGTGGTTCCGGTGGTTTCGGTGGTTCCGGCGGTTCCGGTGGTTTCGGCGGTTCCGGCGGTTCCGGTGGTTTCGGTGGTTCCGGCGGTGGAGTCGGTATCTGCGATGGAGTCGGTGCTGGTGATGGAGTCGGTATCTGCGGCAAAATCGGTTCTAGCGGCGGAGTCGGTGTCGGCAATGCCGGCGGTGTTGGCAATGGAGCAGGCGTAGATATCGACGAAGTAGGACTATCATTGGCGGTGTCTACGGGATTCGCTTCGCCGCCACACTGAGCCAGCAATAAAATAAGTACCATTCCATACGTAGAAAAAATAATTTTACGATAACGAGTAGCTTTCATAATGGCATAGTAGCACGGAAATGATTGCCATGTATAGTGAAAATTACCCTAACTTAACGCCAACGCCTACGCCTAATAATATTGTTGTGGGAAATAAAAATGGTGCGGGAGATATGATAACCACTTTATCGTTTGGAATACACCCGCACATAATCTACATACATCCGTTGCGGAAATTGACTGGTTGAATCTGGATATCTTGGCCAGTTACCTCCCACCGCAACATTGAGCAAAATAAAGAATGGATGTTCAAAAACCCAGCCGTTATTTGAGGCATTATCGACTTGCTCTCGGGTGCGCGCATAAAATTGCACATCGTCAACAAACCACTGGATACCATTCGCGTCCCACTCTATCGCATATATATGATATTGCTGATCCACTCGGTGCGCTAATTCATGAGTGCCTATAAAAGGTGTGGCACCGCTATAACCCGGTCCATGTAATGCTCCGTGAGTCTTACGCGGTTCCCAACCCACATGCTCCATAATGTCAATTTCACCGCAACGCGGCCAGCCAACGCCAACATTGCGAAAATCATTGCCAAGCATCCAAAATGCCGGCCAAATCCCTTGAGTTTGCGGCAATTTCAAACGGGCTTCTATCCTGCCGTATTGAAATTCTCGTTTTCCTTCACTAATCATCCGCGAAGAAGTGTATCGGCAATCGCCATAGTGGCACTTGTAACTATCTGCACCTTCCTCACGGGCTTCAATCACTAATACATTACTATCAATCGTAACATCGTAGGTAGTAAAGGAATTATCCCCGTTAGTATAGTATTGGTCTTCGTTATTTCCCCAGCCCCCGCCTCCTGTTTCAAAAGTCCAGTTTGCGTAAGAAATAGTATCAAATTCATCCCCCCACGTCAAAGTCCACGATGATGAAATAAGCACAGGGTTATTCCCACCAGAAGGATTATTTGTGGGGGTGGTAGATAGAGGCACACTGTTGCCAAGCATTGTATCTTGCACTGTCCCAGTAAAAACATCCTGCGATCCATCACTGCCTGCACAAGACATCAAAAACAAAGACAATGCGCCGACAAAAAAATATTCCAAAAAAATAATATTTCCCATAGTAAAGGGGGCATTATAACACAACACCATAATATCCTAATTACAATCACCTCTGTAATGAAGCACCGCCCGTTACAAATGAAGCACCGCCCGCTAAAAAAGCGGTGCAGGGAACGTAGAGACAGCGGTGCAGGGAGCACCGCCCATTGGGTAAAAAACGAGCATTACTTCGTCTTGCGAAGTTTTTTACCCAATGTACAAGCGAAATACAGGGACGTATTGAGCGTAAAAACAGGAACGTATTGAGCGCTAAGAAAGCAGA
>JAHRAO010000041.1 GCA_020027215.1 Gammaproteobacteria bacterium
CGGTAAGAAAGCACCGCCGGGAGCGCCGCCCCATTGGGTAAAAAAACGAGCATTACTTCGTCTTGCGAAGTTTTTTACCCAATGTACAAGCGAAATACAGGGACGTATTGAGCGCTAAAACAGCAACGCTTTTCCGATAATTTTTTGCCTGCGTACCAAGGGAGGCACAGGGACGTGCCGACCGCTAAAACAGCGGCGTAGGGAACGCCGCCCCATTGGGTAAAAAAACGAGCATTACTTTGTCTTGCGAAGTTTTTTACCCAATGTACAAGCGAAATACAGGGACGTATTGAGCGCTAAAAAAGCAACGCTTTTCCGATAATTTTTTGCCTGCGTACCAAGGGAGGCACAGGGATGTGCCGACCGCAAAGACAGCAACGTATTGAGCATAAAAATAGTGATAAAATAGCCGCATAATGCAATATTCCCCACCAGCTTACCTCTCCCATTTCTACATCAGGTACCTATTGCCATGGTGTGCTTTATTATTTCTCGCCTGTCAGCAACAAGCACCATCCATACCCACCGCCCAACAAGACAGTGATAGCGCACAACACCCCTTTATTTACTCTCTGCCGGGGTACACAGATGATACGCCCATATCGCATAATATCGTGGAGCAAATATGGCAACATTTATCATCACGCTCCAGAGAACAATTACGTCACGCACTCAATGCAACAGAAATAGATCTAGTGATGCGTGGCTGGTTAGAGCTCGCGATACTCTCCCGCTATTACTACAGAGGAAGCGCAGTGCAGAACCAAGCCTTGTATAATTGGCGCAATCGCTGGCCACAACACCCAGCATCACTGAATCTTCCCAATGAAATTAAAATACTACAAACCCAACAAGCCGCCAAAAACATCGCTTTATTATTACCGACACAAGGACGCGTTTCTATCGCCAGTAAGGCCATTATTAATGGCTTTATGGCGGCATATTATATGGCATCCACCTCACAACGCACCGCCACACAATTGCGTATTGTGCAGCGCGAGCCGCAACAAAAACTCCCTCTACTCATACAACAATTAGCCAATGAGCACATTGATGTGATTATCGGCCCCTTGGCCAAGACAGATGTCGCCGAGGTTTGCCAACTAAAAGAATTATCGGTGCCGGTCATTGCCTTAAACAATAGTGTCACTTGCGTCAATCCACCGCCGCATTTATTTCGGTTAAGCCTCAATATCCAAGACGATATTACGCAATTAATTGAGCGGCTGACTACTAGAAATATGCGGCGCCTTATGTTAGTCGTCTACGATCAACCTTGGGCAAATAAAATTGGCGAACAATTTGCAGAGCAATGGACAGCGCAATATAAGAGGATGATTTCATACAACCGCTTCACCGCTAAAAGGGATTTAACCAAAACACTCAAGAGCGCCTTGTATATTCAAGCAAGCGAACAACGCACCCGTCGCTTGCAACGCCGGCTCATGACGACTTTGCAAAATATTCCCAGACGGCGTAAGGATATTCACGCTATTGTCCTCATTATGCCTGTAGAACAAGCGCGCTTTGCGAAGCCGGTGATTAATTTCTTTCATGCCGATGATATTCCCGTATACTCTTTATCCGATATCTATGGTAGCGGAAGCCAACAACAACTTGACCAAGATCTAAACGATATCCGCTTCCCTACCGCTCCTTGGTTGCTTAATGCTTTTAAGTTTAAGAAAGAAATTAATATAGCATTTCATCCCATTGCCAATACTCAAAGTAAATTTATGGCATTAGGTATAGATATTTTTTGGTTGACTAATCGTCTGAACTTAATGTTAGATAAGCACCCTATTCCACTATACGGAGCCAACGGAAAAATGACCATTGATGAACAAGGGATTGTCCACCGCCAATTAGATTGGGCAATTATCCAAAATGGAACCCCTGTTTATTTAACCCTGCCAGATGATGTGCCTATTGCCCCAAAGCATGGATAGTCACCGTGTTCTTCGGAGATAACAATAAAAATAAGTCTGCACATGAAAAAGGGCAATGGGCTGAGCAACTTGCCGCCGATTATATTTGTCAGCAAGGATTTCGCATTATTGAACGCAATTATCATTGCCGTTATGGCGAAATTGATATCATTGCCCGCGATCGGATGCAGTTGCTGTTTATTGAAGTGCGGTTCCGTAGCACGCGTTCGTTTGGGGGAAGCGTAGAAAGTATTAACGCACAAAAAATATCCCGCTTGCGCGCCAGTGCCAAGCATTTTTTAATGTCTTACCCCAATTTGCCAGAATACTGCCGATATGATGTCATTGCTATTCAATCCGATACCCGTGATGTCCCCAATATTGACTGGATTCACAATGCGTTTTAATTGTTTGTATTCTTATTTCATACCGCTGGCTGTAGCGAGCTTAATGGCGAGCGGATGCGGTAATGTTTTATCATCCATAGATAATTCTGACAAAACCGCCCAACGCTCTATGGGAGTTGTCGTAGATGATTCTATTCTCGCCACACGTATCAAAAAAAATCTATACCAGCAAGATCCGTTATACAAAAAGTTCAATTTCACCATCACCGTATACAATAAAATATTGCTCCTCTCTGGACAGGTGCCCAGCAAAGAGTGGAAAGAAAAATTGCTGGCTGCAGTCAGCAAATATAAAGGACTGCGTGATATCATTGATGATCTTCAGGTAGGGGGTAATTTAACAACTTTGGCACGCCTCAATGACTTCTGGTTGGCATTCAAAGTTAGACTTGCCGTATTTTTCTCACCACATATTAAATCATCACGTATCAAATTAGTCATAGACGACAGAGTCTTGTATATCATGGGCTTAGTACCCTATGAAGAAGGCACAACCATTAAAAAGCGATTAAGCGCAGTAAGTGGTTTGAAAAAAGTAGTCGTTTTATTTGAGTATGTCAATTAACAAATACACCCACACCGCTATTGCTTTGCATTGGTGGATCGCGTTACTTTTTATTCCATTAGGGGTGATGGGGTTGATTATGGCGGGTTTGTCCCCCAACGATCCTCTTAAATTCAAGCTCTACCAACTGCATAAATCCATCGGTATAGTTATATTATGCGCCATGATAAGTCGCTTAGTTTGGCGCGTGATAAAAGCACCTCCCCCCCTGCCTATCGGGCAACCGCAGTGGTCAAAGCGCTGGTCGGGTCGCCTCCATCGGTTATTTTATCTATTGTTATTTATTCTACCGCTCAGCGGGTGGGTTATTGTATCCACCGCCTCAATAGATGTGCCGACAGTAGTATTTAATATTGTACCTGTGCCGCATTTACCATTACAGGAGATAGCGGATCAAGTCGTAATTTATGACCGGGCGCATTCATTGCACAAGTTTTTATTCTTCTTCACCATTGGATTGGTTCTGTTGCATGTTGCTGCCTCTTTATGGCACCAATTCATTGTAAAAGATCAATTACTCAAACGGATATTCTCTCTCGCTGGGGTATTAGGTGCCTTGCTGGCAATCGCTATCACCATTGCATTAGGAAGTCGGATTATGGGAGGAGTCACAACTGAGAGAGAATCCCTTCCAGCGATACGGCAAATAACCCACCCGCACTGGTATGCCGAAGCGAGCAATTCATCACTACAATTTCGCGGCATTCAAGAGGGCGAGCCTTTCACCGGTCATTTCGCATCGTTTAGCGCCCATATAGCGATTGAAGACGACTTGTCGCAATCTTTTGTGCGTGCCACCATTAATACCGACTCAGTCAATACAGGGGATACAGAACGCGACGAGACGATAAAAAATGCCGATTGGTTTGATGTCCAGCGCCACCCTATTGCGCGATTTCAATCCACCAAAATTACGGCAGTTGGCGATGATATGTATCAAGTGACCGGCTCCTTGCATTTACGCGGAATCAACCGCACAATCGTACTGCCTATGCACTACATAAAAAATGGCGACACAGCACGCAGTCAAGCACAGATTACACTCAACCGCCACGATTTCGGTGTCGGTCAAGGAGTGTGGGTGAGTGATGAGTGGGTCGGCGCCGAAGTTGAGGTCTGGTTTACCCTCAATCTAACCCGCCGATAGAGAACGCATAACTTCATCACGAGCAGCGATCATATTGGTCAAACTTTCTTTCACTTCTGACCAATTACGCGTTTTTAAGCCGCAATCAGGGTTAACCCAAATATGTTGTGCATTAATTGTCGCCACTGCTTTTTGGAGTAAAGTGACTATTTCCTCTTTGCTCGGCACTCGTGGCGAATGGATATCCCAAATCCCAGGACCTATTTCATTGGGGTACTTAAAGTGCCTAAAAGCATCAAGCAATTCCATCTTGGAGCGCGAACACTCTATGGAAATCACATCGGCATCCATACGCGCAATGGATTCAATAATGTCATTAAATTCAGAATAGCACATGTGGGTATGGATTTGTGTTGTGTCGCGCGCACTGCTCACCCCTAAACGAAACGCATCCACTGCCCAACGGAGATAATTTTTCCATTGATCACGGCGTAATGGCAGTCCTTCACGTAAAGCTGCTTCATCCACTTGAATGATAGATATTCCTGCTTTCTCTAAATCAAGAATTTCTTCACGCAACGCTAAAGCAATTTGTTTGCAGGTCACTTCTCGTTCTTGATCATCGCGCACATAAGACCACTGCAACATAGTCACAGGTCCGGTGAGCATCCCTTTGAGTGGCTTTTTAGTCAGGGTTTGTGCAAATTGGATCCATTCAATGGTCATGGGTTTTGACCGCGAAACATCACCATAAATAATCGGTGGTTTGACGCAACGCGTTCCATAGGATTGAACCCAGCCATGCTGCGAAAAGATAAATCCATTCAACATTTCGCCAAAATACTGCACCATATCATTGCGTTCGGGTTCACCGTGCACGAGTACATCTAGCCCGAGTTCTTCTTGGATAGCAATACAATGTTTGATTTCTGCGCGAATAAAATCTTTATACTCGTGTGCTTGGATACGCCCTTGACGATAATCTTTGCGCGCTTGACGAATACGATCGGTCTGAGGATATGAACCAATAGTTGTGGTCGGCAATAAGGATAAGCCCAGCACGTGTTCTTGCTTCTTATGGCGCACCTCAAATGGGCTCGAACGGTCATAATCATCATCGGATACGGCACCGAGGGCTTCCTGTACTTGTGGATTGATCCGTTGAGCAGAAGTACGGCGCGCATCGGCGATCGCAGTATAAGCCCCAGCCCGAGCGTGCGTTTGGTCAAACTGACTATTCAAATAATCTCGCAAGTCAATCAGTTCCTCAATTTTTTCTTGCGCAAAACTCAACCACGTTTTCACTTCGGCATTCAATGCGTCTTCACCACTGAGCGAATACGGTAGATGGAGCAAAGAAGTATTCGGTGCTAAATACACCTTCTGTAATCTAGATGTATCTCCGTGCGATAAACATTGCTGAATACGCTGAGCAACCGTCAATAAATCCATTTTCCATACATTACGTCCATCAATAACGCCTAAACTGACCTCTGAAAAGTGCTGGACGAGTTCGGCACAACGATGATGGAACGAAGCCTCACTATGCACATCAATATGCAGCGAATCAATACCATCGGGATGAGCAAGGATTCCGTCTAAATTATCGCGTACTTCTCCGTAAGAGAGCGTGAGTTGGATATACACATCTACTTTTTTAGGCGTAGAATAGAAATAAGTCGCTAACTTTTTTTCTTCGGCGGTCAAGTCTAATCCCAATGCGGGCTCTTCTATGTGGACGCGCCGGATGCCCTTGTCAGCTAAATATTGCAACAACACCATGTATTGGCGATGCAATGGCTCGGCGATGGCATATTTATCACTACCGTCTTGCGATTTAGCCAACTTGAGAAAAGTCAATGGACCCAGCAAAAGATAGCTACGGTCAGTGAGATCATCTCCTTGAATATCGAGCATAAGATCCAAAAAAGTCGGTGTAAATTGGGGCGCACATCCATTAGTAATTTCAGGAACTATATAGTGATAGTTGGTATCAAACCATTTAGTCATTTCCATAGCCGGAACATTGTTTGCCCCGCGCGCCAAAGTAAAATAATCATCTAAAGAATGCACACCACCCTGAAAACGTTGCGGGGTCATGTCAAAAAACATGCACACGTCTAATATGCGATCATAAAAAGAAAAATCACCGATGGGGCGCATATCTAAACGCTCTTGTAATGATTGGTTATAAGCAACCACCTCTTTGGCGGTTTCTATCAGCTGGGCTTGGTTCACTTCACCCCGCCAATATTGTTCGATCGCAAATTTCAGTTCGCGCCGCTGACCAATGCGCGGCATACCTAAAGTCGTTGATTGATAGTGCATTGTCCCTCCTTTCAGTAATGACAAGATAATATGCGCATTATACTCTAATTTGTAAAAACATAACCGGCGCTCGGTGCACAATTGAACGCAACAAGAAGCAGCTCGTGGGCACCGCAACTTTATCCACGCCAGCTCTGAACCAAGCCCATGATAGACGAAATTGGTAAATAGACTAAGGGCGCCGCGCTACTTCAGTTGGTTCTGTAACGGCTTAGTATAGTGTAGATTGAACCAATGCTACTGAATCGCACCATCAACACTTGTTATGCCCCACGGGGACAGTTAAGTGGCACGGCATGGAGCACATGAAGCGTAGTTTAGAACGTTCTATACAAAATGCACAGGCTCAATGGGCGAGTCAATTGGCTGATTTTATACTCATCTTAGAGCCAAACAATGCCGAGGTGATGCTCATCAAAGCCGATGCGCTGACCCAACTCGCTCAGCGCAATATCACTGCTACCGCTCGCAATTACTACCTCACTTCGGCAAACGAATTGCGAAAACGCGCTAAAGCACCGTAGGTTGCTGTTTTGTCGCTCAATAGCAGGAATATATTGAGTAAGGAGACAGCGCGAACGGTTTATAATAGCACAATTATATTTTCGTCACTGCCTATAAAACATATTCCACCTGATTGATGTCCGTACTCTTTGTTGTCAGAATCATCCTATCGGCGATCGCCACTAATTTTCTCGGCAGCAGTCCTCTATGGTATAAAAAGATGATCATAGGTTTTTTAGTATTCAATGCCGTATGGTGGATCCTTGCCCCTCTGTGGCTGCCCGAAGCACGTTTTATTGCCGGATGGATACTCCTTTTAGAATTTATTTTTACCTTGGCCATGGCACTTCGTTGTTATCCGCTACAGCCAGGAGGGCTGTTAGCTGTGGAAGCAGTAATATTGAATATGACTTCGCCTGAGTCAATTTTTCGCGAAATTGAGACTAATTTATCGGTGATTTTATTGCTGATCTTTATGGTGGCAGGCATCTATTTTCTGCGGGATGTGCTGATGTGGGGGTTTACTCAGCTCATTCTCCGCACTCGTTCTAAAATAAAATTATCGTTTTTATTCATCACGGTGAGCGCCATACTCTCGGCATTTTTAGATGCTCTCACAGTGACCGCCGTGCTCATTACTATTTCTATGGGGATATATCGCATTTTTTATGAGGTCGCCGCGGCCATCCCTTTTCAATTGCATGGGTTAAACTGGGAATCACAAGTTCTCGACCATCAGCGCGAACATATGGAGCAGTTTTGTTGTTTTTTACGCAACATACTCATGCATAGTGTGATCGGCACTGCATTAGGGGGGGTATGCACTTTAGTTGGTGAACCACAAAATGTACTCATTGCAGAAAAAGCGGGTTGGGATTTTATGGAATTTATTATTCACATGGCGCCAATTACCGTTCCGGTATTCATTATCGGTCTCGCTACTTGTCTCTTATTGGAAAAGTTTAAAATATTTGGTTTTGGCGTGGAACTGCCGCAAATTGTTCGCCATGCTATTGAAGATAACGAACGATTACATCAACAAAGCCATCAGCCAACTCAATGGGTACAAATTGCCGCTCAAGGGGTTGTCGCCATTTTACTCGTTTTCATGCTCATTTTTCATGTCGCACCACTCGGTTTGATTGGGTTAACTGTCATCGTATTAGCCACCGCATTAACCGGCGTTGTCGAGGAGCACCGCATGGGGAATGCTTTTTCAGAAGCACTCCCATTTACTGCGTTACTCGCCGTATTTTTTGCTATAGTCGCAGTGATCCATGATTTGCATTTATTTGACTCCTTCATTCAATATGTGTTGCATATGAATCAAGAGTTCCAACCGATCGTATTTTTCGCTCTCAATGGACTACTCTCCATCATCAGTGATAATGTATTCGTGGCAACCGTTTATATGACTCAATTAGAAGAAGCTTTCCATCAACAAGTGATTTCGCGAGAATTATATGAACGGTTGGCTGTTGCCATCAACACGGGCACAAATATTCCCAGTATCGCCACCCCCAACGGGCAGGCTGCTCTCCTCTTCTTGCTCACATCGCAAATTGCTTTACTCATTAAATTATCCTATGCACGCATGGTATGGATGGCATTGCCTTATACCTTGACGTGCGTTCCCACTGCCATGTTGGCGATTATATTATTCCTCTAATTTCCGCCAGATACAATTGTTGCCGTCTTTTTCCATATCGGTTAAATAATTCTCATGTGCTTGCATTTCAGTAGCCGTTGGCAGCAATAAGCAATGCGCATAATCCGTTGCACTCAAATTCAATTTTACTTTCGTTTTTTCGGGAGTCATCTGCGCATGGGACGCAGTAAAGGTAAGGTCGGTCTGTCCCTGAGTGAGCGCACAATAAACTTGGGCAAGTAACTGTGCATCCAACAAGGCCCCGTGCTTTTCGCGTGCGCTATTATCAATACTAAATCGGCGACATAATTTATCTAATGAATAAAACTGTCCGCCTAATTTTTCGCTTGCGAGTAGCATAGTGTCCATAATACGACAACGGTGATCGAGGCGAAAATTTCTATACTCCGATAGAAGGTTGAGCTCGTAGTGTAAGAAAGAGAGATCAAAAGGTGCATTATGGATGATCAATTCACTATCACCGATAAAATCTAATAGCTGGGTCGCGATCGTCGGAAAGAGCGGTTTATCAGCTAAAAATTCATCACTCAATCCATGGATCTCATATGCTTGTCGATCAACTTCTCGTTCTGGATTGAGGTAAGTATGATACTCTTTGCCGCTCATGCGGCGATCAATGAGTTCCACACAGCCAATTTCAATAATCCGATGGGCAAACTTGGTATGTTGACCTGTGGTTTCGGTATCTAAGGCGATTTGTCGCATGCTATTTATCGTAGTAACTGCGCGCTAACTGGTCGGCGATATCATTTTCACGGTGCTGGCTATGCCCTTTTACCCAGCGCCACTCTATTTGATGGCGAACAACTTCGTTATCTAATTGCTGCCATAAATCTTTATTTAACACGGGTTTTCCATCACTTTTGCGCCAGTTTTTATTTTTCCACCGCGGCAACCATGCACAGATACCGTCACAGACATAACGCGAATCCGTAGTCAATGTTACCTGATAAGGGGCGGGTAACGATTGCAACGCTTGTATAACGGCAATCAATTCCATACGGTTATTAGTGGTATATTTTTCACCCCCACACATCTCTCTCTCTTCACCGTTTTCGCGCAATAATACCCCCCATCCCCCAGGGCCAGGGTTGCCCGAGCAGGCACCATCGGTAAAAATTTCAATCTTATTCATATATGCACTGTGATGCTGTCGATGGCTTCCATGCATAACGGCGATGCCGTATTGACGGATGAGGATTCAATGGCACACTTTGCTTATGAGCGACAAGCAGCCAACCGCAACTCAATTGGGGGATACCGAGCCATTGTTGTCCATAATAAACCATTTGGATGGGTTGAATATTTTTGGAGCGCAACTGCCATTGAACCTGTCGTACACCATGGTAATGAATGCGATGGGGAGCATACGCTAAGCGAGCAGGACTTTGGCGATTAAAAGCAAAGATAAGCACATGTCCTCCCGGCCGTAAAATGCGCTCCACTTCTTCAATAAGAGTGTGGCGATGCGTGGTCACTTCAAAAACATGGTGAAACAACATCATATCCATAGATTGAGAAGGGATAAGGGCATTCGTTTCTGTCACAATTTTGTGCCGATCAGGGCACAATTGCATGCCACGCCAGACTTCACCATGCACTGTGTGTGGAAGCAAAGGATAATAACTATATTCTAAAAAATTCCAATAGCTGATATTGGATACATAACGGCGACACATTGCGCGCTCATTTTCCAATAATTTCTGCCCACTTTCGCATTCAAACCATTGATATAATTGATTAAATTTTTTTTGATCTTTTATCATGGGGCAATCAATTCAACCACCGCACTGGGGGATGTATAATATTACTGACAACCTATCCTTAATAAAGGGACTGTTTGTCATCTCATCAATATTTTACCACTGCGATATGAATGTGCGGAATAATTGAACCCATTGCAGCATTTGAGACCAATTATATTTGGTTATTGCATAACGGTACACATGCAAGTGTCGTTGATCCGGGCGATGGCCGCGCCGTTCTACATAGACTGCGACAGCGCAATTTGACCTTGGAAAATATTCTCATCACCCACCATCACGCTGATCATACGGGAGGTATAGAAACACTACTCGGTGATTGGGCGGTTCCCGTCTACGGTCCAGAAAGTTATCGCATCCCCGAAATTACCAACCAACTCTATGCGAATGACCGCTTGCCAATTGCCGCAATGATTTTTGATATTTTATTCGTTCCAGGACATACCAACGATCACATTGCGTATTTTGCCTCTGACAATGAAAAGCCCATTTTATTTTGCGGAGATACCTTGTTTGCCGGCGGGTGCGGGCGACTATTTGAAGGAACGGCACAAACTATGGTACATTCTTTACATCAAATTAGTCAGTTACCACCAGAAACATCTATCTATTGTGCCCACGAATACACTATGGCCAACTTGCGTTTTGCCATACATATTGAACCGCATAATCCAAATTTACAGGCGCGTTTAGCCCGTACCCTCGCATTACGGGAACAGAACCGCCCGACCATTCCTTCCCAATTACACGAAGAATTGGCAACCAATCCTTTTTTACGTTGCGATCAACCAGCAATCATTGCCGCCGCAGAGCGATATGCCGGTACGAAACTCAATTCTATTGTCTCGGTATTTGAGGCCATTAGAGAATACAAAGATAACTTCGCAGTGAATTAATACGGTAGACGACACAAAATATTGACACATAGATTGGAAATGTAGTAATATGTGGTTCGTGTAGCGAGAATGGAATCTCCACTTTGATAAGGAAAGCGTTCATGGAGAGCTGGTGTACATGAAGTACGCCCTATGGAAGTGATGCGCAGGAAAGCGATTGCTGAGGAGAGCAACGCAGTGCAACAAGAAGGAAAGGGAAGTCGCCTTTTCGCTTGATTGTTATTAAGTGATTGATAATAATATAAGCGGAAAGGTTGCCCCATGATTCCACTCGTCCCCTTCGTCTAGTGGCCCAGGACACTGCCCTTTCACGGCAGTAACAGGGGTTCGAGTCCCCTAGGGGACGCCATTACTATCATGATGGTCTATATCAAAATGGCAGGATTCGTCAGTTGATATACAATGATAAATTATGGCGGTGTGCTATAAACAAACAGCACAAATTTACCGAAAAGATGGATACGGGTTCCTCAATTTTTTAGAACGGGAATAAGGAGAGATAAAACATGATCGAGCAGTTGTGCTTGTGCTTGCGTATTGGGGTGAATGCCATCCGCTTGCATCCAATGGGGGCGCTGAATGACCTCGGCTAAAAAAAACGGGTGCCATGGAATATCATATCGCTTTGCTAATAGCTGATAGCTATTGTGAAAATGATTGGCATAGCGCTTGCCATAATTTGGCGGTATTTTCATCCCCAGCAAAATCGGTTGAGCCGACGCTTTTTTGATGAGTTCAATCATGTGCGCTAAATTACGCCGCATGTGCTCAATAGAGTAACCCCTCAATCCGTCATTGGCTCCCAATTCAATAATCACTAATGTCGGAGAATGCAATTTTAATAATGCGGGTAACCTTTCCAATCCACCGGCAGTTGTTTCCCCGCTCACCGAGGCGTTAATCCATTGAATATTTTCGCTAATCGCGTGTTGACGGGCAAGTGCCACCCACCCTTTCTGTGGAGCAATACCATAAGCGCTACTGATGCTATCGCCTAACACTAATACGACATGTGCGGGAGGGACGGCGTATAATTCCGTGCAGAAAAAGAAAATAATAATTACCCAACGCATCGTTACAAACATAATGTATTGACTTATAATTTAGCATATGTCAGTGATCTTACGTGCCATATCCGTATTCAAAACAGTCGGTGAAGAGATAGAAATCTTACGCGGTATTCATCTATCCGTCCACAGCGGCGAAAGTATTGCGCTCACCGGAGTATCGGGTTCAGGAAAATCAACACTATTGGGATTGTTAGCGGGGTTAGATACGCCGACTTCTGGAGACATAGAGATTGCCGGACAAAAAATTGAGCCCACCGCAATAGATACCGGAGCAATCATTCGTCAACATAATATAGGTTTTATTTTCCAAGCCTTTCATTTACTGCCCGGCTTAAACGCGTGGCAAAATGTAATACTACCCTTAGAATTACAATCTCAGCGCGCTGCGCGCTCCCGTGCCAAAGATGTCCTCAATGCTGTCGGACTCGGTCATCGCCTCTACCATTATCCTCATCAATTATCTGGTGGTGAACAACAACGCGTGGCAATTGCACGCGCTTTTGTCAGCACTCCACAACTTCTTTTCGCAGATGAACCGACTGGCAATTTAGATCACACCACAGCGCACAACATAGCAGATTTACTTTTTCAAATTAATGAGCAATATCAGACCACTTTGATATTAGTCACCCACGATCTACAAATTGCTCGCCGTTGCAATCGCCAATTTACGCTCCACCAAGGCACAATAAGCCCCCTACCATGCGCTTAGCATTACGTTTGCTGTATCGTGAGTGGCGAAGCGGTGAAATCAGCATCATGTTCGTTGCTTTGATTATCGCGATCGCAATGTCAAGTGGACTCTCTTCCATTTCTCAACGCATGCAAAGTGGCATTGAAGAGCATAGCAGACAATTCACTGCAGCCGATAGCATCTTGCGCAGCCGTGAGGTTATTGACCCTCAGTGGCTTCACAAAGCACGCAATATGGATCTCACCTATACCCGCAGCGTAAGGTTTCCATCCATGCTGTTTAATGACACTGGGCAACAATTATCATTAGTCAAAGCCATTGCCTTCGGTTATCCGCTACAGGGACAATTAATGATTGCCCAGCAATTAGGCGGGGAACAGCACGCTAGCACAACAGGTCCAGCGCCAGGGGAAATTTGGATAGATGAACGATTGTACTGGGCGCTAGATGTTGACGTGGGGAGCAGTTTGTATCTCGGTGACGCCACACTGCTCGTCAGTGCGATTCTCATTTCCGATCCCGATAGAGGATGGGGAACGTATTTCATGCCGCAAACGATCATCAATATAGCCGATTTAGAGCGCACAGGGTTGATTGAACAGCACAGCCGCGTAGATTACAGTTATTATTTTAGTGGTCGTACCGCCGCCGACTATGGTCAATGGATCGCCCCGCAGCTCAATGCCTCCCATCGTTGGATAGAAAGTGGAACAACTCAGTCTGGATTATTGCGCATGGTGAATCGCATTCAGATATTTTCTTTATTTATCGGGGCTTTTGCCATTTTAATTGCAGGAATTGCCATCACCAGCGCCATACACTATTTCAACGCCCGCCACCAACAAACAATTGCCGTTTTGAAAGTTCTCGGCATCACACAAAACAAGCTCTTATGGTGCTATTTTTCAATATTTGCTATTTTAGTGGTGATTGCCGGTGTGGGCGGCAGTTTTTGCGCGTGGGGAATGCAAGAACTCTTATTGACCATTGCTACCGACTATTTGCCTTTTGCTCCCGGCGAGATGAGCTTACAACCTTTTATCATGGGTATAGCCGTCGTTTTTATTTGCGTGGGCGTTATGCTCATACCATCATTGACCCATATTAAGAGTATATCGCCCTTGCAGTTATTACGCCGCCCTATTCATCCTTCCAAAAGAAAATTCATTCTCATGGTCCTGTGTGCGAGTTGTAGTTTCACCGCCCTTATTTATTTTTATATGCGCGACATACAGCTGACGGCGATCTTAATTGCCGGCATGATGACCCTTATTGCAACTCTCGCTCTCTTGGCATTCGTATTATTTTTGAGTAGCACGCGGTTAATCACCTTGGCACAAAAATGGCTGTTATCCATAGCACATATGCGCCAATTGTTGCCCCACAATATCTTATTCATTGCGATCAGTGCGGTGAGCATGATGCTCATCCTCTCGCTGGTGCTCATTCGCGATTATTTCATCACCGATATGCAAGCAGAAATAGGCGCACAACGCGCAAATTATTTTATTCTCAATATTCAGCCATCGGTAACCGCCGCCATGCAAGAGTGGATGGAAGAGCAACACATTCAATGGCGTGCGCCCTACCCGATGGCGCGCGTGCGATTAGAAAAAGTCGGAGAACAAGATGTGCGCGACACGCTTATGCGCCACTATAATCGCGACGAAGTCAATCTTGCCGCGGCGAATATTATACCAACCGGAAACAAAATCATTGCCGGCACATGGTGGGATAAAAGTACTACCCAGCAAGCACTCATTTCCATAGAAAAGAGTTTTGCTGATAATATCGGTATCCAATTAGGAGACACTTTAACCTTGACTGTCGGGGAGCGGCAAATGCATACGACAGTCACAAGTATCCGCACAGTGAATTGGGGGAGCCTCACACCGAACTTCTTCGCCATTGTTCCCACCGCAATGATACAGGGTATTCCCCATACATTTATGAATAGTTTTTATGTCCCCGCAGAGAAAAAAGCACAACTGATGGGCAATTTTATCCGAAAATTTCCCAATGTCGGGCTTATTTCGGTTGATCAACTCATACAACAATTAAACACTTCGTTACGCCAAATGAGCCAAGCGATGGGCGTAATGCTCCTTTGTGCATTTGGAGCCTCATTACTGGTGACTATTATCACCATTCGAGCGGGTATAGCGTATAGACGACATGCCAATGCACTCCTTATCGTATTAGGGGCGTCTAGAAAACAAATTCTCTCGAATGGGCTCGTTGAATTTATGGTGATGGGGTTGATCAGTGGATTATTAGCGATCGTCGGTGCGGAAATTTCTATTTACTTACTACAAACCACCGTATTTCAACTGAATGGAACTTGGCATCCCCTGTTGTGGTTCATTGCGCCACTCATCAGCATGGTTGCTTTATCCGCCATTGGATTGGCAATTATCTATCCCGCCACACGCATTGCACCTATATCTATTCTGCGCCACAGTTAGAATCGGACAACCTATGTCTCTGCAATCTCGCACCAAGACCCAATATAGGGTAAAATGAAAGCATCAGTGATAATCAATAGAAACAACGATAATGGTTGATAATTCTCGGCGTATGGGTAGTGGGATGATGGTTGCCGGATGGATATTGATTCTGATATGCTTAACGTGGTTTTTTGCCCTACGCGAAACACAACAAACCAATCCCAATACCGACCCTGAAACTTATTTCAATCCAGATAATCATGCGCGCGAAGTTGTTTTATTGCGCAACCGCAACCACCATTATATTGTGAGCGGCACCATTAATGGAATTGCGAATACTTTTATTTTAGATACGGGCGCAACCGATGTGGTCGTCCCTGCCCATGTTGCAAAAAAAGCTAAGTTGCCTTGGGGGCATCAACAATATGCCGCCACCGCAGGCGGTGCCATAAATACCTACGCCACGCGTATTCAAGAACTCACTATTGGCAATATTAAACTGCATAATATTATAGCCAGTATCAATCCCCACATGGATATTCAACATACTCTACTGGGGATGAGCGCCCTCAAGCATATTGATTTCGTGCAGAGCGGTGATACACTGACTTTACGCCAATACTAATGACTCAACCACCAGCGCTGGAAACGATCCAAGCAGATGTGCGCCGCGACTTGGCTAGCGATATCGGTACGGGCGATATAACTTCACAACTCCTTTCATCCAACGATAATGCACACGCGCATGTCATCTGCCGCGAGGAAGCCATCATATGTGGGCAACCATGGTTTGATGAAGTCTTTGCTCAACTATCCCCGCGTATTCAGATTGAATGGCACTGCCGCGATAGCGATAGGGTAGCGCCCCGTACCACTATTTGCCATTTGCATGGACCAGCACAACAGTTATTAACCGGCGAACGCACCGCACTCAATTTTTTACAGTATTTATCAGGGATCGCCACCACTTCCT
>JAHRAO010000043.1 GCA_020027215.1 Gammaproteobacteria bacterium
CTGGCTGGGCGATCCGCCTGCGGGCGTCCAAGTGATCTGCACTTGCCGGAAGTCGCTATCAGAAGGATTGGTCCAGCTCAACACGACGCTATTTTGTCCCGTAGTCGCTTGTAGCATGGTCACTTCGGCGGGAGCGGTGGTGTCGGGAGCAATCGGTGTAGCCGTGTGGGGTGTTCCTGATGACATATTGCCGCTATTATCGCGTGTGCGTAGGGTAAAGGTGTATTGCGTGCCGTTGGTAAGCCCAGTAATTACTGCACTCCCCGCTTGTTCAGCACTGGCATTCACATTGAGCGGCTGGGCGGGCGATCCCCCTGTGGGCGTCCAAGTGATGACGACTTGATTGAGGTCTGCGTTGGCGGGATTTGTCCAGTTGAGGGTCACCTGCCCATTGCCAGCGGTGGCTTGTAATCCACTGACTTCGGCGGGAGCGGTGGTGTCGGGAGCAATCGGTGTAGCCGTGCGCGTTGCTCCTGAGGACATATTGCCGCTATTATCGCGTGTGCGTAGGGTGAAGGTGTATTGCGTGCCGTTGGTAAGCCCAGTAATCACTGCACTCCCTGCTTGTCCAGCGCTGGCATTCACATTGAGCGGCTGGGCGGGCGATCCCCCTGTAGGCGTCCAAGTGATGACGACTTGATTGAGGTCTGCGTCGGTGGGATTTGTCCAATTGAGGGTCACTTGTCCATTGCTGGGGGTAGATTGTAATCCAGTCACTTCTCCAGGGGGAGTTGTATCGGCAACTAAGGACGGTATGGCTGTAATTGTGACCGGTGAAGAAGCATTGCCGTTGTGATCTAAACTTGTTAAGGTGAATGTATAGTTTGTGCCATTAGTGAGCCCTCGAATGCTTGCCGTACCCGATTGGTTGAAAGCAGCAGTGACATGCAACGGTTGGGCGGGTGATCCGCCTGAGGGTGTCCAAGTAATATGCGTTGTTGATAAATCGCTGTCTGATGGATTGGTCCATTGTAAAGTAATTCCTTGATTGAACGCTGTTGCACTCAATGCAGTGGCTGGGTTCGGAGGATATGGATCTGTAGGTGTTGCAATGACCGCCACCCCTTCGGTAAAATTGTTATTTCCGTCAACAACTTGAACAGAAAAAGTATAGGCCAGCCCATTCCTTAAATTGGATATGGGCATAGACACCGTTTGATTGGGCGTTGCCGGCACAGTTTGTGAGCGAGTGGTTTCACCGGTAGCGGAGTAGGAAATTAAATTGGCCTTAATATCGCTATTAGATGGGTTCACCCACCGTAATAATACATGTCTGTCACCCGGCACAGATATTAAATTGCTGACCTTATCGGGGATTGTATCTTGCGGAATAATGGTGATCGTTCGCTGCGGAGATTGGTTACTCTGTGCATCAATGACGCGGAAAGTAAAAGTGTATTGCTCGCCGTTGATGAGATTGTCGATAACCACATTATTTCTTTGATTCGGCAAGATAGGCACTGTGAGGTTGCCTTCTTGTTGTTCTATATTGGGTAAGCGCACCCACACAATTCTAACGGAGTGCAAATTAGCATGAGAAGCATTTTTCCAATTGAATGTGACCTGTTGATCGCCAACAGTGTGTAATACATCAATCGATCTTGGAAGGGATACTCTCCCTTGTAACACAAAGATGACGCCTTCAGATTCTAAACTGGTGGCATCTATGGTTTTAACAGTAAAAGTGTAGGCTTGTGTTGGGCTAAAGCCAGTGAATGACGCAGTTTGGTCGGCACTTTGTGCGGTCAGATTGACCATAGACATAGACCCAGTTGGCGGCGACCACCTGATAAGGATTGAAGACAAATCGCTATCACTCGGATTGGTCCAGTTCACCCGTACTAGCCCGCCATCCACGGCATTGATAGCCAGATTGCGCACATCACCGGGGGGGGTGGGTTGAGGACTGGCATTGATTGTGGGTCCGCTAGAAAGTTGTCCGGATTCATCGCGAGTTGCGGTTTGGAAAGAATAATTTTGTCCGTTGGTGAGCCCAGTAATCAAAAATGTTTGCGTCGTATTATGAGAGGAGGAGAGGGTTAAGGGCTGAGCAAAATCCCCCCCCATGGGTGTCCAGGTAATAATAGTGTCCTTCAAATCTGGAGAAGAGGGATTGTGCCAATTGAGACGAACAACCCCATCGCCTGCCATTGCTTGTAGTTGACGGATGGGCTGAGGTGGTAAATCAAATGGACGATTCTGTGTCAAGGTCCCTACAGATCGATTGTTAGATTGATCCACAGACCGTAAGCGGAAAGTGTAAAGGGTGCCGCTGGACAAGCCTCCGATTATTACGCTACTATTTTGATTGGCACGCACATTGTGCCGCAAGGGCGTGCTCCCCGCCGGTGTCCAAGTAACCTCAACCGCCGAGAGATCTCGTTCGTCTGGATTGGTCCATTGCAACAAGATTTGTTTTTCATTGAAAGGTAGAGATGTGAGTCCAATAATATCGGGCGGAGGGGTTGTATCGGGAGTAATAACGGTCGTGACAGCGCTAGATTCTTGGCTATTCCTATTGCGTGCGGTGATAGAAAATGTATATTCTATCGTATTGTGCACGGTAATTGTCGTAGACGCAAATTGTCCTGGAGTTGCCGGCAGTGTGAGTGGTGGACTCGGAGTGGTGTCAGTCGGTGTCCAATCAATGATGACATGCGTTAAATCGGTATTGAGTGGGTTACGCCAGCTGAGAGTTACGACAAATTGATTAGCAGTTGCGCGGACGTTGCTCACTTCATTAGGGGGAGTCGTGGTGACAGGAGTAGTAGGAGGAGGAGTAGGAGGAGTAGGAGGAGTGGGAGGAGGATCCGAACCGCCGCCCCCACCACATGCTTCTAAAAAAAGCATGCATAGGGATACAGCGAGCGCTATTATGACATTATGCATCATGAGACGGGTTTGTAATGACTTGATTTTCTATGGTTTCCTCTAACCAATCGCAAATTGTATTCCATTGACGCCGTTCTATAGCAGCATCTTCTATATCAAGTTCATGCGAACCCATACCGCCTTCAATAGATTGCAAATAGATTTCGCTATCGCGTAATGGATCGAGTAGTGGTAAGTTAAGGCTATCTAAAAAACGATAGAGTTTTTGATAAATCAACGTATTGGGGCGCACGCGGTTGGGGATGACCGCTAATTGTTTATTGGAATTGCGGAAGCGGCTATTGAGTAATACATCACCGATAAATTCAGCCGAAGCACTGATATCAATAGGCGAAGGTAATACTGGAATCAAAATGACATGTGCGCGCTGAATGAGGCGGTTGAGCTCATACCCATGTATCTTAGCCGGTGTATCTATCACAATGCGCTCACATTCCCGCGGTACATTTGTCGCCCAGCTGTGTGTATAACTACTCGAATTTTTATTGCACACATCAATACAATGTACAGCGGGCATATCTGGGGTTCGTAACCCAGTCCATTCAGTGCTTGATCCCTGTGAATCGTAATCCATCAATGCAGTATTAAACCCTCGCACAGCATACACACTAGCGAGATTGATGGCTAATGTTGATTTCCCCGCCCCACCTTTGGAGTTTGCGATGAGAATGTATTTAGCATTTGAAGTACGGGATGAAACATTGCGTACTTCTACTTCGGGCTCTACGGAGCGGCGTTGAATAACTGGCGGACTTTTCGGCGCAAAAAAACGGTTAAAAATAGACATGACTTATGGTGAGGCGGCAAGACCTAAAGATGATATCAGCTATTATAAGGGACATAGACAATGTATCCATGACTGTTAAGTCTCTGGGGGGTGCAATTTTTCATATTCAGCAATACTTAATAGTGCAACCCAGGTCCCATTCTCATCAGGCTGAATGCAGAATAACCATGCTTCATAAGGATTTTCGTTGATTTGCTCCGGTGCGCCCACAACTGAGTCATTGATGGCAATGACTGTCCCAGTCACTGGAGAATAAATATCCGCGGCGGTTTTGACTGATTCAATGACCGCAATGCTCGATCCAGCATCTACGTGTAGATTGGTGTCGGGCAGTTCAAGATAAACAATATCCCCCAAAGAATCTTGTGCGTAATCACTAATACCAACTAATACTGAACCATCGTCCTGTTTACTGATCCATTCATTGGTATGTGTGTACTGGACATTTGCGGACACCACAGCCATGAATATCTACCTATTAGGTTACACTTACTTTTGCCGCTATTATACTATAATACCACGACTTAAGGAGTTCTCTCCCGATAGCATCATGCTGACCAGCGGGATGATATATTATGAGTCCATGAATAAGTTGACTTGTATATTGTTGTGTGCGGTCATAGTGACTGCTTGCGAACGCCCTCCGCCCCAAAATGCCCGCGGATATATGGGGAGTGAGTCGTGCCAACAATGCCATGCCGATATTTACCAGAAATGGCGACAATCGCATCATTTTGCGGCAATGCAAGAAGCAACGCCGGATACTGTATTGGGAAACTTTGATAATCAAATATTCGTTTATAACGGAATAAAATCTGAGTTTTATCGGCGTAAAGAAGGGTATTTTGTACGCACCGATGGGGACGATGGTGAGCTGGCTGAGTTTCAGGTTCATTATACATTCGGTGTTTATCCACTACAGCAATATTTGATTGTTCAAGATGGCGGGCGCTATCAGGCATTAAGCATCGCATGGGATAGCCGACGGCGGAAAGATGGCGGACAGAGATGGTTTCATCTCTACCCCGATGATAAAATCACCCACCACAGTGCGCTCCATTGGACGCGGCATGCCCAGAATTGGAATACAAACTGTGCAGAATGCCATTCAACGGGCGTTGAAAAAAATTATGATGTTAAAAGTCACAGTTATCGCACCACCTGGACGGATATTAATGTAGGGTGTGAAGCCTGTCATGGCCCTGGACAGCAACATATCCAATGGGCTCAAGGTGATGGATATCGCACTCCACACAAAGGATTGCTCCCTCAAATGACGGCACAAAAACAATTGGCAGATGAACCGTCAAGATGTGCAACTTGTCATTCTTTGCGCATGGCATGGGGCTGGGAAACAGATGTTGCATTTGACGCACAAAACGAACTCCAACCGATCGCCCCACCCCATTATTTTGCCGATGGACAAATACACGAAGAGGTTTATGTGTATGGATCCTTTTTGCAAAGTGCGATGCACTCCGCAGGCGTCAAATGTAGTGATTGCCATGATCCCCATACGGCACAGGTCAAAGAAACAAACAACGCATTGTGTGTCCAGTGCCATGATGCGGATGCCTATGCGACTGCACGCCACCATCACCACAATCTCAATAGTGCGGGGGCAGTGTGTGTTAGTTGCCATAGCCCAGCACGGACTTATATGCAAATTGATGATCGCCGTGACCATCAATTTAGCGTGCCCCGCCCTGATTTAAGTGCTACTTTGGAAACGCCGAGTGCCTGTGCACAGTGCCATGATCGGCAACAGTGGGTCGTAGAGAATTTTAAGCGATGGTATCCACAGCGAGCGGCACAAGGGCATTACGCAGTACCTTTGCACCGTATTCGCACCGCAGGTGCGACCTCATCCACGATTGCCGCTGTGCGCCATTTTATTACCCAACCACATACGAACCCGATCATTCGTTCCTCTCTTCTATCCGTCCTGCCGGTCAATTGGAGTAGTGTAACGCCTGATTTAATATCGGCGGTGCAAAGTGATTCTGCTTGGTCGCGTATTGGAGCAATGCGCCAATTAGGATTACATACGCAATATTTGCCATTATTCATCGCCCTGTTGCGTGACGACAATATCACTGTGCGTTTGATGGCGAGTAAATACTTAGCACTCTTATCGGATGAACAGCAGCAACAACTCTCAAATGAAGATCGCACACTATGGGATACAGCTATGGCAGATTTTGTGTCATTGCATCGCCAACACAGCGATAGTGTAAGGGCAAATTTAACTTTGGGCGAATTCTATGTGTGGCGGAAAGATCTGTTTCAAGCTGAAGAAACCTATAAACAAGCGCTGCGCATAGAACGACACACATTGACTGCATTACTCAATTTAGCGGATGTGTACCGGCAACAAAAACGCGAAAAGGAAGGATTATCGCTCTTAAATGAAGCAATAACAATATTTCCTCATGCAGGTTCTGCGCACTACGCATTGGCATTGTGGTATGTTCGTGCCGGTCAAGCGCGTAAAGCGTTGGGCAAACTGCGCCGTGCCACACAATTACAACCCGAAGAACCACAATACGCTTTGGTTTATGCGGTTGCTTTATTTGACCATGGACGGCATAACCAAGCCATTGAAGTGCTCGCCACAGCATTGAAACGCCATCGTTATAATCTTAATTTGTTGCATACCGCCATTAACTATTTAGAGCATCTTCGCTTATACGATAGTGCATTAAAGTATGTGGATGATTTGCGGCAAGCGACTCCTTTACGCGCACAAATAGATGGTATCGAAAACCGTATACGCTACAAAATGTCTGCTGAACGTTTTCAGTGATTATTGATGAGGATAACCTATGATGCCCGCTGAAAAAAAGCCAAGCGTCTCGGTTATTATTGTGTCGTATCAAGCGGGTGAGGTTTTGGTGCGTTGCGTAGAGTCCGTATTAGATTCTGCAGTGCAGCAAGTGATTATTGTAGATAACGGCTCAACAGATGGGAGCGTACAATCATTACACACACGATACGGTGATGATACCCGCATCCATTGGCTATCATTCACTAAAAATATTGGCTATAGCGCCGCGGGAAACCGCGCTTTTTCATTTGTGCAATCGGCTTACGTTCTCTATCTCAATCCAGATTGTGTCGTCCATAAAGGGGCAGTGAACGCACTGAGTCAAGCACTATCAACCCATTCATCGGCAGCTATGGTTGGACCGCTGTTACTCAATCCAGATGGGAGCGAACAAGCAGGCGGACGGCGGAATCATCCTACTGTGGGGCGGGTGTTATCGCAAGTGTTATATTTATGGCGCTTATCGGCGACAATCTTTCCAGCAGTGAATATGAATATGTTTCCTATACCGTGCATCCCGACTAAAGTAGAGGCAATTTCGGGAGCCTGTATGTTGTTCCGCCGAGAATCTATTGAAAAAGTGGGTGGCATGGATGAAAAATACTTCCTCCATTGCGATGATTTAGATTGGTGTATGCGCATGCGCACAGCGGGTAAGGAGATTTATTTTGTTTCCGATGCACAGGTCACTCATATTGGTGGGTGGTGTACTCAACTGCAGCCGATAAGTACCGAATGGCATAAACATAAAGGAATGGTGCGCTTGGCACGCAAATTTTCTTCCCCTTGGACAGTGATCTTATGGTGGATGGGCTCTTGGGGGTACTTTGTGTGCCGTTTGCCGCGATTAGTGTATGTTGCGGTCAGGGTTAAAAAAAATCGGCTCAAAAAACACGGCAGTTAAAAGGCGAGTGCAATGCCACCGACTTGCTAAACAAAAAGCATCATCAATGTCCACAAAAGAGCCGCACCGAGCGCGGCAAGTGATGCAGGAAAAATTTGTGTTTTGACATGATCGATTAAATCTGCGCCAGTGGACATAGAACTGAGGATGGTCGTATCTGAAATGGGCGAACATTGATCGCCAAAAACGCTCCCGTTGAGTACAGCGGCAAAACAGATGAGGCAGAATAATTCGGGATTAGCGAGTTGTTGCGCTTCAGCTATATTGAATACCAAAGGCATGACTAATGGAAAGGCAAGTGCAAATGTACCCCAGCTTGTCCCCGTGGCGATAGCAATGCCAATGGTGAGCGCCAGTAATATTATCGGCAGGATCCAGTAAGGAATCCAACTGCCAAATATTTCTATCAAAAATTGACCTGCGCCGGTTTCTCTACTGATCCAACCAATGGTGATCGCAAACATTAAAATGACAGACGCCAATACCACTCCTTTGAGACCATTCCCGAACCCATCTATGAGTTGGCGTAGTGACATACCTTTCAGCAACGCAATGGTTGCCGCTAAAAATAGCGCACAGGCAAATGCCCAATTGACTTTAGGTGACCCGAGAAAGATGAATGTCCCGATCGCGATACTGATGAGCAATGTGAGCGGCAAAATAAACTCTACAGGATTGGGCAAATAACCGGCAGGGGCTTCTACATTTTGTAATTCAGCGGCATTCATTGGCTGGGCATCATCGGCATCGAGTTTGCCCGTAGAGCGTGCGCGGTGCTGTGCGGTATGCATCCAAGGCCCCGCAATAACCATTTTATCTAAGCATACCAAAAGTGTCCCGCATACGGCTAATAATGCATAAAAACTGAAAGGAATGCTTTTGAAGAAAAATGCAATGCGATCGGCTTCAGTGGCGAGAAAAGCAGCCCCGGGAACAAAAATAAATGCCTGAACATATATTGGCCAAGCGTTAAAGGGTAATAAAATTGCAATGGGTGACGCTGTTGAATCAACCACATAGCTCATTTCTTCGTGGCTGACCTTGTGCTGATCCGCAAGCGGTTTGACTGTCGTGCCGACCAGTACTGTGCTAATTGTTCCCCCTTGAAAAAACGCAATCCCCAATAACCAACCGACTAATTTTGCGCTACGCGGTCCGCGCACTAAATGATGAGCGACATATTCGGCAAACGCTTTAGAAGATCCAGTTTGGGATAGGATACCGAGGAGCCCGCCGAGCAGCCACAGATACAGCAAAATCACAGTAGCAGTATTCAAATGTGCGATACGCGGTAAAAATATTTTATCGGTAATATCGTAAATACCTAAAACAATTGCGCCACAGACAATGCCCGCTAAAAGCCCTGTCAGCGGCTCTTTGGTAAGCAAGCTGAGTACAATAGCGATAATTGCGGGGAGGAGCGACCACAATCCGAGATGAAATTTTGCCTCTAATCGAGCGTATTGGTCTACAATAAGCCCGTTGAGTTCAACTTTTTCCACGACCCACTGTGATTTAATAGAGGGATGCTCATCAGGCTTAAAATGGTGCTCACTGAGAGGCGATTGTTCTATAGGTGTAGGGGTGGGTAATGCGATGGGCTTGTCACGGTGTATATAGGTTAATTGCCCTTGCTCGTTAGCAAAAACTTGGTAAACAACTTTTTGCACATACCAAGTTGGGGATACGGTCAGCGATATATAGATTGATAGGATAATCCCCCCTAATAAAAAAAGAGCGACGGGTGATTTCAAGGGGCGAGTGATATTAAATTGAGATTGAGTCATAGTAAAGAATAGACGTAGTTGCAATAATCGTATCATAATTTTGTAATAGGATGATGCAACTTTATAAAGTACAAGCATGATTATTCAGAAATATGGCGGGACATCAGTCAGTACTGAGGCGCAAATTCAAGGTATTGCGCACAATGTTGCTCACTTGTCTGCACAAGGTAATCCAATAGTGGTTGTCGTTTCGGCTATGGGAAATGAAACCGAACGCTTACTTAATTTAGCCCACTCCCTTTCTCCAACACCCAACCGACGGGAACTGGATTTACTTTTATCCACAGGAGAACAAGTCACGAGTGCTTTATTAAGCATTGCATTACAAAGGATCGGGTGTGCCGCTATATCTATGGGTGCCGCTCATTCATTGATACGCACGCGTGGAGTACACTCTAGTGCGTATATCAATTGGGTAGATGAACTAAAATTGCGCCGCTATTTGGACGCTGGCACAGTGGTAGTCGTGTCTGGTTTCCAAGGCGTGAATGACGAGGGCGATATTACCACTTTGGGCAGAGGAGGATCTGATTTGACGGCAGTCGCGTTGGCGGCGGTGTTGAAAGCGCGAGAATGTCAGATATTTACCGATGTGCAAGGAGTATACACTGCTGATCCGCGCCTTGTCCCGCGGGCAAAATTGTTGTCTAACATTACTTTTGAAGAAATGTTAGAAATGGCATGTTTCGGAGCACAAGTACTACAATTGCGTGCAGTTGAATTTGCATATCGGTATAATGTGCCTTTACGTGTTCTTTCTTGTTTTGAAGAATGCGAAGGTACTGTGATTGATACCGAAGGTGTGAATATGGAAGACGCAGAAATTAGAGGAATTGCGTGTAATCGCGACGAGACAAGAATTATGATCACGGCAGTGCCAGATATCCCTGGTATTGCTGCGAAATTGCTTGCTCCGCTGATTACCAACGGTATCCATGTTGATACAATTGTGCAGAATATTGCTGCGGCGGATAGCACCGATTTAACTTTTACCGTTTCTCGCTTGGATGCCTTAAAAGCGGTAGAAATTTTAAGGACAACAGTTGAAAACATTGGTGGGGGCGAAATATTACTCGATAATACCATCGCTAAGATATCATTGATCGGTGTCGGAGTCCGCACCCATACTGACATAGCGGCGCGTATGTTTCAAATATTGGCGGATTTGAACGTGAATATTTTGCTTATTGCCGCCTCAACAATGCGCATTTCGGTCATTGTAAAAGAAGAAGCCGTAGAAATAGCGCTGCCGGCATTACATAAAGCTTTTGGATTGGATGCCGCAGTATCATCGGCAGATAATCTACAATAATGATAATATAAAATAGGAAATATGGTCTAGTGGATATATGTAGAGGAGATTGGGAAAATGTTAATTTTAACCAGGCGTATTGGTGAAAGTGTTATTATCGGAGACGATGTTACTTTTACCATATTAGGGGTGCGAGGCAATCAAGTTCGTGTAGGCATTAATGCTCCAGATACGGTAGCAGTGCATCGGGAAGAAATTTACTTACGCATTAAGCAAGAGGAAGCGGAGAAAATGCGTAACAAGCTCAAACGCACTCGTCAGGAACTCGCAGATACGGAAGAATCTGATGGTACCTCAGATGAAGAAAATCATAATAATGATAAATATTGATTTTTCATTATGATGGATGGAGAGGTGGCCGAGAGGCTGAAGGCGCTCCCCTGCTAAGGGAGTATGGGTTGAATCCCATCGAGGGTTCGAATCCCTCCTTCTCCGCCAGTTTATAACTTTTCTCGAACTGAAGCAATGTAAATTGGAGTCACAATTTTGTGACAATATACATAAAACTATGGCGTAATTGGAATGCAATAAAAGCCCACTTCCTCATTTTGACGAAAGTGATTTAGTATAGTTGCTCCCCCCCCCGCAATTAATTTTGCGCGCGTGAAACTCTACCACATGATAAGCCAATAAATCTTTGGGCGAATTAAAGGGTACCGCTCAAAGCCTACAAAACCCTATAGCGTAGCGAGCACAAGATAACGCCGCACCACTCATTAGAAAAGAGAGACGATGCGGTATAATAATCGTTTAACTGCCATTAGCTAAACAAGTTCTATTTATGGGTAATATAGTCACCAGAGATCATCATCACTCGTTGTCTTTTTTACGTTCATTTCATACAATAATCTTATAATGCGTTCAGCAGTCATTGTCTCCGTTGCCCGCACTCCGATTGCCAAGGCTTACCGGGGGGCTTTTAATGATTTAGCGGCACCCCAAATGGGTGGCATCGCTATAGCCCGTGCAGTAGAAAAATCGGGGGTGAATGGTGCCGAAGTAGATGATGTTATTGTGGGTTGTGCATTGCAACAAGGCACCAGTGGCATAAACATTGCCCGCCAAGCAGCGCTATCGGCTGGTTTGCCGATAACAGTCTCTGGAATGAGTATTGATCGTCAGTGTTCATCGGGACTGATGGCAGTGGCGATTGCTGCTCGGCAGATTATCAACGATAATATGCAAGTGGTCGTTGCCGGCGGCGTAGAATCTATCAGTTTAGTGCAGAACAAAAAAATGAATACTCATCGCACGCAGGATCAGGACTTGCTCACCATTCATCCTCATATTTATATGTTAATGCTGGATACAGCGGAAGTGGTAGCAAAACGCTATAATATTGATCGTAGCACACAAGATGAATACGCCGTACAGTCACAGCACCGCGCAGCGCACGCTTATGAAAAAAATTTGTATGCCGATGAAATTATCCCAGTGACGTGCCATAAAATAGTGCCTCACAAATATTTATCATGGCGCACTACTCGACAACAAGTGACTTTAAGTCGCGATGAAGGTATGCGCCCGACATTACTGGCAAAAATTAGCCAGCTCCCTTCGGTGCGCCCCAATGGTTCAATTACTGCTGCCAATGCTTCGCAACTGTCTGATGGCGCTGCTGCTTGTGTGTTGATGGAAGAAAAAGTGGCTGAACAAAAAGGGTTGTCACCATTAGGTATTTACCACGGCATGGCAGTTGCAGGGTGCGAACCCGATGAGATGGGTATAGGGCCAGTTTTTGCAGTCCCTAAACTGCTCAAAAACCACAACTTGTCAATGGATGATATAGATTTGTGGGAATTAAATGAGGCTTTTGCGGTGCAAACCGTATATTGTCGAGACCGTTTGGGTATCCCCAATGATAGACTGAATGTGAATGGTGGTGCAATCACCCTTGGACATCCCTATGGTATGAGTGGAGCCCGGCTAGTCGGACATATTCTATTAGAAGGAAAAAGACGGGGGGCGAAATACGTTGTTGTGACGATGTGTGTCGGAGGCGGTATGGGTGCGGCGGGCTTATTCGAAGTGTGTCAATAGGCGTAGATATGGGCATACGTATGGCACTATTCACTGGCGTTTTGTTTGTTTTGACGCTTGTCGCCCAATATCGTTTGTGGATTGCTGAGGGAAATATTATCGACACGTGGCAATTAGAAAAAGCGCTTGCTGAACAACAAGCCCATAATATGCTACTCCATCAACGGAATGATCATTTGCAGCGACGCGTCAAATTATTAAGTCATGACCAACAAGGCATTGAAATGTTAGCCCGCAGTCGCTTGGGCATGATTAAAAAAGACGAAGTTTTCTATACCCTCCAATATCAGGATAAAAAATAGTGTCTTCTGTGTGGGCAGTGGTTGCCGCTGCCGGTATCGGATCGCGCATGAACAGCAGTACGCCCAAACAGTACCTTTCATTGGATGGGCAAACGATAATGGAATATACCCTGACTACCTTATTACAAGTTGCGGATATATCTGGCATAGTAGTGGGTTTAGCCGAAGAAGATACACATTGGCATAAAGTGTCTATAGGCAATAACAAAGTGTTTCGGGTTACTGGGGGCGCTCAACGTAGCGATACAGTGTTTGCTGGATTACGTTATTTATCTCACCGTATCGCTACCGATGATTGGGTACTGGTGCATGACGCTGTGCGCCCATGTATTACCCCGCAAGCGATGCGTGCATTTATTACGCGTATTCGCTCGCATCCTATCGGGGGAATTATGGCGGTAGCAGTAAACGATACACTCAAATCGGCAAATGCCGAGGATAACATTACCGCTACTATTGATCGTCAAGGGATGTGGTGTGCCCAAACACCGCAAATGTTTCGTTACGGTTTACTATACAATGCGCTGAATCGTGCTCGCCAAGAAGGGCAGACGCTGTCCGATGAATCCATGGCGATGGAATACGCCGGCTATCAACCGCTCATTGTTCCCGGTTGTGCCGACAATATAAAAATTACAACAGAAGATGATATCGCTTTAGCCAGCGCGATCTTAAATGAACATGCGCATCGGTCAAGGGTTTGATATTCATCGCCTGCAACCCGGCGAATATATCGTGATTGGCGGAGTTAAAATTGCATGCCAATACACTGTGATAGCCCATTCAGATGGAGATGTGCTCATACATGCTTTGTGTGATGCTTTATTCGGCGCAGTCGCCTTGGGCGACATCGGTACTCATTTCCCTGATGATGAAGAAAAATGGAAAGGTGTCGATAGCCGCATATTCCTCCGCACCGCGGTGCAGCGTGTGGCTCAAATGGGTTACGCTATCACCAATATGGATAGCACCTTGTTTGCCGAATACCCTAAACTAATGCCTTATATCCAGCAGATGCGTATAGTTTTGGCACACGACATGAATATACCCATCGATGCGGTGAGCATAAAGGCGAAAACAGCGGAAAGATTAGGGGTTATTGGCGAGCACCACGCGATAGCTGCCAGTGCGGTTGTCTCACTCAGTCCGCCTGCACACGAATAACGGTCTCGAGGCAACGGAGCGGAAAAGTGACAGTGAGACAATGAACGGACAGATGTTTCTCTCTGGGGGAATATGAGATAACCGGTGAATGATGCCGTTAAAAAGGTGCTGGATGCTGTCAAGCATAGTTTAGTCCTCGGCACAGTTAGGGTGAATGATGCCGTTAAAAAGGTGCTGGATGCTGTTTCAAGACCTTATGTATGGCGTCTAAAACTTCTGTGTTGAGGGTGATACTGAAGGCATCAATGTTTTCTTGTAATTGTTCCATTGTGGTTGCCCCGATAATTGTAGAGGTAATCCCGCTGACTTGGTTACACCAGGCTAAAGCCAATTGGGCGGGCGACAAGTCATTATCGGCAGCAATTGTGGCATAAGCGGCAACTGCGTTATGCACCGTAGGGGTATCGCGAAACAAACCTTGCCGTTGTTCTAACAGCCAACGACTACCGGCAGGGCGTTTACCATCCATATATTTACCCGTCAAAACTCCCCCCGCTAAAGGTGACCACGGTAGGTAGGCAAGGTTGTTGAGCACACAACTTTCAAGAACATAAGGCCAATCCTTAGTTTGCAAGAGGCTAAATTCATTTTGTACCGAGACCATTTTCGGTAATGCATGCATTTGACTGATCTGATGATATTGATCAATTCCCCAAGCGGTTTCATTGGATAGCCCGCAAAAGCGGATTTTGCCAGCGCAGATACAATCTTGTAATGCACCGAGTAACAGCGTCATATCGGCAATTTGTTCTTCTCCCGATATAGTGCTCAATTGGAGAGCATTCGGCCAGTGGCGCCCAAAACTGGGGCTGGGACGATTAGGCCAGTGCAACTGATATAAATCAATGTAATCGGTCTGTAGCCGCTTTAATGAATCATCTACCGCACGGACAATGGCTTGCGGAGTGATTTTACCTCCTTCACGAATATACGGCACACCGGAACCGGTGATCTTTGTGGCAATAATCACGCGCTTGCGGCGTGCTGGCTCATCGGCAAGCCAGTTTCCAAGCATTCGTTCTGTATTCCCAAATAAATCGGCTTGTGGCGGCACCGGATACATTTCTGCGGTATCAATAAAATTGATACCGCACTCTAAAGCGTAATTGAGTTGTGCGTTGGCATCTTTTTGTGTGTTTTGTTGCGCCCATGTCATAGATCCTAAACACGCCCGCGAAACTTCAACGCCACTACTGCCTAAGGGGATATACTGCATAATCCATTTATTATAATGCTGTTTCTCTGGTGTTGACTGATACATGCCGTATGGATAGCATCTGTGCCATACCCATAATGTATTCTCATCGGCAGATATTTATTATAAAATATCCTCAGTAATCACTTGTGGCTCTATTGATATGACGAATAAAAAATTCTGGGCAGATTTTAATTGGGCTGACCCTTTCTTACTGCACCAACAATTAACAGATGAAGAACGTATGGCACAGGATACGGCTCACCGTTACGCACAAGAAAAATTGTTGCCGCGCGTAGTGAATGCTTTTCGTGATGAAACAACCGATCCATCTATTTTCCGTGAAATGGGGGCGTTGGGGTTATTAGGAGCAATGATCCAAAGCGACCATTGCCCAAGTATGAGTTATACGGCTTATGGGCTCATTGCGCGCGAGATTGAACGCGTCGATTCGGGCTACCGTTCTATGATGAGTGTGCAATCGAGTTTAACGATGTTTCCTATTGACGAGTATGGGTCAACTGCCCAGTGCGACAAGTATTTACCCCGCCTTGCTACCGGTGAATTGATCGGTTGTTTTGGTTTGACGGAAGCGAATTATGGCTCTGATGCAGGGGGAATGCAAACCCGTGCTCAGAAAGTTGCCGATGGGTATCTATTGAATGGCAGCAAAATGTGGATATCTAACTCGCCAATTGCCGATGTTTTTATCGTGTGGGCAAAAACAGAAGATGATGTCGTGCGGGGGTTTATTTTAGAAAAGGGTTGGAAAGGCTTGAGTGCGCCCACGATTAAAGGAAAATTATCCCTGCGCACTTCGGTGACTGGTGAAATTGTCATGGATGATGTGTTGGTGCCTTTTGAGAATATGTTACCGGGAGTGCAGGGGCTCAAAGGTCCTATGGGGTGCCTCAGTAGTGCGCGGTTTGGTATCGCTTGGGGGGCACTGGGCGCGGCGGAAACCTGCTGGCATACTGCGCGCCAATATACCCTTGACCGTAAACAATTCAAACGTCCATTGGCAGCCAATCAATTGATACAGAAAAAATTAGCGGATATGCAAACCGAAATCAGTTTGGGATTGCAAGGATGCTTACAAGGAGCGCGTTTGAAAGATCAAGGAAAATTAGCGCCAGAATTAGTGTCGCTTTTGAAACGCAATTCGTGCGGGAAAGCACTGGATATTGCGCGCAACGCCCGCGACATGTTAGGCGGCAATGGTATTTCAGAGGAATTCCCAGTGATGCGGCATTTACTCAATTTAGAAACAGTCAATACTTATGAGGGCACCCATGATATCCATGCGCTCATTTTAGGTCGAGCGCAAACGGGTATTGCTGCGTTTTAATGGCGAATACGGAATTGATGCTGACCCATTGGATATCGTATGATACAGCGTAATGAATGACCATGCCTATCTGCGCCGCGGATCGGCGGTGGTGGATGGAGTCATTGTCGTCGCTATTGTCACCCTTTTTATTGTGGTGATTTTGCCTCAATATCGCATACACCAACAACGTTCTATCGTTGCCGATAGTTTGGCTTCGGTGCGCCCGATACAAGCAGCGATTGTAGAACATACGGTTTTACACGGTGAATTACCTGCCGATATGCACGCTTTAGTGCCTTTGGGTATTACGCGTTATGAAGATTACACTTCCCCCATAATAGGCGCGGTATCTTATTCATCTACTGGGGGTATTACGGTGCAGTATCGCAATGAATCTTATGTGGCTAAAAACATTCGCGGACGAACATTGATCATCCGTGGAACCAAAAACCGTAGTAACAGCGTTGATTTTTCTATAATGACAGGTCCCTCTGGCGGCACTATGGAACAAAAATATCGCCCAATATGGTAAAAATGATATTCCATTTATATTACGCGGCACAATAGATTTTATTGTACACGTCGTTCGCCGTTCTCATGCATGAAATCAATTTTATTGTAATAATAGTTTTCAGCGTTATTGTGGGGAGCTTTCTGAATGTCATTATCTATCGTACCCCCATCGTATTGCACCGCCGCTGGCAAACGACAAACACAGAAAACGATCATCATCCATTTACCTCACTATTATCTCGCTCGTGTTGCCCCCATTGTCACCGAGTGATTGCATGGTGGCACAATGTGCCACTATTGAGCTATATCTGGCTAAAGGGATTATGTGCGTATTGTCATGACCCTATTTCGTGGCGCTATCCATTAGTAGAGATATGTGCGGGATTAATTGCTGTGACCGCTTATATATTCTTTCCATTGGATATTTCCTTAGTAGGTGTGCTGGCGGCGGGATGGATATTGCTTGCCCTCGCTGCAATTGATTTGCGCGATGGTCTATTGCCCGATGAACTCACCATGCCGCTATTGTGGTTGGGGCTGGCGTTGAATGCTACCCATTTATATACCACACCCGATATGGCTATCTTGGGCGCTATGGGTGGGTATGGCGTGCTTTGGCTATGCGCAATTGCTTTCCGTTTCATCACAAAGAAAGATGGAATTGGTGCGGGGGATTTGAAATTATGTGCGGCAATCGGCGCTTGGGTGGGTCTGCCCGCCGTGCCTGCGGTGATTCTTATTTTTTCATGGATGGGCTTGGTTTACGGCATACTTTATTTGCTGCTCACTCGTCAAAATAAAAATACGCCATTCCCATTGGGTCCATGGATTGCTTTAGCGGGTTGGATCGTTGTGCTGGGCAAGGATAACATTATGCACTGGCTCAATATCAATGGTTAAAGATACCCCAATTCTCGGTTTGACTGGCGGTATTGGGTGTGGTAAAAATACTGCGGCGGCAATGTTTGCCGACCTAGGGGTACACCTTATTGATGCGGATATCATTGCTCGCCAATTGGTATGCCCTGGCACCCCAGCACTGCACAAGATCGTCGCTCATTTTGGCAGGCACATGTTATTGACCGATGGAACCCTCAATCGCGCCTTAATGCGTCAATATATATTTGCTGATCTAAAAAAAAAAGAATGGTTAGAAAAATTACTCCATCCTTTAATTGAAAAAAAGATCGTCTCCGAATTGTCCACCCCGCACTCGCCATATACGATGTTAGTGTCCCCTTTATTATTAGAGACTAACCAACGACGCTTGGTTAATAGGATAGTCGTTGTGGATGTGCCGCAATCATTACAAATTACCCGCGTGAAGGCACGAGACAACAATAACCACGAACAAATTCAGCGTATTATTGATACGCAAATGCCACGTACCGAACGTCTCAGGTATGCCGATGATATCCTTGATAATCGCCTGGATATCGCCCATCTACAGCGGCAAGTGATCGCCCTTCATAGACGCGTTATATAGGGTAGGGATGGGGTAAAAACGAGCATTACTTGTCTTGCGATGCCATTAAGCGAGCACAGAGACAGCGGCGTACGGAACGCCGCCCGCAAAGAAAGCGGCGTAGGGAACGCCGCCCCATTGGATAAAAAACGAGCATTACTTCGTCTTGCGAAGTTTTTTACCCAATGTACAAGCGAAATACAGGGACGTATTGAGCGTAAAAACAGGAACGTATTGAGCGCTAAGAAAGCAGAGCGTTAAAAAAACCTGGCGATGTCCTACTCTCACACGGGGAAACCCCCGCACTACCATCGGCGATGCATCGTTTCACTACCGAGTTCGGAATGGAATCGAGTGGTACCAATGCTCTATGGTCGCCAGGTAAACTGGTATAGGTGTGGCGCGTTAACGCCACACCTCAAAAACTAATAATCGTTGCGTCTCGCATATGTCTGCGTATAAACATTCTGTTTGTATGACCAAGCCTCACGGGCAATTAGTACGGGTTAGCTCAACACTTCACAGTGCTTACACATCCCGCCTATCAACGTGGTAGTCTTCCACGGCCCTTCAGTGACTTCCCAAAGGAAATCAGGGGAGATCTTATCTTGAGGGAGGCTTCCCGCTTAGATGCTTTCAGCGGTTATCCCGTCCAAACATAGCTACCCGGCAATGCCACTGGCGTGACAACCGGAACACCAGAGGTTTGTCCACTTCGGTCCTCTCGTACTAGAAGTAGCTCCTCTCAAATCTCCAAACGCCCACGGCAGATAGGGACCGAACTGTCTCACGACGTTCTAAACCCAGCTCGCGTACCACTTTAAATGGCGAACAGCCATACCCTTGGGACCGGCTTCAGCCCCAGGATGTGATGAGCCGACATCGAGGTGCCAAACTCCTCCGTCGATATGGTCTCTTGGGAGGAATTAGCCTGTTATCCCCGGAGTACCTTTTATTCGTTAAGCGATGGCCCTTCCATACAGAACCACCGGATCACTAAGACCTGCTTTCGCACCTGCTCGATTTGTCAATCTCGCAGTCAAGCACCCTTTTGCCTTTACGCACACTGCCTGATTTCCGACCAGGCTGAGGGTACCTTCGTGCTCCTCCGTTACTCTTTGGGAGGAGACCGCCCCAGTCAAACTACCCACCACACGCTGTCTTCGACCCGGATAACGGGCCTGAGTTAGAATTCCAACACTACAAGGGTGGTATCTCAAGGATGGCTCCATTCAGGCTAACGCCTGAACTTCAAAGCCTCCCACCTATCCTGCACAAATAATGCCAGAATCCAACGTGAAGCTATAGTAAAGGTTCACGGGGTCTTTCCGTCTAGCCGCGGGTACACTGCATCTTAACAGCAATTTCAATTTCACTGAGTCTCGGGTGGAGACAGTGTGGCCATCGTTACGCCATTCGTGCAGGTCGGAACTTACCCGACAAGGAATTTCGCTACCTTAGGACCGTTATAGTTACGGCCGCCGTTTACCGGGGCTTCGATCAGAAGCTTCACTTCAAAAGCTAACCTCCTCAATTAACCTTCCGGCACCGGGCAGGCGTCACACCCTATACCTCCTCTTGCGAGTTTGCAGAGTGCTATGTTTTTAGTAAACAGTCGCAGCCACCTGGTCACTGCGGCCAAATTCGGCTCTGGGGGCAAGCCCCGTCACCAATTCTGGCACACCTTCTCCCGAAGTTACGGTGTTATTTTGCCTAGTTCCTTCACCCGAGTTCTCTCAAGCGCCTTGGTATTCTCTACCTGATCACCTGTGTTGGTTTGCGGTACGGTCACTCATTACCTGAAGCTTAGAAGTTTTTCCTGGAAGCATGGTATCAGCAACTTCGCTACAGGCCGAAGCCTTTCACTCGTCATCACACCTCAGGATTGTATCTTCGGATTTGCCTAAAAATACTCCCTACATGCTTAAACCGGGATATCCAACACCCGGATTGCCTAACCTTCTCCGTCACTCCATCGCAGTAATAAGTGGTACAGGAATATTAACCTGCTTCCCATCGACTACGCGTTTCCGCCTCGCCTTAGGGGCCGACTCACCCTGCGCCGATTAGCGTGGCGCAGGAAACCTTGATCTTCCGGCGAGGGGGTTTTTCACCCCCTTTATCGTTACTCATGTCAGCATTCTCACTTCAGATACCTCCACCATGCCTTATCGGCATAGCTTCAACAGCTTACTGAACGCTCCCCTACCACATATCGTTTCCAAAGAAACAATATATCCGCAGCTTCGGTTACCGATTTAAGCCCCGTTAAATTTTCCGCGCAGGATGACTTATTTAGACCAGTGAGCTATTACGCTTTCTTTAAAGGATGGCTGATTCTAAGCCAACCTCCTGGCTGTCTTGGCCTTCCCACATCGTTTCCCACTTAACCGGTATTAGGGACCTTAGCTGGCGGTCTGGGCTGTTTCCCTTTCGACGACGAACCTTAGCACCCGCCGTCTGTCTCCTATGCTACACTTCTTGGTATTCGGAGTTTGCATCAATTTGGTAAGCCGGGATGGCCCCCTAGTCGAAACAGTGCTCTACCCCCAAGAGTGATACATAAGGCTCTACCTAAATAGATTTCGGGGAGAACCAGCTATCTCCGGGCTTGATTAGCCTTTCACTCCTATCCACAGCTCATCCCCCCATTTTTCAACATAGGTGGGTTCGGGCCTCCCGTCGGTGTTACCCAACATTCACCCTGGCCATGGATAGATCGCCCGGTTTCGGGTCTACTTCCAGAGACTATGACGCCCTATTCAGACTCGGTTTCCCTACGGCTCCCCTAAACGGTTAACCTCGCCACTGAAAGTAAGTCGCTGACCCATTATACAAAAGGTACGCGGTCACCCACTCCATAATCCGAAGATTATTTCAAGGCTCCCACTGCTTGTATGCATACAGTTTCAGGTTCTATTTCACTCCCCTAACAGGGGTGCTTTTCGCCTTTCCCTCACGGTACTGGTTCACTATCGGTCAGTTGGGAGTATTTAGCCTTGGAGGATGGTCCCCCCATATTCAGACAAGATTTCACGTGTCCCGCCCTACTCTAATTCATCCGAATCAAGTTTTCGTATACGGGGCTATCACCCACTATGACCATTCTTTCCAGAAATGTTCTACTAACTCAAATTCAGACTTAAAAGGCTGTTCCTCTTTCGCTCGCCGCTACTAAAGGAATCTCGGTTGATTTCTTTTCCTCTGGGTACTAAGATGTTTCAATTCCCCAGGTTTGCTTCATTATACCTATGTATTCAGTATATGATACTTGCCCTTAAGCAAGTGGGTTTCCCCATTCGGGTATCCCCGGATCAAAGCTTGTTTGTCAGCTTCCCGAGGCTTATCGCAGACTACAACGCCCTTCTTCGCCTCCAACTGCCAAGGCATCCACTGTATGCACTTAAATGCTTGGTCATACAAACACAATATTCTTACGCAATGCAAGAATGATCGCATTAACTGACCATGTTTTTTCGCCAGACATGCGCTTGAGACGCATACCCATATATTTGGATGGCGGTGTATTATTCATACACGCGCCTTGACTATTAGTTTTTTCTACCTGTTCAACAACGAACTGTCTATAAAAACAGCCCTAAAAATCTGTGGGAAATTCCGTATCCCGTAACAGCACTGCACACAATTATCCCACAACAACTCTGCGTTATTGCGAAATTAACCCAACAATGTGAATCGTCGCCTCTGCCGTTACTCTATATTTGTATGTAATCCTCACGATTCATTATATACCACATTAATTAATACAATGCAATATTTTTTTCAATTTTATTGTGCACGGCGCATTAAACGCTATTGCGCAACAATGCTTACACCAAACGATTCAAACCATTCAAAGCGGCAATGCGATAGGCTTCTGCCATAGTGGGATAATTGAATGTCGTGTTGATAAAGTATTTTAGGTTATTGGCGGGAGGAGGTTGCGACATAATCGCTTGACCAATATGGATAATTTCTGATGACTGCTGCCCAAAGCAATGAATACCTAAAATTTCCAGCGTTTCGGTATGAAATAAAATCTTCATCATGCCGACAGTGTGTCCCGTAATTTGAGCACGAGCAATGCTACGAAAAAAAGCTCGTCCTACTTCATAAGGAATTTTGCGCTGCGTTAAATTGGCTTCAGTGGCGCCGATGGAGCTAATTTCGGGGTTGGTGTAAATACCGGTGGGGATATTTTTGGTCAAATATTCGTGGCCTTCGCCTTTAATAATGTGGGTCGCGGCAAATCGCCCTTGATCGTACGAAGCGCTGGCCAGCCCAGGCAGTCCAATCACATCGCCCACGGCGTATATATGTGGTTGTGACGTTTGATAGTCTTCATTCACTTCAAGATTACCGCGCTTATTAGATTGAATATCCAACGCTTCTAAATTGAGATGATGCGTATTGCCTGGGCGCCCTCTCGTCCACAACAACACATCACTCTTCAACCGTTTGCCCGACTTACAATGGAGCAAGACATAATCATCAAAGGGCTCTACTCTTTCGTATTCTTCGTTATGGCGGATAACCACGCCTTGGTCGCGCAAATGATACCCCAACGCATCGGTAATTTCTGCATCAAGGAATGAAAGTAAGCGTTCGCTGGTATTAATGAGATTTACTTTAACCCCCAAGCTCCCAAATATAGAAGCGTATTCACAACCGATAACCCCTGCACCGTATATCGCAACTGAATTTATAGAGATATTAGCTTGCAGAATACTATCGCTATCATAAACGCGCGGATGATGGAAGTCTACACCATCGGGGTGTAAGGGCAAAGCACCCGTCGCGATGACAAAATAATCGGCACAAAAACGCTCAATATTACCTCGTTCCCCCTCCACTTCAATAGTATGAGCATCGATAAAACGTGCAGTGCCGTAATAAATATCTACGTGGTTGCGATAATAAAAATGTTCTCGCATGTCGGCTTGTTTTTGAATAACATGACGCGATACATTAAGGATATCGCCGAAATTTAAGTTCACCGACCCCATAAGACGTTTAGTAAAGGCATGGGAACGCATCACGGACAAAGTCTGCACATTATGGCGGAGGGTTTTGCTGGGAATAGTAGAGCGATGGGTACAATTCCCGCCCATTGCAGGGTGTTGTTCCACAATAGCGACGCGTTTGTTGCTTTTATTTAATTTCATTGTGGCACCCTCGCCAGAAGGACCGCTCCCAATGACTATTACGTCGTATGTGTTGTCAGTTTTGTTATTTGTCAATTGAAATTAAGAATAATGTTATTTTTTTAATAGTAGTATTGTAGCACTGCCTATATCAATTTTGGTGGAGCCGAGGAGGATCGAACTCCTGACCTCCTGCGTGCAAGGCAGGCGCTCTCCCAGCTGAGCTACGGCCCCTGTTTTTACGCTCAATACGTCCCTGTCTTTGCGCTCGGTGCATCCATGCACCTCGCTTGGTACGCAGGCAAAAAATTATCGGAAAAACGTAGTTTCCCTCTATTTTTTGACTGCGGGCGGCGTTCCCTACGCCGCTGTCTCTACGCTCAATACGTCCCTGTATTTCGCTTGTACATTGGGTAAAAAACTTCGCAAGACAAGTAATGCTCGTATTTTACCCAATGGGGCGGTGTTCCCTGCACCGCTGTTTTTGCGGTCGGTGCGTTGCTGTTTTTCGCTTGGTACATTGGCTCACCGAGCGCCAAAACAGCCTCAAGGCAAACTCATCCGTTGGAGGGTGGTGTTGCCAGTGCAACGGATGGCGGGGGTATCGGTGGTGGTGCCAAAATCCCATACGCGGTTATTCGTAGCAATTTCACTATCTTCAATGACCGCACTGGCGTCATTGTCGCAGTAGAGCGAGAGCAAATCATTGCCACCG
>JAHRAO010000022.1 GCA_020027215.1 Gammaproteobacteria bacterium
GTTGCCAACCCGCAAGGGGGAGCTAATCTCACAAAACGTCTCTCAGTCCGGATCGGAGTCTGTAACTCGACTTCGTGAAGTCGGAATCGCTAGTAATCGCGAATCAGCATGTCGCGGTGAATATGTTCCCGGGCCTTGTACACACCGCCCGTCACACCATGGGAGTGAACTGTACTAGAAGTGGCTAGCTTAACCTTCGGGAGGCGGTTACCACGGTGTGGTTCATGACTGGGGTGAAGTCGTAACAAGGTAGCCGTAGGGGAACCTGCGGCTGGATCACCTCCTTAAAATATAAGTGATGAAATGGTTATATTTAATATAGTCGTTATTGTCACCATAAAAATTTCAATGGTGCAAGTGTTCACACGAATAATTATCTATTAGATTCAATGCTAAAAACAATGCCAAAAGGCGCGTAGCTCAGTTGGTTTAGAGCACCACCTTGACATGGTGGGGGGCGTTGGTTCAAATCCAATCGCGCCTATTGTTGTGCTCCCAGCATTGCTGTTTTGCACTTTGCATGTCCGTGTGCCTCGCTTCTTACGAGGCAAAAACTATCCGAAAAGACGGATGGTTGCGTTACGGCTTATCGCCGTGAAATTCTATTTCAATGGTCAAGCCAACTTGATCACTGACATTGGGCACGGCATAATTTAGTTTCCAGTCCGAACGTTTCAGCGTGCCTGTGGCGGAAAAGCCGAGCGCTTTAACTTTTTTGAACGGGTGGATTCCTTTTTTGTTGAGAGTTGCTTTGAGAGTAACGGGGCGGGTGACACCTTTGATGGTGAGATTGCCGCGCAATTGATATTTATCCCCTTTGAGTGCCTTGATACTGGTGCTACGAAAGCGAATTTTCGGGTGTTCCTTGGTGTTAAAAAAGTGTTTTTTGTCGCGCAAATGGTCATCAAAAATGGGCACCCCAGTATCAATACTTGTCGCATCAATGGTAATATTGACGCGACTTTTACGTGGATTCTGTTCATCAAAATGCAAAGCCCCGTCCATTGTGCGAAAATATAATATCGGTTTAGAAAAACCCAAATGATTATACGAAAAACCTATGTATGCGTGAGTATTATCAATGGCGTATTGACCCGCATAGTTGATATCTTCAGCGAAAACATGCGTGGATAATAGAAATAATAGTGCGACAAAATACTTATGCATTTGTGTAACCCTCCATATGTAGGATAATGAATTGTAGTATAAATTGTAACAAATATAAAAGATGAATCAATATGATTTATTAGTAATCGGTGCTGGATCGGGAGGTATACGGGCAGCGCGGACGTCTGCACGCTTGGGAGCAAAAGTGGGCGTCGTTGAACAAAGTGACCTCGGCGGCACATGCGTCAATGTTGGTTGTATCCCCAAGAAATTGTTTGTCTATGCGTCGCATTATGGCGAAATGTTTGCCCATAGCCGTGGGTTTGGTTGGCAAAGCGATCTTGCACAATTTGATTGGCAACAATTGCGGGACAATAAAGATAGTGAATTAAAAAGATTACATCAGGTTTATGCGCAAGGATTAGCTCAAGCAAATGTAGATCTGCTCACAGGACAGGCATATATATTGAATCCGCATCAAGTGCAAGTTAGCGGACAGGTATATAAAACGCATTCGTTATTGATTGCTACAGGCGGACAACCTTATATTCCACAGATAGAGGGACGGGAGTGGATATGGTCGTCTAACGACATATTCGCTCTGCCCACTTTACCGCAGCGCATTGTCGTGGTGGGTGGCGGTTATATTGCGGTGGAATTCAGCGGTATTTTTCATGGGTGGGGCGTGGATACCACACTGGTGCACCGCGGCTCTTCGTTATTGCGCGGATTTGATCGACAGCTAGGCGAATGGTTGTTGTCGTCCATGGTGCAAAAAAAGATTCATTGTCATGTGAATAGACAAGTGAAATCAGTGTGTAAAAGCGGTAACGCGTTGGTGGTACATTTGGATGATCAAACGCAACTCCATACCGATGGCGTCTTGTATGCCACAGGTCGCCAGCCATCTACCGCGCAGCTCGGTTTGGAAAATACGGCAGTGCAATTAAGTGCGCAAGGGCACATAGTCGTTGATGAACATTACGCTTCTACCGAACCAAATATTTACGCGGTCGGTGATGTGATTGGTCGTAAAGCGCTCACCCCCGTGGCTATTCGCGAAGGCGAAATACTTGCCCATCGTCTATTCGGCACTGTATCGCTATCGCCATTGAATTACAGTAATATTCCCACTGCGGTGTTTAGTCAGCCGCCTATCGGCACAGTGGGGATCAGTGAAGCCGAAGCGGTAGAGAATGGGCACAAGGTGCGTGTCTATCAATCGCAATTTACCCCTTTGAAACATCAATTGAGCGGAGCAAACGAGTGTGCTTATATGAAGTTGGTTGTTGATACACAAACGGATAAAGTGTTGGGAGTACATATTCTCGCTGAAGACGCCGCCGAAATTATTCAAGGATTTGCTGTCGCATTGCAAACAGGAGCCACCAAGAAGGATTTTGATCAGACGGTTGCGCTCCATCCCACAACCGCTGAAGAATTAGTCACGATGCGTTAGTGGAGCGATAGAAAAGATCCGATACGTTTGCAGTAGCAGTTGTGGCAAAAATCGTTGGCGATTTGTGAGCGCACAATCCTTACTATTATAAGACTAACTGGTAATACAACCATCCAGCGAATACGACCAGCCCTCCGACTATGAGTATTTGATAGCGGCGGCGCTGGCGATATTCATTATCCAACATGGCTTGATGTTGGGCGAGTTGGGTATCGGCAATAACTTTTTGTTGGGCAATAGCAGTGCTGATTTTATCGGGAAGGTGGGGGATCTGCTCCCACCACGCAGGCCACTTATTTTGCAATCGCCGCCACATACCCGTTGGCGCATAGCGTTCATTCATCCATTGGCGAAGAAAAGGATAAGCGGTATCCCACAGATCTAATTGCGGATACAATTGCCGCCCTAACCCCTCAATTTGTAAGAGGGTTTTCTGTAGCAAAATTAAAGAGGGTTGGATTTCCATTTGGAACTGTTGGGCGGTAGAGAATAAGCTAATGAGTGTATCGCTGAACGATATTTCGCCAAGAGGTTTGGCAAAAATTGGTTCACACGCCGTACGGATGGCGCTGGCAAAGTCGTGGGGGGAAACATCAGACGGCACCCATCCGCTTTCAATGTGTAGTTGCGCGACCAAGGGATAATCGTGTTCAAAAATAGCCAGTAAATTGCGCGCTAAGTAATAGATCTCTTCTTCGCTCAGTGACCCCATGACTGCACAATCAAGAGCAATGTAGTGCGGATCCTCTGGTTGTTGCGTCCCGACATAGACATTGCCGGGGTGCATATCGGCGTGAAAGAAATTATCGCGAAATATTTGAGTAAAACAGGTTTCTACGCCGCGATGCGCTAATTTTTTGAGATTAACGCCTAACGAGCGTAATTGATCAACTTGATCGACAGGCACGCCGTAGATACGTTCCATCACTAAAACTTTTTGGCTACAATACTCCCAGTGGATTTTGGGGACATAAAGCGGTATGGAATGGGGGAAATTGCGTTTTAATTGTGCAGTATTTGCCGCTTCAATGCGTAAATCTACTTCCTTGTTGACCGCATTACGGTATTGTTCTACAACTTCAACGAGCCGCAATTGCTGGCGATTGCGGATAAAGACACTGAGCCACCGCGCGATGAATAACAAGAGCACTAAATCACGCTTCACTTGCTGTTCAATGTGCGGACGCAAAACCTTGACCACTACTTGATCGCCATTATGCAACTGTGCAGCATAAACTTGTGCAATCGATGCGGTGGCAATAGGTTGTGGATTAAATTCGGCGAATAATTTTTCTACCGTTGTTTTTAACTGACTTTCGATCGCTTGCACGGCGTATGGGTGGGGAAAAGGGGTGACTTTATCCTGCAATTGGGCTAACGCATCGGCAATGTCTGGTGGCAAAAGATCGCGTCGTGTGGATATCGCCTGTCCAAATTTGACAAAAATAGGTCCAGATTTTTCCAGCGCCCGACATAACCTGTGCCCGCGGGCAGCACGGGCAGGAATAATAGCGAGCGGCAATAAAAATAAACGGAGAAGAAGTGGCACATAAGGTCGTGCCAGTAGATCTAAGCGGTACCATGCACAGCGCCAGCAGATCGTAATGAAACGAAACCATGTCATCAGATTGTGCTCCGCCTCATGGATGGTTGCCGATATGTATGGCAACTATCCCCCCGCTGATATTTTCATAATAACAGCCGACAATTCCACTTTCTTGCATAGCCGCTAACAAGGTTTGTTGATCGGGATGCTGGCGGATGGATTCGGCTAAATAGCGGTAACTATCGCTATCGTGTGCAATGATTTCTCCGAGTAGGGGCAACCAAGTGAAAGAATAGATGTCATACAGTTTGCTGAGCACCGGTGATATGGGGCGAGAAAATTCTAAAATCATCAGTTTGCCTTGGGGGCGTAAAATGCGTTTGATTTCTGCTAGGGATTTTTCTTTATGAGTAAAATTACGCAAACCAAAAGCGATACACACGCGATCAAAAGAATCGTCGGCAAAGGGAAGATCTTCGGCAGCGGCGCATACCCATTGGACGCGCGCAAAACCTGCGTCCAATAAACGATTGCGTCCTAATGTTAGCATTGCCATATTGCGGTCGGCAACAACCAATTCACCATCACCGATAAGCGGAGCGATACGTATTGCCATATCCCCGCTACCGCCTGCTAAATCAAGTACGCGTTGACCTGGGCGCACCGCAAAAAGAGACATCGCCATAGACTTCCACAATCGGTGTAAGCCAAATGAAGCGAGATCGTTCATGATATCGTATTTGTTTACTACCGAAGAGAATACATCATTGACGCGGGTTGTTTTTTCTTCAGGGGTCACTTTTTGAAAACCAAAGTGTGTAGAAGTCTTTTTATTTTCTGTCATAAAATACCCACTTTTTATCGCTCGACTTATAGTGTATCAATTTCTATGCTTTTCAACCATGCACTGCTTACATGGATTGAGGGGCAGATACTCCAATCAATCGCAAACCATTGGCAATAATCGTACGAACGGCGCTCACTAAGCATAGCCGAGCATTGCGCACAGCGGAGTCATTGACGATAATGGAATGCGCATTGTAATAGCTATGGAATAGCCCTGCTAACTGTTTGAGGTAATTGACTAGGATTGCCGGCTCACATTGTTGTGCCGCATTTTTTAAGGTGGCAGGATATTCGCTCAACCATCTACTCAATGCCAATTCTTCCTCTTGCTCGAGCTGTGCTAAAGCATTGAGACCTGCTTGTTGATCCCATACGAGCGATCGTTCTTCTAATTGGCGGTATAGGCTACAGATACGCGCATGGGCATACTGAATGTAATACACTGGATTATCTTTACTTTGTGCGATTGCTAAAGAGAGGTCAAATTCGGTGGATTGGTCTATGCGGCGCATCACAAAGAAAAAACGCGCCGCATCTACCCCAACTTCTTCTATCAGCTGCCGTAAAGTAATAAATTCGCCTTTGCGTGTGGACATGGCAATCTTTTTGCCATGGCGGTAAAGAGCAACGAGTTGCACTAACTGCACTTTCAAACGTTGGGCATCAAAACCTAATGCACGGAGTGCGGCACGCATGCGCGCAACATAACCGTGGTGATCTGCTCCCCAAACATTGATGAGGCTATCAAACCCACGTTGCAATTTGTTGTAATGATAGGCGGTATCGTTAGCAAAATAAGTGGGCTTATTGTTATGGCGAATCAGTACACGATCTTTTTCATCTCCGTATTGAGTGGCCACAAACCATTGTGCCCCTGCGCGTGTTGCGATCGCATCGCGTTCGGATAATTTAGCGAGAATGCGGCGCACTTCTTGGCTATGGGTGATTTTTTTTTCGGAAAACCAATTATCTATACGGACACCAAATACGGCTAAGTCATCTTTGATGGCATGGAGAATCTTTGTCACTGCCCATTGACTGAGCGCGGTATAATTATCGACTCCGAGTAGTTGTTGGGCGCGTTCAATCAGGGCATCGAGATGGCGATCAGCGGCTTCGCCTTCGTTATCCGATGGGATACCGGCATACAGATCGTCAATATTGTCAATGCCGTATTGAGCGGCCTCTTGTTCGTATAACATACTGGCATACACCCGAATATACTCACCATGATAAGCAGCATGGGGGAGCGATGGCACATCGGGGAAAATGTGTTTGAGGTAGCAAATCCAGATGCTCAGGGTTAAAATATCAATTTGCCGCCCATCGTCGTTGATATAGTATTCCCGTTGGACGCGATAACCTTGGGTGGCGAGTAAATTGGCAAGACTATCGCCGTATGCCGCTAAGCGTCCATGCCCCACATGCAATGGTCCCGTTGGATTGGATGATACAGATTCTAATAGTACACGCTGATCACTGTATTCCTCACTATGTCCGTATTTATCTGCTTGTGTGAGTATGGATTGGATAGTGTGCTTGTCCGCTCCTATCACACAGACAAAATTGATAAAACCTGGCCCAGCAATATGAGCGGATTGAATCAATTCTGAATGCGGCAGAGCAGCACATAATTGTTGTGCTAATTTTAGGGGCGGGCATTGGGCGGCTTTTGCCCATACCAAAGCGTTGTTGGCGGCAAAGTCCCCGTGCTTTTTATCGCGGCTCAGTTCTACTTTGATCCCGCGGGTATCTAAATCTGTTGGCAATACCTGTTGATTTTGTAGCCGCTTGGCTGCCGTGCGTAAAAGAGTGGCAATATGATCTTTCATTATGTCGGCGCTTGTAGGGCACGCCAGCCAATATCGCGCCGATAATATGCCCGGTTAAATTGGATTTTATCACCGAGTGCATAGGCGCGCTGCTGAGCAATGGCGATATTGTCCCCTAATGCGGTCGCACAAAGCACCCGCCCACCGTTACTGATAATCGTGCCTTTGTCCAGCGTCGCACCGGCGAGAAAAATCTTTTCATACTCCGCATAGTCCGTTGGGAGCACGATCGTGTGTCCCCGTTCGTAATCTCCAGGGTAGCCTTGAGCTGCCCACACGACACCTAACGCACTTTGTGTGTCCCATTCTAATGATATTTTTTGCAAGGATTGGTCAAATGTAGCAGCACATAACTCAATAAAATCGGAGCGTAAGCGCATCAAAATGGGTTGAGCCTCGGGATCGCCTAAACGGCAATTGTACTCCAATACCCGCGCCTTCCCATGCGCATCAATCATTAAACCTATATACAAAAAGCCGCGATAATCTATTTGATCGGCAATAAGTCCGGCAATGGTCGGACGAATGATGTGGGTGCCGATATGCTCTAATACATCATGAGCGATGTGGGAGACAGGTGAATAGGCACCCATACCACCCGTGTTGGGGCCCTGGTCATGTTCATCGCGTGCTTTATGATCTTGTGAAAACGCAAGCGGACAAAAATGCTCACCGTCTACCAAGACAATGGCACTTAATTCTTCGCCATCTAAGTAATCTTCTACGACAATTTGCCGCCCAGCGTCACCAAATTGCCTCTGTGCAAGCATACGCGTTGCTGCTTGAATTGCTTCTTCCTGCGAATGCGTCACAACCACTCCCTTACCGGCTGCTAACCCATCTGCTTTGATGACATACGGCGGAGAAGCATTCTGTAAATGCTGAATGGCTGGCGATAATTGATCAAAAGAATGATGCGGTGCAGTTGGAATTTGGTGACGCCGCATAAATGCTTTCGCCATGATTTTTGAACCCTCTAAATATGCCGCTTTTTGGCACGGGCCTAAACAGCGCAATTGATGTGCGGTGAATTGATCGCTAATACCATTCATCAAAGGCTGTTCCGGTCCGATAATTGTCATATCAATCTTTTGATCACGGGCAAAATGGACTAATGTGGGGATGTCATTTTCATCAATGGCAATATTCTTTATTTTGTGCTCGCTTGCCGTTCCTGCATTTCCCGGAGCGACATATACTTGGGTGACCATTGGCGATTGAGCGGCTTTCCATGCCAGTGCATGTTCTCGTCCCCCCTGACCAACTATTAAAATTTGCATACTCAATGGCGGAAATGACGCGTGGATGTGAAAACCATCGCCATGCCATGCTTATTGGCAGCAGCAATACTGTCGTTGTCTTTCTTGGATCCGCCCGGCTGAATAATTGCTGTTATTTGTAAGGACGCGGCAAAATCAACAGTATCGGGATAAGGGAAGAAAGCATCGGACGCCAATACACTTTTCGTCAACTGGGTCTGTCCCTCTTGTGCCTTTGTTGCGGCGATTTTTGCGCTAAAAATACGGCTCATTTGCCCAGCACCAATACCGAGTGTCGTTTCATTTTTTGCATAAACAATGGCATTCGATTTGACCATTTGCACGACTCGCCACCCAAAAATGAGATCACGCCATTCATCGGGCGTTGGCGAACGGTCGGTCACCGCTTCCCATTGGTCGGATGCCGCTTCGATCGGTTGTGCGGACTGCGCTAATATCCCTCCACGCATTGTGCGATACTCTATAGCGGGTACTGGATTCAGTAATGTCGTATCGTAGATGAGTACGCGTCGATTGGGCTTAGCACGCAATAGCGCTGATGTTTGTTCGTCTACTGCAGGTGCGATCAACACTTCAATAAAATGTTTTTGTAGCGCTTGTGCCGTTTCCACGTCTATAGGGCGATTAAAAGCGATAATACCGCCAAACGATGAAATGGGATCCGCTTGATAGGCTTGTTGATAGGCAGTGTGCAAGAGGGGTGCGCTTGCGACTGCACAGGGGTTGGCATGTTTGACAATGACACATGTGGGCTGGTCAAAAGCGGTGACGAGAGTGAGGGCGCAGTTGGCATCAATGTAATTATTGTATGACATCGGCTTACCTTGGTGTTGGCGTATGGCGCAAGAATCGTCTCCCGACGTGGTGTAGAGCGCCGCTTTTTGATGTGGGTTCTCGCCGTAGGGGAGATCGCGTACTTTACATGCTGCGATCTGAATTTTATGGGGTAAAGATGTGTCATGATCACTTGTTTGAGCGAGATACGAGGATATAGCGTGGTCAGTCTGCGCGGCATGAGCGAAGGCTTTACTCGCTAATTGACGCCGAGTATCGCCACTCAGTGCTCCTTGTAATTGCTGCATTTCATCGAGCACAAGCGTATAATCGCTCATTTCGGTAACGACTGCTACCGCTTGATGATTTTTTGCTGCAGCGCGCAGCATGGCGACTCCTCCGATATCAATTTGTTCAATTGCCTCATTGAATTGATGTGTTTGTCGAATCACCGATAAAAAAGGATATAAATTGACGACCAATAAATCAATGGGTAAAATATCGTGCTGTGCAATTTCATCATCATCAACGCCACGACGGCATAAGAGAGCGGCATGAATTTTTGGGTGCAGTGTTTTCACCCGTCCCCCCATCATTTCCAGCATACCAGTATAATGGGCGACCTCAACGATAGGAACACCGGCTTCACGCAAATGTTTCCCACTTCCACCAGTGGATAGAATTTCAATCCCCCAATCAGTTAGTTTTTGAGCGAAAGGGACTAATTCATTTTTGTCGCTGACGCTGATGAGTGCCCGCGAAATTTTAATGTGGTTATTCATGGATAATATGGTTAATGAGTTACTTATATTGTATGACAATCAGAATAAATCTTCGTATCATTCTGTGCATGGTCACCAGTTTGTGGGCTTTGTGCGCCGCGCACGGATACGCTGAATTAGAGATTGAGGAAGTAGTCATTACCACGCGCGCACCGAACGCAATTGCGCCCGGTAACACCTATGCTTTAGGGAGCAGTGCTGTGAATACGCAGACCGCCGTGCATGTTCAACAGCTTATGCGTATGATTCCCGGAGTATACGCGCACAGAGGTAGCGGACAGGAGGGGTTGCTCGCTATTCGTTCCCCTGTGTTCACTGGTGCTGGTGCCTGTGGCAGTTTTCTTATCATGGAAGAATCTATGCCGGTGCGTAGTTTTGGCTTGTGTAATGTGAATGAATTATTTGATACTCATTTTGAACAGGCATCACGCTTAGAAGTTGTGCGCGGGCCGCATACTGCTTTTTACGGATCGAATGCTTTGAATGGCGCTATCAATATTGTCTTGCCTTTTCCCGCAAAAGAAAGTGTGTCGTTGGAAGTCGGACCGCATGATTTTAGACGGATAAAAGGTACCTTTATGGCTGGCGAAAGCATGCATCCGCATGCATTTTATGCCACCTTATCTTCCGATGGTGGTTATCGTCACGATGCTGGTTACGAGCAATATAAAATGAGTTGGCGCCACCATCGTCATTTCAACGAATGGCAATTTGCACCTGGCATGACAGTGATTCGATTGGATCAAAACACTGCCGGCTTTATCCTCGGCACAGATAGTTATTTAGATGAAAGTGTGGTACGCCAAAACTTCAATCCCGATGCGTTTCGTCGCTCCGATGCAATGCGTTTGTGGTTACGCATGACGCGTATGGGAGATGTCAATGTTCAATTCACACCTTATGTGCGTATGACGGATATGGATTTCTCACAACATTTTCTTCCTGGGATGCCTCGCGAAAAGAATGGGCAATTTGGCGTGGGGTGGCAATCGTCATTGCGTATCTCACTGAATAAAAATTGGCGTGTGCTTGCCGGACTCGATGGAGAGTGGAGTAGGGGCACCTTGTTGCAAAGCCAAGCGACTCCGACGAGCGGATCCGTATTTTTAATGGCGACCATCCCCCATGGCCGCCATTACGATTACAGTCTTGTGGCGACCCAGTGGGCGCCTTTTGTTGAAGCGCGGTGGCAATGGCATCCCGATTGGCTATTATCGATAGGAGTGCGCTACGAAATGACCGCCTACGACTACAGAACTCACTTGTTGGTGGGTAATACGCGTGATGATGGCAGTCTATGCACTATGGGGGGATGCCGTTACCAACGTCCGCCAAGTCGCGGTGATTCTTTTAATCATTTCTCACCTAAATTGCAATTACAGTATCGATTGGCGGCACAGTGGCGCGGGTATGTTGCCCTCAAAAATGCCTTTCGTGTCCCACAGGCAAGTGAATTGTATCGTTTGCAACGCGGACAATCTATTGCTCATTTGGGTAATGTCCATTTAGATGGATTTGAAGCGGGGATTGCGTGGCATGGAGAAGAGACGCAATGGCACATAGATGTGTATCATTATCAGTTAAATGAATTGATTATTCGCGATGCCAATGCCTTTAATCGTAATGGCGGGCGTATTCGTTCGTCGGGTATTGAAGTCAGTGGCAAGGGGGATTGGCGGGCACACGGCAAATGGCGCTTAGCACTCAGTAGTGCGCGGCATCACTACGCGTCTTCGCGGACGATAGATGGACTCGATATTAAAGGCAAGGATGTGGATACCGCCCCGCGGTTATGGGGGAGTGCGCTCATTCAATACAATTATGCCGCAGGGCATATAGGCGCAGAGGTGCAGTATGTCGGTCGGTATTTTCTTGAACCGACCAATCGTTATACTTACCCAGGGCATTCGCTGGTTGATGTGTATGTGGCTTACCGCGTCCGCCCCAATTGGCAATTGCTTCTGCGTGTCCGGAACTTGTTTGATCGGCGTTATGCTGACCGGGCAGATTATACGGCTTTTACCGGTGAGCGATACTTTCCCGGCGAGCCACAAGGGTTCTTTATGCAAGTGCAGTATGACTATTAAGGATGTGCACAAACAGCTGCGATACGTTTTTGTATATCGTTCGCCATTTGCGAAGGGCAGGTGGATTGATAAATCGGGCGACCGATAACAATATGATCGGCACCCGCACGCAGTGCTTGTTCAACGGAAGTGGTTCTTTTGTGGTCGTCTGTTTTTTGATGGCGAATGCCCGGAGTAATAATCAGTGGTGCTGTACCAAATCGCTTGCGCAACGCTGATGTTTCCTGCCCTGAAGCGATAATGCCGCCACAACCGGCGTTTAGAGCGTCTTCAGTACGCCGTAAAACTGTGTCGGACATTTTACCACTCTGTATGGCGCCCACAGAAGTGAGCACCGTTACTGCTAAAATAGTAAATTGGCCTTCAGCGGCGTCGACCGCTGCGGCGAGCGAGGCGTGATCCCCGTAAACGGTGAGATAATTGAATGACGCATGGTGGCGAATCTGTTGAACTGTTGCCCCCACTGTGCGGGGAATATCAAATAGTTTGAGATCTAAGAAAACTTTTTTGTTTTGTGCGCCTAAAGCTGCGAGAAGTGAATACCCCTGACCGGTGGCAAATAGTTCTAAGCCAACCTTATAAAAAGAAATAGTGTCGCCTAGTGTATTGACATAATTGAGTGCACGCTCAATACTCTCCATCCCGTCTAAGGCATGGATCAGCCGGTCACGGGGTGAAATGCCGCCCAGCACTCTATTCAATCGGGTTAAGCAGCGTCGATTATGCCATGACAAATATCAGAGCGCGAGACAACACCAACTAATTTGTTATCTTTGATCACGGGTAGCCGCCGAATTTGTTTACTGGTCATAATGGTTGCCGCTTTGATGATGGGCTGCGATGGCGTTACGGTAATCGGCGCTTTAATGACAATATCATCAATTTTGGTATTGCGCATATCTTTGCCTTTATCAATGAAGATATCTAAATTACTGGAAAGGCTTTCTCCATGGGAGAGTAATTCCTGAAAATCCGGTAGTGCTTTGCGGATAACATCCCCTTCAGAGAGTACCCCGATAAAATTGTCTTCCGCATCCACGACCATTAAGTCACTCGCTTGGGTGTCACGGAATATTTTGACCGCATCGCCATACGAAGCACCCATTTCAATTTTGTGAACACTTGTAGTGTTATAAACTTCTTCTATATTCATTATTGAGACACCGTATTCTAATAACTTATTGTTGCTTCATTTTACTACACATTCTTGCTTCGATTCCATTTTGAAGTCTCGCAGTGCACCCTCCTCAATTTCACTATGTTATAATAAAATCACCATGAATGAACAAACAGATACGTCTCAAATTATTGCCCAACAAATCCAAGAGCATCCTATTTTGTTGTATATGAAAGGATCTCCCGAGCGCCCACAATGCGGTTTTTCAGCACGCATTACTGAAATATTGATCAATTACGGCAAGCGATTTGCTTATGTGGATGTACTCAGTAATCCAGATATTCGTAGCGAGTTGCCGCAATACGCCAAGTGGCCTACTTTTCCGCAGCTATGGGTGAATGGCCAATTAGTTGGCGGCTGTGATATCGTGCACAATATGCACGAAACAGGCAAATTACAACCACTATTGGATACGGTATCCGTAGTCTGAGCCCGCGCAGGGTGCTGCACGGCAATAGGCGCACTTAACCGATCTGTGCTTGCAGATAATTTTGGATGCCGATTTGTTTAATCAACTCCAACTGGGTTTCTAACCAATCAATGTGTTCCTCTTCCTTATCTAAGATATCTTTTAGGAGGTTACGAGTAATAAAATCTTGGTTGTCCTCACAGGCTTGAATCGCCACTTGTAAATCGGGGTGTGCTTTCAATTCCAGCGCCAAGTCTTTTTGATAAACCTCTTCTACATTACGCCCGATGGATAATTGGGTGTATTCCATACGAGGAGTGCCATCTAAAAATAAAATGCGTTGAATCAATGTATCGGCATGGCGCATTTCTTCAATGGAATCGGCATCAACTTTGTTGGCAATTTTGCTAAATCCCCAATGTTTGAGCATACGGGAATGCAGAATGTACTGATTGATAGCCAGCAATTCGTTGGTCAAGATATTGTTTAAGTGATCAATAATTGTATTGTTGCCCTGCATGGTTTTCCTCACTATATGTAATGGATGAATAAATGAATATGACAATAGTATATCAGCCTATAAAATAAATGTCAAGGTTATGTTATTGATTTTATTGAGTTTTGTTATTAATAAACTATTGCTTATATATATCATTCTCAATAAAAAATGCGCTCATGAATGTCGTTGGGTGTTGCCTGGCGCGTTTTTTTCAATGGCTATGACCCGATGAGAGCCTTTATAATTCCTGTTATGGGGGCTATGTTAATATGGTGTTTATGGCTCGTATGAGAAATCAATTCAATGGATTATAAAGGCGCCGGCGTCAATATAGTGGCAGGCGAAAATTTTGCGCGCCGCATTGCTCATCTCGCTATGCGCACTCAGCGGGCAGAAATTATTGGCGGCATTGGGGGGTTTGCTTCCCTATGTGCTATCCCCTCTCATTATCGTGAGCCGCTTTTAGTCACCTGCACGGATGGAGTGGGGTCTAAATTGCAATTAGCCATAGAAATGCAGGCATTAGATGAAGTGGGCATTGATTTAGTTGCGATGTGCGCCAATGATCTCATTGTTACAGGCGGTGAGCCATTGTTATTTTTGGATTACTATGCGACAGGTGCCCTTGATTTAGATGCTGGCGAACGCTTGATGCGTGGCATTGTGCGTGGATGTGAATTAGCGGGATGCAGTTTGGCGGGAGGAGAAACGGCTGAATTACCCGGATTATATGCTCCGGGGCAATGTGAATTAGCGGGATTTGCTTTAGGTATTGTCGAAAAAAAGCGCTTGATTGATGGTCATGCTGTGCAAATAGGTGATGCTGTGATTGCGCTCGCTTCATCTGGATTGCATGCCAATGGTTATTCACTGGTGCGCAAAATTATCGGTGCCGAAACGGAGCACCACAAGCACAGCATGCTCACCCGTTATCAATTACTAACCCCGACGCGCATCTATGTCAAGGCTATGCGTGCTGTGATCCAACAAATTGAAGTGACCGCAATTGCTCACATTACAGGCGGCGGATTACACCACAATTTACAGCGCGTGCTTCCACATGGGCTACAAGCACATATTGTTCCTCACCCGTGGCCAGAAGTTTTCCATTGGCTGAAAAGTGCGGGTGATGTGACGAGCGAAGAAATGATGCGTGTATTTAATTGTGGTATTGGTATGGTTTGTTGCGTGCGAGCACAAGATATTAACCGTACAGTTGATATCCTCACTGAGTGTGGTGAACGAGCATGGCGTATAGGCACAATTGAGCAAACGCCCAATGACCGCTAAAGCCGCGCCCTCTCTGTGCCGAGTGGTTGCATTGATTTCGGGCAACGGTAGTAACCTCCAAGCACTCATTGACCGCTCACAATCACCCCATTCGCACTACCACATTGTCTTAGTGTTGTCTAATCGTCCTAATGCTTATGGTTTACAGCGTGCCCAACGTGCCGGCATAGCGACAGCGGTGGTCGACCATACTCAATTTAGTACCCGAGAACACTTTGAACAATCCATGCTCCATTCCATTGAACGATATAATGCAGATTTAATTGTTTTGGCGGGTTTTATGCGCGTTCTCACACCATTGTTCGTGCGTCAATGTAGAGGCAAATTACTCAATATTCATCCTTCGTGTTTGCCCACTTATCCGGGATTAGATACCCATCGGCAAGTGCTGATGGATGGTCAGAGTGAACACGGCGCCACTGTGCATTTTGTCGTTGAACAATTAGATGCGGGTCCGTGTATTGTGCAATCGCGTATTGCGGTACGCTCAAATGATACACCACAGACTTTGCATATGCGGGTATTGGCAACCGAACATCGCATTTATCCATTTGCGGTACAACTGTTTGCCCGTGGACAATTTTACTTATCTGACAATCAGGTGGTGTGTCGGGGCACACCTATTCCATTCTATGGAAAAGTGTTTCACTTGGATTCTGGTTAATCTACCCTTATAATATTAGTAAGACCTGTAATTATGGTAGAATAAGAATACTTCCTATGGCAAAGAATATTTTATTATGGTTGGCGATTGTAGTCGTACTGACTGCAGTTTTTCAGCGATTTAGCATGCAACCTTCTGAAGAAAAATTAGATTATTCTAATTTTGTGCGCGAGGTGCAAAGTGGCAAAGTTCAACGCGTAACGATAGACGGGTTGCATATAGAAGGCCAACGCGTCAATGGGTCCCCTTTCAGCACTATTCGTCCAGCGATTCGCGACGATTTGTTAATGGATGAGTTGCTGGAAAATAATGTGATTGTGGAAGGCACAGAACCACAAGGAAATAGCCTATTAGTGCAATTATTTATTGCCGCTTTTCCGTTTTTATTGATATTTTTAATTTTCATGTTCTTTGCGCGTCATTTACAAAATGGCTTGAGTGGGCGAGGCGGTTCAATGAGTTTTGGGCGGAGCAAAGCAAAATTACTCTCTGAGAACAATGTGAAGACATCTTTTGCTGATGTTGCGGGAGTAGATGAAGCGAAAGAAGATGTGCAAGAACTCGTGGAATTTTTATTAGATCCCAGTCGTTTTCATAAGGTCGGCGGACGCATTCCACGCGGCATATTGATGGTAGGTCCTCCGGGTACCGGTAAAACTTTATTGGCGAAAGCTATTGCTGGCGAAGCGAAAGCGCCTTTCTTTTCTATTTCGGGGTCTGATTTTGTGGAGATGTTTGTCGGAGTCGGCGCGTCACGGGTGCGCGATATGTTTGAACAAGCAAAAAAACGCTCTCCGTGCATTATTTTTATTGATGAAATTGATGCCGTTGGTCGCCATCGCGGCGCAGGACTCGGCGGTGGTCACGATGAGCGTGAGCAAACACTCAATCAGCTATTGGTTGAAATGGATGGATTTGAAAATAACGATGGCGTCATTGTTATTGCTGCCACTAACCGCCCTGATGTATTAGACCCCGCTTTATTGCGTCCGGGTCGCTTTGATCGTCAAGTCGTGGTCAGCCTCCCCGATATTCGCGGACGAGAACAAATATTGAAAGTACACATGCGGAGTGTGCCATTGAAGGAGGATGTGGATCCATCTATTATTGCACGCGGCACCCCTGGATTCTCAGGAGCGGATCTCGCTAATTTGGTCAACGAAGCGGCATTACTAACCGCACGTTCCAAGAAACAACAAGTCGCGATGGAGCAGTTTGACTTGGCAAAAGATAAAATTATGATGGGTGCCGAACGCCGTTCGATGGTGATGTCGGATAAAGAAAAACGCAATACGGCATACCATGAGTCGGGGCATGCGATAGTAGGACGTCTTTTGACAGAACACGATCCGGTATACAAAGTCAGTATTATTCCCCGTGGGCGCGCATTGGGGGTCACAATGTTTTTGCCGGAAGAGGATCGTTACACCCATAGCCGTAAAGGTATCTTGGGTCAAATTTGTGGACTATTTGGCGGGCGAATCGCTGAAGAACTCATTTTGGGTAAAGAAGAAATTACGACGGGGGCGGCCAATGATATTAGTCGCGCAACTGAAATAGCGCGCAAAATGGTGACTCGTTGGGGATTGTCCGTAAAAATGGGGCCCTTATCATACGATGATGGTGAAGAAGAAATTTTTCTCGGTCGTTCAATGGCAACACAAAAGACGGTGTCTCCAGAAACGGCATATGCCATTGATAAAGAAGTGCGCCATATTGTTGATTTATGTTACGCGAAAGCAAAAAAACTCCTTGAGGACAATATAGATAAACTGCATGCTATGGCAGATGCTTTGATGCAATACGAAACCATTGATGCCCATCAAATTGATGATATTATGGCTGGGCGCTCTCCTCGCCCTTACGGTAGCGATAGATCTAACCGATCGGATAATGACGACAGTATGGAAGGTCTCCTCCACGATACTGAGGCAGATATGGATCGCTCGCAATCACCCGGATAATTGTATTGATTGCGGCTCCGGTATGTCTGTGCGCCATAATTTGCAATTAGCTCATTGCTCATTAAATGTAACTCATCCACAAGTGATGGGTATTTTGAATATTACGCCTGATTCTTTTTCCGATGGTGGTGAATTGTTTCAGTCGGGTAAATTGCACCGAGATAAACTGCTCCGTACCGCACAGCGTTTCGTGCACGAAGGCGCGACTATTTTAGATATTGGAGGAGAATCAACGCGTCCCGGCGCACATCCCCCTTCGCTACAAGAAGAAATGGATCGTGTCTTACCGGCTTTGTCTTTGTTGCGTAGCGAATTAGAGTGCCTTTTATCGGTAGACAGTAGTTCGGCAGCTGTGATTCGCGCCGCCGCAGATTTAGGCGCGGATATGGTCAATGATGTGCGCGCTTTGCGCCAACCGCATGCGTTAGAAGCGGTCTCCCGTTCTAAAATGGCGGTGTGCTTGATGCATATGCGTGGCGAACCCCGCACTATGCAGGGCGATGTCCATTACACGCAACTGATTCCAGAAATTCGTCACTTTTTAATGCAACGCATTGATGCATGTGTGCAGGCGGGGATTTCTCGCGATCGTATATTGATTGATCCGGGCTTTGGTTTTGGTAAGGGTGTATCAGAAAACTTACAGATAGTACAACACTTAGACGAGTTATCCATAGAAGGCATACCATTGATGATCGGTATTTCGCGTAAATCAACGATTGGAAATATATTGGGACACCCTGTGACTAAAAGATTAGCAGGCACTCTGGCATTGAGCGTGTTGGCGGTGTTAAAAGGCGTGGCGATATTGCGCACCCATGATGTTCAAGAAACGATAGACGCGGTCAAAATGATTACGGCGACCTTATCTCTCCAGAAGGAAACACCTCGCTTATGTGCACAATAAATTGATGGTCAACTCGGCACACACATTTGGCACCGATGGCATACGCGGGCGTGTGGGGAAATATCCCATTACGCCTGATTTTACCTTGCATTTGGGATGGGCAATCGGCAGTGTTCTGCCAGAAATTAATCCACTCAACCCAGGGCAACGTCATCGGGTGGTCATAGGTAAGGACACGCGGCGCTCGTGTTATATGCTGGAGACGGCGATTCAATCGGGTCTTATTGCTGCTGGCGTTGATGTTTTTTTGCTGGGTCCGATCCCCACTCCTGCTGTCGCTTTTCTAACTCAGAGCCATCATGCGAGTGCTGGCATTGTCATCAGCGCTTCCCATAATCCGCATCATGATAACGGCATTAAAATTTTCAATGCCGAAGGCAAAAAAATTACCGAGGAGGTGCAGGATAAAATTATGGCACTCATGCAATGCGATATGTCTATATTGGATGGGGTTACATTGGGCAAGCCATTGCGTATCAATGATGCTGCGGGGCGTTATATTGAATATTGTAAACAACCATTTCCACTCAAACAATCGTTACGTGGGATAAAAATTGTGCTGGATTGTGCAAATGGGGCGAGCTATCGCATTGCGCCGAAGGTATTTTATGAGTTGGGAGCGACAGTATCGAGTATTGGCATTGCACCCGATGGAATGAATATCAATGCCGATTTGGGTTCTACCGCACCACAGCAACTACAAGAACTGGTCAAGAAAAATCAAGCAGATATCGGTATTGCATTTGATGGTGATGCCGATAGAGTGCTCATGGTGGATCATTTAGGCAATATTGTCAATGGCGATGATATGCTCTACATTATTGCTGCCCACCGCAAAAAGCAAAATATAGGCAAAAATCATGGGGTTGTGGGGACTCAAATGAGTCATTTGGGTTTAGAACATTCCCTTGCCCAATTGAAAATTGGTTTTGAACGGAGTGAGGTGGGTGACCGCAATGTCTATGAGATGATGTGCAGACTCGGCTGGGATATCGGAGGAGAGAGTTCTGGTCATATTATTTGTGCCGACTATAGCACGACAGGGGATGGTATTATAGCAGCATTATTAATTTTGCATGCAATGGTGGCTAATGAATCATCCTTAAATCAATTGACGCGCGATATTGTGCGTTATCCTTCTTCGCTCATCAATGTAGATGTCCATCCGCAGTTTAGCTTACAAGCACAACGGGTCAGTGATGTTTATCAAAATGCATTAGGAACAATGGGGAGTAAAGGACGGGTTATTCTTCGCCGCTCGGGGACGCAATCTATAGTGCGTATCTTGGTGGAAGGCGAGAGTCGACAACAAGTCCATAGTGTAGCAAATCAATTATGCCACGCCATTAAACAAAGTAACGAGGAACACTTATGAATGCCGACAAAAAAACAGCGTTTTCTTTATTACAATTAGCATTTGCTATGCTCATTGGGGTCGCGATAGTGATTATATATTTAGAATTTGACTGGGAGTGGCCGACGCGCAAAGAAGCTGCACCCGTAGCGGAGGAACCGATTACAACACCAGCCATTACCCCAGTGAAAGCGTCTACGCCGTTGCTCACACTGACTGAAACGCCGGCTGTGGTTGATGCTTCTCAACAAGACAGACAGATCCCTTCTACTCCCCAGCGCACCCCTCAAAAGAAGCTACCCGCATTAAATCAGAGTGATGATTATTTCCGCACCCATATCCAATCGTTTTTTGCTTCTCCGCCAGCTTTTGTGCAGCAGTGGGTCCATGGAAGCGAACTCATTCGTAACGCTGTATCATTGATTGATGCGGCATCGCAAGGATACATCGTTGATAAAATGAGGCGAATGCGCAAATTTTCAGAAGATTTTGTCGTAACAGAAGAGGGTGAGGGGATCAAAAAACGCTACTATATGTCGGCGTATAGTTACTATCGCTACAACGATTTTGCTAATCGTATTGCGGGAATGGATCCCCATCACATTGCCAATACTTTTCACCTCTTACAACCTTTATTAGAAAAAGCCTATCAGGAAATTGGTGCTCCTGAAGGGAATATCAGCAGTGCGGTGATCCAGGCATTAGATCAGGTATTAACCGCACCTGTTATTTATGGAAAAATTGAACTGACCCGTTCTTCTGTGTTGTATCAATATAAAGATCGCCGATTAGAAACGGCGAGCGACATCCATAAACAGATGTTGCGAATGGGTGCAGAAAATACTGAAAAAATCCAACGGAAAGTCAGCGAAATTAAGAAGTTAATTATCCGTTAAATGTGCCGCCTGTAAAGGCGAAAACATCGCTTGTGCCGTAGTATTATCGCACCGAGTACTACGATAAACCACCAATATATTGCACCCCCACTCGGTGATGGTAATGGCGGGCTCACACGAATAGATATGCGTGCCGTGCTTGCCCCATTCATATTCACTGCGCGCACAATAAAACTATCACCTCCGATAAAATGGGGGTTGGGGGTGTAGGTGGCGATATTGTTCTCAAGGACCAACATACCATTTTGCGGGTCGCGGTAAATGTTGTATTGTAATTGCCGATCACCAATGGTGATATTCACGGCTTGATTGACGAAAGTGATTGTATGGGTACTTGTGAGATCGGGGCGTCCACCAGTGATAGTGATGCTACTGCCGGTACCACATATTTGTCTGCCATCTTCAGTAGTCGTGTTATCACCGTTGATCGGTAGGAGACAGTAATAAATGTGATAATTGCCTGTTGTGAGAGGCGCTTGCCAATTGAATCCCGTGAGTACAGTCACAGTACTTGCAGCAGTGACTCCAGGGGAACGGTGAGTAATTTCTGCTCGTCTATTAACCGCGTTAAAATTTGCAGTCGCGCTTGTTACCCTTAATTGGGGATGGGTTGTGCTTAAAATGCCACCATTTGTAGCCATATTCGCTCCCACGCGCGGTGCAATAGTGCTTCCAGTGTTAGAGAAGTGTAAGGTAAGCGATGTGTTTTCTCCCGCAGCCATAGAAGAGGGCAACCCGTTGATTTGCACGCTGTATTGATAGTTGCCGACGGGCGAATGGCAACCACTAAAGGCACAACCCGTTCTCCCCCCACTGTCTATACCGACGCCAGAATGACCCACGATACCTGCGGAATAGGCGCCGGCGATATGGGGGATGATGAGCATTGTCAGGGCAACGCCACCTCTCCAACTGAATAAGGCACTGAGAGCAGCTGTCAATTGAAAGAAGAAGAGCATTGTGGGCGGGATTTTTCGCTGCTTATCGTTATATGTGTGGTTGCTGATAATGACCCTGCCTCTGCGCAGGCTCTCCTCATTTTAATGTATAATAGCACACACAAGAGAGAATGTCTGTGCGTTATTGCCTCCCTATTTTGTTTGGTGTATTGAGCATTATTGTTCGTGCCGACCAATTACAACCCTATTCTGCACAATATGATTTACAGGATTCTCCTTTATCCTTAAAGCGAGAATTCTTTCCTGTTGAGGGTACGCGTTACCAAGTGACTGACCGTGTGTCAGCAGTATTTGGCTCTTTTCGCCATGAATCGGTGTTTGACATAACAGCGAGCGTGGTGCGTCCTCTACACCACACCCGTATAACGAGTATTCTCGGCATTCGCCGCCGTGCACATATTGAATACGATTGGCACAAACAACAAGTGAAACTCGCTTATCGTAAAGAAGAACAACAATTACCATTGACAGACAATATGTTTGATTCGCTGTCTTTTGAGTATTACTTGCGCCACACACTATTACAAAAAGGTGAAGTCCCCTCTATCACCGTTAAGATGTTGTCGCGACTACAGGCAAAAGAATACATTGCTCAATTAGAAGAGAGAGAAGTGCAGGAGACGATTTTTGGCAGCAAAGAGCTCGTCATTTATTCAATCCGCAAAACGAAAGCGCAGTTGCACAAAGAAAAGAAGAAAGCGAAGCATGCTTATTGGAAATTATGGTTTCTTCCCGATCATGATTACATGACCGTGCGCATTTTTCATGTCAGTAAAAAAGGAAAAAAACGCCAAATGGATTTGGTATCACTTAATTATCGCGATTAAATTGATCTGGCGTACATAGACTTAGGGCTTAGGCAGGGTGATGCCCGATTGTTTATGGTATTTACCGCCCCGATCCTTATAGGTTTGCATACAATTTTCATCGGCTTGCAAAAAAACCATTTGCACCACGCCTTCGTGGGCATAGATTTTTGCCGGTAGATTGGTTGTGTTAGAAAACTCTAAGGTGACATGCCCCTCCCATTCGGGTTCTAATGGCGTAACATTGACAATAATTCCGCAGCGCGCATAAGTTGATTTTCCCAGACATAAGGTCAGAACATTGGGCGGAATGCGAAAATATTCTACAGTGTGTGATAGGACAAATGCGTTGGGAGGGATAATACAATAAGGACCTTCTTTATCCACAAAACTATGCGGGTCAAAATTTTTAGGATCCACAATTGCCGAGTGGATATTCGTGAATACTTTGAAAGTATTCGCACAGCGGGCATCATACCCGTAGCTGGATACGCCGTAAGAGATCACTGCGTGCCCATCATCTAAATGACGCACTTGCTGAGCGGCGAAGGGCGCAATCATGTCATTCTCTCTTGCCATTTGACGGATCCAGCGATCAGAGCGAATAGTCATTGGCGCGGTTGAAATACTTGCACAGAGGGAATTTGATCCGATACTTTGGTCTTGCTTTCTTCTAACATATCCAATAAAGCGCGCGCAACTTGGCGAAATAAGATACTGCTTGTACTCTCTGGGTGGGCTAAAACAATGGGTGTGCCGGCATCACCGCACTGACGCACATGGATATCAAGGGGGAGCGAAGCGAGGAAGGGCACTTGATAATCTGCGGCAATTGCTTTTCCGCCTTCCTTCCCGAAAATCATTGCTTCGTGACCACAATGTGCGCAGTTGTAATAACCCATATTTTCTATTAAACCCAACACCTTTACTTGTGTTTTCCGAAACATTTCAATACCTTTCTTTGCATCCAATAAGGCAATATCCTGCGGAGTTGTCACGATTACCGTTCCGCTTACGGGTATTTTTTGTGCCATAGTCAGCTGAATATCGCCCGTCCCTGGCGGGAGATCAATGAACAAGCAGTCTAAATTATTCCATAAGGTTTGGCTAAATAATTGTTGCAATGCGCTACTCACCATAGGACCGCGCCATACCATCGGTGTCTTCTTGGTGACTAAATAGCCCATGGACATTGTTTGTAACCCATGGGCTTCAATGGGCAATATGTTCTGAGGGGGCTTTGTTTGAGGACGCGTCTGCGGATCTATGCCCAACATCACTTGTTGGCTCGGTCCGTAGATATCGGCGTCCAATAAACCCACGCGCACATTGAGTTGCCGTAGAGCAACAGCAAGATTAACGGCAATAGTAGACTTACCGACACCGCCTTTACCAGAGGCAATGGCGATGATCCATTTAATACCGGGGACGGGTTGTGGTTTTTCTATTTGAGGTCGCATACAATAATAGCTTATTTTACAATCTTTACATCGCAATATGGCACCGCAACGACAGGAGCGCACAATTTTAGTCACCAGTGCATTACCTTATGCTAATGGTTCTTTACATATGGGGCACTTATTGGAAGCGATACAAACAGATATTTGGGTGCGTTATCAAAAATTGCGTGGACATAATTGTATTTATGTGTGTGCCGATGATGCGCATGGCTCCGCGGTGATGCTTAAAGCGCGCGAAAAAAATATACCGCCCGAAGAGTGGGCACAGCAGATGGCTGCTGAACACCTACGCGATTATCGTGATTGTTCAATTCATTTTGATTATTACCACACAACGCATTCTCAGGAAAATCGTCATTATTGTGAAATGTTTTATCAACAATGCTTTTCGGCGGGGCATATTCGACAACGCCCAGTGGATCAACTCTATGATCCCCAACTTAAAATGTTTTTATCCGATCGGATGGTGGTTGGACAATGCCCTCACTGCGGGGCGGAAAGCCAATACGGCGACCATTGCGAAGCGTGCGGCAAAACTTATGCGGCAACCGATTTACTTTCACCCACTTCATCTTTATCTGGCGGCATATTAGAAGTGCGCCAATCCGAACACTATTTTTTCAAGGTCGCCAATTTTACATCCATGCTTCGTCAGTGGGTGAAGAAACAACCGCAGCTACCTGTGGCAAATAAATTAACAGAATGGCTTGATGATGGGCTATCCGAATGGGATATTAGCCGCGACGCCCCTTACTTTGGGTTTCAGATTCCGAATACGGATGACAAGTATTTTTATGTGTGGTTAGATGCTCCATTGGGTTATTTAGCGAGTTTTCATTGTTTGTGTCGGGAAAAGAAAATTGATTTCGCCAAATATTGGTGCCGAGAGAGTAGTGCGGAGCTCTACCATTTTATTGGCAAAGACATTATCAATTTCCACGGTTTATTTTGGCCTGCTATGTTGGCGGCTGCCGGCTACCGCCAACCGACAGCAATTTATGCGCATGGATTTTTAACGATCAATGGCGAAAAAATGTCTAAATCGCGCGGTAATTTTTTAACCGCCCGCAATTACTTAGATTTATTAGACGCAGAATATTTGCGTTATTATTTAGCGGCGCGCTTGACAGCAGGGGTAGAAGACATCAGCTTTAGTCAGAGTGATTTTGTTCACCGGGTCAATGCCGACCTCGTGGGCAAAATAGTCAATATTGCGAGTCGTTGTGCCAAACTATTAGATAAACATTGTGCAAATCGTCTATCCGATACTTTTCATGCGACAGATTTATATCACTATTTCATCACGACGGGTGAGAGTATTGCCGACTGCTACGATAAGCGCGAGTATGCCCTAGCAATGCGCACAATCACTCAATTAGCCGATAGGACTAATCAATATTTAGAGACCCGTACTCCGTGGGCAGTAGCGCGTCATAATGCACAGGACCCAGCTATTCAAGAGATTTGTTCAGTCGGGCTGAACCTGTTCCGTCTGCTGATTTTATATCTTAGACCGGTATTACCGAATATGGCATCCCGCAGTGATCAATTTATGCCCGGTATAATGCAATGGTCGCCGGAACAATTACAACCATTGACAGGTGTAAAGATTGCTCCTTTTCAGCCTTTGTTACAAAGGGTGGATATGGATGTTGTGGCGCGTTTAGATTAAATTTGGCGTCGTCGCTCTATTAAAAATAGTATCAATGTGCAGATGAATACTGCCCACTCTATAAATAAGATCCAAAATAATTCGCTACCCGATGCGTCAACCCATGCGCCTATTTGACGCACTCCGATTATAACTCCTGCGCTAATGAGCAGAATGGATAATGCCTTGTGTAGGGCATAGAGCGCCATATAAATAAGCCCACCGCCAAATAGTGCGTGAATAGCGCCGTAATTGACACGAAAATCTGTGAGAACATAACTGGGCACTGACGAAATACTTAATGAACTCGCCAAGTCCTGCGGACGGACAATAGACCATACCCCTAACCCGAATACCGTCACTCCGATCAGTAACAAAAATAAGCGGGTGACAATCATTTACCCGCTCATGGACTCTTTTAACCGTTTGAAAGCGTGGTGAATCACATCGTAGGGTTCTTTGAATGGAGTGTCGGTATGATAACGGAATTGGTGATTATCCATGAAGAAATGTACATGCCCGATGTATCTATCGTGTTTGTTTTTTTCCATTTGTAACTGAATACGAATCTCAGCTCCATTTTTTTTCAAAATACGGCGAAAGTAGCTGTTGCTGAATTGATTAATCTTATTTTCGGTAATCGTGGTTAATTTTTGTTGGAGGGTAGAGGTGAGATTATTGAATTGTGTAACGAGCTTTACATGTGAATTATTGATGCCGGTCATTGTATACTCCAAACTGCACTTATCTTTATTACTATTTTAGCCGTATTAAGTTGTATGATGGCAATATTGATTGCATCAGATGAGAGGACATTCGGTGCTATGCTGTGCTATCGGGCGGTAATGATTGGAGTTGAGCGCGCTCAAAACGGTAAACGGCGCAGTAATCGCACTCAAAGTGTCTATATTCAACGAACTGGAAACCTAATTTTTCATAAAAATGGCGTGCACGCTGATTCATAGCGAGAGGGTCTACAAGTACCGCACAGACTTCTAGCTCCTTGAAACAGTATCCGAGCGCCAGTCGCATGATTGCTGTGCCATACCCGTGGCCTAAATCACTTTCTTCTCCTATCCAAATATCTATTGCGCGTAAGTGGGGTGGAACGGATCCCCAGTAATGCGTTTCTTCACGGGCGGGATCAATAATCTGAACGCATCCAATGGGGCGTCCTTTATCGCGTGTTTGTTGCTGATGGCGTTCGGCAATGAGGATTGCCCGCCAATCGGGATGGCGTGCTAACTCAATATCCCATAGCCATTCGTCTTCGGGACTTGCGGCAATGACATGCGCTTGACGATCCCAGTGTTGGAGGCGAGGCACATCCGCCATAGTTGCTGGACGAAGAATAATAGACATATCCCCGCTATTTTATAGGTCAGGGCATTGATTGCGGTAATATTACTGTCTAATCTCTATCATTTAGGTGTACAATAAACTGGTTGGATGTATATATGACTGGCGAGAAAAATGAAAAATATTATTAATTTTTTTCTTGTCACCCTCACCATGTTTTGTGTTGCTTGTGGTGGGAGCGACAATAATACTGTTCCGACAAATATCCAGTCCAGCCCCACCACCACTGTTCCAGCACGCTTAGTCCTTCAGCAGTATTCTACTGATCTGTTACCCGCCTTTCGCGATTTTGACGGTGTAGGCGTCTCTTCGCACGTACCCCTCACACTTCATTCGACGGTTACTCTCACTGGGAGCGTTGTTTATCGCGGTTATTTATCCACTTTTGACGACTACAAAACCGAAGTGTATGTCGTCAAAAATGCAAATGCGCCGATCAATCGTGCTGCATTGGTTATCAATGGCGGCACCGGTACCGATCCGCGCTTCTTTATTTTAGAAAAAGCGGGTTTTATGCACAAGAATGTAGTGATATTGTCCCAGCGGGGTCTATACATCAATGATTTCCAACACGAGTGTGCCCTCGATAGTCAATTGATTTCGTGTTTGCGTGCGGTGTCGCAGTTGGACAAAATGAATCCACGAGATAATGGGCGCGATGTCGTAGATTTGATCAATATTATTAGCGGTACATCTGGCACAATTTCCGTCAATGGAACAACCATGACCGCGCAAACCTTTTTTACCGATACATTCAGTGGTAACACCGCTCAACCGGTCAATGTCTTCACCGGTTCTTATGGCGCCACTATCCTCGCTTATGCATTGGCAGACCCTGACCTGCTTCCATTAGGGCGAGTGTTTATTGAGGGTCCATCGGCAGCAGATGAGCGAGTGATTAGCGATGGTTTTAGAAACACCAATGAATTCTTCAATAATTTAGCGACCGCAGTCGGTATGAATACCTCCGAGCGCACGACATTCATCAATTTCCTGAAAACACGTCATACAGCACCATCTGCGTTGCCGATGACAGATGTCAATTACTCTTCCACCGATAGTATATCAACTGCTATTTTGTATCATTGGATGAGCGAGCGATATTTTGGAGCAGCGACAACAGCGGATATTACGGCAATTAAATCTACTGTAACGAGTTTAATCAATAATGTGGCAAGTGCGGACGCTAAGCAAATGATTGTGGCACAAGTGAACCCCTCGATCCAACAACAAATATCGTGGGAACGCCATATATTTGACCTCTTCAATTTTAATTTTCGTTTGGCGGGATTCACATCGCGCTTTGCACAAATATGTTCGGCTTATATTGTGCGGCAAAATGGCGATTCACAAATGCGTTTTGATCAAGAGATAGCGCGTCCAGAAAACGATCCCTATTGGTATGGCTTTTTAATTCAGTATCGCCAATTATTGCGGGTATGCGATGATGCACGAGAGAATTTTAAGCGCGATATCCTTGTGCCAGTCGGAAATTTTAGAGTAATGGCTGAACAAGTCGTGCAATATGGTGCTGGTTTGGATGAAAAACATCATCGTTCTGAAATGACGACTATGGAGAATTTTTTTAATGCCAGTACGATGAAAGTAATGGTGTATAAGCCGTATCAAGGGCAGGGCGGTCAAGCACCGCGGTTCAAATCGGATAGCAGTTGCCGCATTGATTTACAAAATCAAACTTTTCAAGGTGACCTCGCCGGGGGTGCCATTCGCCAAATTGTGAGCGGTACTTGTGCTGTTCAATCTAATTGAATCGTTGATTACTTCATCATTAAATATGAATCAGTCCTATAAATAAACTAATTATTGAATGAGGAAAAATGAAGATGAATTTGCAACCATATCTAACAAAACACACTTATTTGTGGAATAAAGCCATATTTATGGTATTGCTAGCGCTGCCATTATGGACGGCTTCGGCACAGGACAAAATTGCGCCTGCGAAACGTCTTCAACCAGCGCCACCGCATCTCTATTTTATTGAACCGCGCCACGGATCTGTTGTTGCCCCTCAATTTGAGGTTAAATTTGGTTTATCGGGTATGGGGGTGGCGCCTGCAGGTATCAATTACCCGAATACGGGGCACCACCATTTATTAGTTGATCTCCAGAAATTACCCGATATGAACCGTCCATTGCCCAGTACGCCACAAATTATCCATTTTGGCGGGGGGCAAACTGAAACGAAAATGGCTTTACTTCCAGGGACTCATTACTTGCAACTTTTATTGGGTAATTATCTGCATATTCCACATAAGCCACCCATTATGTCTAAACGGATCAAAATCATCGTGCGCGAAAAAAAATAAAAGAACTATATACCTAACTGCCCAAAAATCGTAAAAAAGACCTGACTTCATGGATTTATTGCGGGATAATGTGTAGTATAAATGCAGGGAAAATGAGACACAAATCGAGATAAAAATTAAGCATATTTGAGTTCTTAAAATTATATCCTACGAATGAGGCTGCGAAGTTACAATTTGAGGCTTGGCGATGGGGACGTTGCTGTTTTAGCGCTCAATACATTGCTGTCTCTACGCTCAAGACATCCCTGTATTTTGCTTGTACATTGCCGAAAAATTATCCCAAGACGTTGCTTTTTTAGCACTCAATACGTCCCTGTATTTCGCTTGTACATTGCCGAAAAATTATCGCAAGACAAAGTAATCCTCTATTTTTCGGCAATGGGGCACCGCTCCCGGC
>JAHRAO010000036.1 GCA_020027215.1 Gammaproteobacteria bacterium
AAACAGGATGTCAAACACGGTTTCAAGGTGCAGTTGCTTGAGTTGATTGGTAATTTTTGCCCCCACTCCGCCAATCTGATCAATGGGAATTTGATTCAGGATTACATTTTTAGTGCGCATATTCCATTGGCTATCGCTGTTTATGGTGACTTCAGCGCAAAGCGAATACCATCCATGACTAAATGGGGGCGCCATATCACGCAACTGGGTAGATAGTTACATAACATTTTTCCATATCCACCCGTGACATACAAGCGCATGTGCGGAGTGCACGGCAGGTGCGTAAGCATTTCTCGCACTCCCCCAATCCATGCCACAATATTCCCTTTATTGAGCGCAGATAGAGTGTCGCGGGCGGGCGAAAATTCATCCATCTCGTTCAGCACAGAAGACGGCAACGCGGGAACTGCATTCAATAAAGCGCGGTGCCCTACAGATAAACCCGGGGCAATATAACCACCTATATGGACGCCGTCATCATCCACATAATCTACAGTCACCGCAGTACCGCAGTCAATGACGCAGCATGCACAACGACAATCATTAAAAGCACCTAACATTGCTGCCCAACGATCCGCACCTAAGTCCGAAGGCGTGGCATATCCATTCGTCACCCCACCGCCTTGTGCAACCGAACGTACATATTGCACACGGAGTTGCCAATGTTGGGAAACGAAATCATTAAAATCGCGGCACCACTCACTACTTCCTACCGCAACTCCACGCACCGCATGCACCTCATTGAATGGCGCGAAAGCGAGAAAGGTGCGCTCGGTGATGGGCGATGTTCCGGTATACGCACTATCGCCCTCGGCAGTCAACAAACGCCAGTTCAGGGTTGTATTACCACAATCAAACTCTAAAATCATTGGTGCGATGTAATGCTCACTTCGCCACTGGTGAAGTTATATTTCTTTTCGGCGGTATGGACGCACAAAGTGCCATCATCATCAATTCCCGCCGCAGTGCCACACAAAATGTCATTACCCACCCGCACTATTATCTCTTTACCGCATAAAATATCGCGTTGCTGCCATATTCTTCGCCAATGTGCCAGTATATCGGTTGAGCGAACTGCCAGTAGGGGCAATAGCCCCTCTATCATTTCCACCGCCAATAAATTGCGTGAAAAAAGACGCCCAGTCACTTCTTGGATAGTTGTCCATGGACGATCAATTTCTTGCCCAACATGTGGCGGCATAGCGACATTAATGCCGATGCCGATGACTGCTTGATAAGATCTGTCACCTTTGGTAACCTGTTCAAGCAAAATCCCGCCTAATTTCTTGTCCTGCCATAACAAATCATTAGGCCATTTCAACCCTATTCCATCTACACCTAATGCGCTTAATCGATCAGCAATCACTGCGGCTACCGCCAAACTCAATGCGCTGGGCACTGTCCAATATAAGGAGGACACCAACGAGAAATAAATATTAGCGTGTGGCGGGCTCACCCATTTTCTGCCATGCCGTCCACGCCCATGAGTTTGTTGTTCGGCTAAACATATATAGTGATCCGCATTACCACATTGAATACGCCGTAGCGCAGCGGCATTAGTGGAGTCAATGGTGGGGAACACTTCAATGACAGGCACACGTGCCGCCGCCTCTGGAGACAGCAATTCACGGATACGTGCGCTATCCAGCAGTTCAACACTCATAGTCAGTTTATGGCCATGAGAGAGGCAATGCCGGTTACAACAACCGGTCGGGATGCGCCAAAGACTCGGTCACTGTTGCCATAAAATGTCCCGCTTCAGCACCATTCACGGCACGATGATCGTATGATAACGCCAAGGGTAACATTTCGCGCGGTTGAAATGCACCGTCAATGTATACTGGTTTGACCGCCAGACGCGACACGCCTAAAATTGCCACTTCGGGGGGATTGATGATCGGGGTAAATGCCGTGCCTCCAATATTACCAAGGCTAGAAATAGTAAAGCATCCCCCCTGCATATCTTTCATTTTGAGTTTGCGTTCACGTGCACGCGTGGCAACATCTAACACATTTTTTGCTAAAGTCCACAAATCCTTTTTATCCACTTCGGTAATAACTGGCACTAATAAACCGGCAGGCGTATCTACCGCTACCCCAATATGAATATATTTTTTGCGATAAATACGCTTGCCGTCATTGTGGAGCGACACATTGAATCCGGGATATTCTTTGAGCGCTAATGCACAAGCTTTGAGCAAAAATGCTAATGGGGTGATTTTAATTCCGCGTTGTTCCATTTCTACACGCATATCTTTTCGCATTGCTTGAATTGCAGTGTAGTCAGCATCATCAAATTGCGTCACGTGTGGGATGTTGATCCAACTGGCATACATATTTTTTGCTGTGGCTTGGTGCGTTTTGGTCATATCCTCCACATGCACTTCACCAAAATTAGCAAAATCGGGTGTCGGCAAGGAAGGGAGGGGAGAGGTGCTTGTCGCTTTTTCACCAGCGAGTGCCTGTTTGACATAATTTTGAATATCTTCTTTGAGAATGCGGTTGTGGGTGCCGCTACCTTTCACCGCACTTAAGTTGATACCAAATTCACGCGCTAATTTCCGCACGACTGGGCCGGCATACACTTGTGCAGATTGAGTGGCATTGACAACCGGCGCTGGAGTATCGGGTGCTGGCGGCGGTACCGCCGCCGGAGAAGTAGAGGGTGTAGCAGGGGGTGTATCGGTAATCGCGACTTCTCCGCCCGACACTTCCAACTCCACAATTAAATCACCTTCCGACACCTTGTCACCTTCTGCCACATGCAGTGCAATCACCTTGCCCGCTTGTGGAGACGGCACATCCATAGACGCTTTCTCCGATTCCAATACTAACAATGAATCTTCAACCGCAATCTCATCGCCCACCGCCACACACACTTCTATGACATCGACTTCACTCGCACCATCTAAATCGGGGACTCGTATGGATGTTTTCATTCCGTTTGATTAGTGGGTTGCTGGGTCTAATTTATTGACATCAATGTCCAATTCCGTTATCGCTTGGGCAATCTTATCGCGCGGCACGGTTCCTTCATCTGCTAATGCGGTCAGCGCCGCCACAACAATAAATGCGCGATCCACTTCAAAAAAGTGCCGCAATTTCACACGCGTATCGCTACGGCCATAACCATCAGTACCCAAAACTGTATAGGGTTTTGGAATAAAAGCACGTAATTGATCGGCATAGCTTTTCATATAATCAGTCGCAGCAATCACTGGGCCTTTTTGATCTTGGAGTAGGTGAGTAATATATGGAACCTTGTTGTCTTCTTGCGGGTGGAGCATATTCCAGCGCGCAGCAGCCAAACCATCACGGCGCAACTGGTTAATGCCCGTTAAACTCCATACATCGGCAACCACTTGATATTTTTCACGCAATATCGTAACCGCCGCCAGTATCTCCAACAAGATGGTGCCACACCCCATCAACTGCACACGCGGTTCATCACCTTCCCCTTGTTGCAGTAAATACATCCCCCGACGAATACCTTCTTCTACGCCCTCAGGCATCTTGGGGTGTGTGTAATTTTCATTCATCGTCGTGATGTAATAAAAAATATTCTCCTTGTTTTGATACATGCGGAGGAGTCCGTCGTGGATAATGACTGCCAATTCATAGGAATAGGTCGGGTCGTAACTCAGGCAATTGGGGATGGTTGCCGCCATTAAATGGCTATGCCCATCTTGATGCTGTAAACCTTCGCCATTCAAAGTGGTACGTCCGGCAGTGGCACCGATAAGGAATCCGCGCGCCTGCGAATCGCCAGCTGCCCACGCTAAGTCCCCGACGCGTTGAAAACCAAACATAGAGTAAAAAATATAAAAAGGCACCATCACATAATGATGGTTGCTATACGAAGTAGCAGCGGCAATCCATCCGCTCATAGAGCCGCTTTCATTTAAACCTTCCTCCAAAATTTGTCCTTTTTTATCCTCGCGATAATACATAATTTTGCCGGCATCTACCGGCTTATATAGTTGTCCTTTAGATGAATAAATTCCTAAGCGGCGAAACATGCCTTCCATACCAAAGGTGCGCGCTTCATCAGGGACAATGGGGACGACACGCTGTCCTATCGCCTTTGAACGCACCAAAGTGGATAAGAACTGCACAAACGCCATAGTGGTAGAAATTTCACGCTCGCCTGTCGATTCCAACTGCTTATTGAAATCACTTAATGGTGGCACAGGTAAAGAGTCATAATCATCACGCCGCGCAGGGACAAAACCACCTAAACTTTCACGCTTTGCCTGCAAGTATTTCATTTCTGGGGAATCCGGTTGCGGGCGGTAATAGGGTAAATCTGCCAATTGGTCATCGACAACTGGGATATTAAAACGGTCACGGAATTTTTTGAGATCGTCTAACTTTAACTTTTTGATGGAATGCGCCTCATTGCCTGATTCTCCAGCCGCACCCATACCATATCCCTTGACGGTCTTCGCTAAAATCACCGTTGGCTGATCGCGATGGGATACTGCTGCGGCATAAGCGGTATAGACCTTTCCGACATCGTGCCCGCCGCGATTAAGATACATAATCTCTTTATCAGACATATCTGCAACTATGCTCAATAACTCTGGGTTAGCGCCAAAAAAATGTTCACGAGTATAGGCGCCGCCATTAAATTTATAGTTTTGGTATTCCCCATCCACCACTTCATCCATGCGTTTTTGCAGCAATCCTTTTTTATCTTTGGCGAGTAACGGGTCCCAGAGATGCCCCCAAATCACCTTGATGACATTCCATCCAGCACCGCGGAAGTTGCCTTCTAATTCTTGAATAATTTTGCCATTGCCGCGCACTGGGCCATCCAATCGTTGTAAATTGCAATTGACTACAAAAATCAAGTTGTCTAATTTTTCTCGTCCAGCGAGTGATATTGCTCCTAAACTCTCTGGTTCATCACATTCACCATCACCGAGAAAACACCATACTTTCCTATCAGCGTGATCGGCTAATTCTCGGTTCTGTTGATATTTCATAATATTGGCTTGGTAAATAGCTTGAATGGGACCTAAACCCATTGACACAGTGGGGAATTGCCAGTAATGGGGCATCAACCATGGGTGCGGATACGATGATAAACCCTTGCCATCTACTTCGCAACGAAAATTATCTAACATTTCCTCGGTTAGTCTGCCTTCCAAATAAGATCGGGCATATATTCCAGGAGAGCTATGTCCTTGAAAATAAATCAAATCGCCTAATGTATCGCCGTCATTGCCGCGAAAAAAATAGTTAAATCCCACTTCGTATAAAGCGGCAATGGAAGAAAAAGTTGCGATATGTCCACCGAGACTGCCATCTCGATTGTTCGCGCGTACAACCATAATCAATGCATTCCAACGAATGAGTGCACGAATACGCCGTTCTATTTGCTCATCGCCTGGGATGCGTTTGTCCATAGAAGCAGGAATTGTATTGCGATAAGGGGTGGTTATTTGCGCCGGCACTACGACTCCTTCACTGGAAAGGTATTGATTGAGTTGGGATAGTAGCGCCGTTGCACGCTGTTCTCCAGAAAAATGGAGGACATTATTGAGTGCCTCTAACCACTCTTGTGTTTCTTGTGCCTCTTGCGTCTCTTTTTTGTTTTTCTGTGTTACTTGTGCTTGTGTAGGCGCCATAACCAAATCCAGTGCGTAAGCCAACAAAATAAATTGTAGTATATTATATTACATCGCTAGTCAATATAGACCCATTGCTCATTCAATTGGAACAGTATGTATAAAATATCCATCCGCCTATTGATCGCCCTTTTTTTATTATGGGGTTGCACTGGGAGCGATAGAAGCGGCGGCATTATTCTCGGTAAAGGTCATTTGATATCCGCGATTAAAAAACAAGATCAACAACAGCGGGAAGCAAGCGCACTTTTGCACTCTACACGCACGCCCTCCAAAACAATTTTGTTTGGCGATTTACATGTCCATAGCACTTGGTCATTAGATGCCCTGATGACCCAACTGCCCATTTTTGATTTAGAGAGCTACCATCCTCCAGCACTGGCATGTGATTTTGCCCGTTTTTGTTCGCGCATAGATTTTTTTGCCCTCACCGATCACGCTGAATCGCTGACGACAAAACATTGGAATAAAGAAAAAGATCTCATTCGGCAATGCAACATTTCTAACAGTGATACGAATAATGCCGATCTCGTTGCTTGGATTGGTTGGGAATGGACACAAAAAGGGCTCACTCCCGCCACCCATTGGGGAAATCAACATCTCGTCTTCCGCCACACTGCAGATCGCGATCTGCCTGCCCGACCAATCAACGCTTATATAGCGGGAACATACAAACGAGTAATGGATAATTTTCGCCCGCTGACCCATCTCAAATGGGTTGATCCTTTTAATTGGAGAACATATAGCCATGCTTCGTGGTTTTTGAATCAATTAGAACGCCTCCCTTCTTGTCCCGACAATGTCGCTTCGCCCGATAATCCACTCAATTGTTTAGAGAGTGCCCCCAGCCCCGCAAGGCTCTATCAAAAACTTGACGAATGGGGTAACGAAGTGCTCGTCATTCCACACGGGTCGGCATGGGGATTTCATACCCCCCCGCGAACATCATGGGATAAAATGCTCACCCGCGAACTTCATCAACCGCAACGACACAAAGTCATTGAAATTATCTCCAATAATGGGAGTAGTGAAGAGTATCGGCCATGGGTTAGTGGGCACAATAATAAGACGTGCCCTTCGCCCACTAAAAATTATCTACCCTGCTGCCACCAAGCGGGCGAAATTATGCGCCAGCGGTGTGGTGATTTAAGCCCAACGGAATGTAATCGCAGGGTAGAAACCGCCAAACAATACGCATTAGAGGCTGGTCTCGCATACAACAAAGTGTTTCCCGATGCCCGTGCCGAAGAGTGGCTGAACTGTGGGCAATGTGAAGATTGTTTTAAGCCCGCATATAACTATGTACCGACCAATAGCGTTCAATACGCATTAGCACTTTCTCATTTTTCACAGCGCGATAATCGTAACCGCCCCCTCCGTTACCGCTTTGGTTTCGTTGCCGGAAGTGATAGCCATAATGCACGCCCCGGAGTCGGTTACAAACAATTCGCCCGCCGCGAACTGACTATGGCCACAGGAGCACGTTCTTCTTTTTTTGGCCCGGACGGGATGGTGCCCATAACGATATTAGAAGAAATGGAAGACCCACGCATGCCCCAACGTTTTATAGAAGGAAGTAAGTCGGCAATCACAGAGTTAGAGCGCATCACCAGCTTCTTATACGCCGGCGGTTTAACTGCGGTCCATGTGCAACGCCGCTCGCGAGAGCATATATGGAAAGCACTGTATGAAAAAGAAGTATACGCCACGAGTGGTCCGCGTATTTTATTGTGGTTTGATTTACTCAACGCACCGGGAGGTGCTGTTCCGATGGGTGCAGAAGTAGAAATGACACATAACCCCGAATTTGAAGTGCGTGCCATCGGTGATTTCAAACAAAAATCAGGATGTGGGCAAGATGATCTTCAGACTAATTCGCCTCAATATATCCGCTCGCTCTGTAGCAATGAATGCTATCATCCCAGCACAGAGCGCCACCTGATCACTCGCATTGAAGTCATCCGCATCCGTCCGCAATCGTTCTCCGGTGAAGAAATCGGCGGGCTCATTGACGATGTTTGGCGAACATTTGAATGCCCACCAGACCCACAAGGGTGTGTTATTCGTTTTCGCGATGATACATTTACCAGTAACAACCGTAATACTTTGTATTATGTTCGTGCATTGCAAGAAGAAACCCCTGCGATCAATGGAGGGCAATTGCACACAAAATTTGATGAGAACGGTCAGGCGACTCAAATCACAAACTGTTATGGCGACTATCGCACCGATCTTGACGACGATTGCCTCAGCCCAATCCAAGAGCGCGCATGGTCAAGTCCCATTTATATTGACCGTCCCAATTAAAATGTACGACAATGCAGTGCATTCTTTAATGCATGCTTAAAGTCGGTATCCTATGATAGATGTATTTAATGGCGATGCAGATGGTATCTGTGCATTATTACAGCTGCGCGCCGATCGCCCCGCCGAGCATCATCAACTCATCAGTGGGGTGAAACGAGATGTGCGCCTTCTGCGCCATATCCACCCTCGGCGTGGCGAGCATGTCACCGTTTTAGATATTTCACTCCACGAAAATTATGACGATTTAATACGCATTTTGCACGCCGGATCGCATGTGCTCTACATTGATCATCATAGAGCGGGTGTCATTCCATCTCACGAGAATTTATCTACCATTCTCTCCACCGATTTTGAGACCTGCACCAGTATTTTGACCAGCAATTTTTTGCAGCATCGGCAAGCGGCATGGGCGATCGTCGGCGCTTATGGCGATAACCTCACCTCACAAGCACAATCGTTAGCACAGCAAGCGGGTATTGACGATAAACACCGTGCCATTGCACAGCAATTGAGTGTCATCCTTAATTACAATTCGTGCGGAGATACTTTAGAAGAACTAACGATTACTCCACAAAAGCTTTATTGCACATTAGCGACTTATTCATCACCACGCGCTTTTGCCGCTGGGGAAAAAAAGCTATGGGATACATTAGAACAAGCATGCCTTTCCGATTTAGCAGCCATTGCGGGGATCACCGCCCATTACACTTCACCGACTGCTGCCATATATATATTTCCCGATGCTTATCGCAAAGCGAGTAGTATTTACGCCAATCAACTCAGTACCCGTTATCCACAGCGCGCACATGCTTTACTCAGTCGCCGTCACAAGGGTGATTGGCAAGTGAGTATTCGCACAGCAGCGGGCAAGAGCGGTGCCGATCAGTTGTGCCAACAGTTTCCATCGGGGGGAGGACGTGCAACCGCTGGTGGCATCAATTCACTCCCCGACCAGCAATTAGATACGTTTATTAAGAAATTTATTGCTTTCTTCAATGAGGATGTGAATACGCTTTAATACTCACCTATCGGAATACCGCGCGGGTCTGTAATAATGGCAATGTCCTACCGATTGTGTTATTATCAATGAAATAGAATAATTATGACGATCAAAATCACTAAACAAGATGCTTTGGATTATCATGCCTTACCGCACCCAGGCAAAATTGCTATTGCACTCAGTACGCCCGCTGAAACCCAACGCGACTTATCTTTGGCATACAGTCCCGGAGTTGCCGACCCCGTCTTAGAGATTCATAAAGACCCTGAATTAGCGTATCAATACACTATCAAAGGCAATTTAGTTGCCGTCATCTCCAATGGCACCGCCATTTTAGGTTTGGGTAATTTAGGGGCTTTAGCCAGCAAGCCAGTAATGGAAGGAAAATGTTTACTGTTTAAGCGGTTTGCCAATATTGATTCCATAGATATAGAAGTAACAACGGAAGATGTGGATGAATTTGTTTCCACAGTCGCTAATATCGCCTGCTCCTTTGGCGGCATCAATTTAGAAGATATCAAAAGTCCTGAATGCTTTGAAATTGAACGGCGACTCATTGAGGCATGTGATATCCCCGTGTTTCATGATGATCAACACGGAACAGCCATTGTGACCACTGCTGGCGTTCTCAATGCGGTCAAAATTCAGCACAAAAAACTGGACGATGCGCACATCGTTTGTATGGGGGCAGGAGCATCGGCTATATCGTGTATGCGCCTACTCATTCAGTGCGGAGCCAATCCGCAGAATATTGCCATGATTGATAGTCGTGGCGTGATCTATGAGGGGCGCGACAATATCGGTCAATACAAGCAAGAATTTGCTATCCCCACCGCTTTGCGCACTTTAGAAGATGCCTGCAAAGATGCCGATATTTTTATTGGTTTATCCGGACAATCGGGCGGTTTTACCCCTAAAATGCTCGCTTCTATGGCACCTAATCCCTCCATTTTTGCGTGTTCCAATCCCTCTCCTGAAATGTCCCCCGAAGATGCCCATGCGGTGAGAAAAGATTTAATTATCGCTACTGGTCGGTCGGATTATCCGAATCAAGTCAATAATGTCTTAGGATTTCCTTTTATTTTTCGCGGTGCATTGGATGTGCATGCCTCTTGCATTAACGAAGAGATGAAATTAGCCGCGGTGCATGCACTCAAAGAATTAGCGCGCCAACCGGTCGGTGATGATGTATTGGCGCGTTGCAATGAAGACCGATTAACTTTTGGTCCCGAATATATTATCCCCAAACCATTTGACCCCCGCCTACTCAGCACGGTTGCGGGCGCAGTAGCGCGAGCGGCAACGGACTCGTTGGTCGCACGCCGTCCGTGCCCAGATCACTACGACTAACGATTGCACATGATCACTACTGCCCCAGATGTAGTGGTGGCAATGTCTGGAGGAGTAGATTCCTCCGTTGCTGCTGTGCTCTTGCACAAACAAGGATACCGTATCGCCGGTCTATTTATGCACAATTGGCATGAAGATGACCCACAATACTGCACAGCAGTAGAGGATTTTACCGATGCCGCCGCCGTATGCCAGCAACTCAATATCCCATTACATAGCATTGATTTTAGTGCCGAATATAACGAGCGAGTATTCCATTATTTTCTCGCCGAATATCGCGCTGGGCGCACACCCAATCCAGATGTGTATTGTAACCGCGACATTAAATTTACTTGCTTACTCCAACAGGCTAAAAAATTAGGCGCCAATAAAATTGCCACTGGGCACTACGCGCGCATTGCCCAGCGAGACAACAAAACCATTTTGCTTAAAGGATGCGACAGCAATAAAGATCAAAGTTATTTTCTCCATCAAGTTCCTGTTGAAGCTTTGGCGAAGAGTGTTTTTCCTTTAGGCGAAATGCACAAAAATACAGTGCGGGAATTAGCGAACCAAGAGGGATTACCCAACCACGCCAAAAAAGACAGTACCGGTATTTGCTTTATCGGAAAACGACCATTCAAAGTTTTTCTGCAAAATTATTTGGCACCCAAAAAAGGCGATGTCGTCGATGAACAGGGGAAGGTGTTAGGCACACACGATGGTGTGATTTACTACACCATCGGGCAGCGCAAAGGTATCGGCATAGGGGGCAGTGAAGGACGCCCCGAATTGCCGTGGTATGTCGCAGCAAAAGATATTGCCCGCAATCGCCTCATAGTCGTGCAAGGAAAAAATCATCCTGCTATTTTCCGCAATGCCGCCACAGTCACGCAGTTATCTTGGTTTCACCCCGTCCCCCAAACACTAAAATGCGGTGCCAAAACGCGCTATCGTCAACGCGATCAACAATGCACGCTGTCCATTGACGGACAAAATGGAAAAGTGCACTTTTCTCAACCGCAAAGAGCAATCACTCCCGGACAATTCATCGTATTTTACGCTCACGATATTTGCCTCGGCGGCGGAATAATCAGTGCAGAATGACTGCTATCCACAATACCTCTACCGATTTTGAATTATAATTAAAGTTACTTTTTATTGAGGCACACACTATGTATAAATATATTTATTGCGGGGTGGCATTACTGTTATTGTTACCGGCAAGCACTCTCGCACAAGATACAACACCGACAAACACCCAACGCCCTTCACCCACCATAACTGATACTCTATTAGAAGAGGTTATCATCACGGCACGCAAACGTACAGAAGCATACCAAGAGGTCCCCATTACCCTGAGTGCTTTTAATAGCCAACAACTCTCTTTACTCAAAGTGCGCGATCTCACCGACTTATCGGTTAGATTGCCCAATGTCGCGCTAGATGATCTCGGTACCGCTCCTGGCATGGCTAATTTCTCTATTCGGGGATTAGGCGTCAATAGTTCCATCCCTTCCATAGACCCGACGGTGGGGGTTTTTGTGGATGGCATTTATATGGGGCTCAATACGGGGATACTTTTGGATCTACACGATATCGCCAGTATTGAAGTCTTACGCGGTCCGCAAGGGACTTTATTTGGGCGCAATGTCACCGGCGGCGCAATCCTCATTCACAGCAAGGTCCCCAGCGATATGCCAGAATTAACCCTCCGCTTTGCTTTAGAAGGGGGGGGAGAAAAACCAAACACTTATAATATTAGTTCTCTCAGCGGGCGGATGACTAAAAATCTTGCTGGGAAAATATCACTTTATAACAACGAAGACCGCGGGTGGTTTCGCAACTTGCACACGAACAGCGCGCACGGCAAAAGAAATAGTGACATGCAGCGCGGAACCCTTGTCTGGAATATCAGCGATGATTTAGATATGACTGTGCGCTACGACCATCAAGAAATATCGGGCGATGGCCCCGCCGCCCAATCGCATACCAACGGAAGCAATATATCCAACCCGACTTCTAATTTTGGGCGCGACACCTTTGATTTTGCCATAAATGAAACCGGTTTTGTGAGCGTAGAAAACGACTTGAGTAGTATGAAGATGGATTGGCGGGTCGGAAATGGCACTATAACCAACATCCTCGGTTGGCGGATGAGTGAAGTGCGCACCTTAGGCGATATCGATTCGAGTAGCTCTACTCTCTTTACTTCACCGACTTATTTAGACAGCGAACAACTGAGCAATGAATTGCGCTATAGCGGAGAGATCAATGCACATTGGTATCTCACAGCCGGACTATACTTTTTTACCCACGACATCTCCTACCACGAAACCCGCAACATTCATTCATTTCAAATATTGCAAGACGGCGGGGGTGAATACGCGGTAGATACCACAGCATTATTTGCTACCATTGACTACGCATTCAACGATGACATTCACCTCATCGCCGGCTTGCGTTATACCAACGAAAAAAAATCGGCACACATTGCCAATGTGCGCTCGAATACTTCACCGCTTCCTATAGACCCCGAAACGGATAGCCGGTGCAATGTCACTTTACACAATCCGCGAGCCTGCCCCTTTAACTTCAGCCACCAAAACACTTGGCGCAATACAGCGCCTAAATTGGGGATATCCTATTTTTTACACGAGGGTGCCCATCTTTACGCCCATTGGGTGCGCGGCTCTCGCTCCGGCGGTTATAACCTACGCGATACGGCAAGAGATCCGGCTAAAAACCCGCCAGGTCCATTTGATGAAGAACGGGTGGATAGCTACGAAATCGGTATGAAATACAATTTTGCCCGCGGCGGGCACATCAATAGCGCATTTTTTGTTAATGATATTGACAATATGCAGCGCGAAGGAAATTTGCCTAATGAAACGAGTGTCGTTGAGCAAGTCATCCGCAACACTGCTGACGCGCGCATTATAGGCGCCGAAACCGATATTAAGGTTGTCGCCACTCGCAATGCCATCTTTATTGCCGGAATCGGCCTCATTGACCCCACATACCAAAGCATCTTTTTTGATCTCGATAACGATGGACGCATCGACGAAGCTGACCGCAATCTGCGCATCCCGCGTGCCGCAAAAGCTACTTTTAACATCGGAGTCAATATTCATTCTACTTTTAAGGATATCGCCTCACTCATATGGCGCATTCATTACGCCTACCGGAGCCAAAGCGCTTATACCGACAACAATCTCGGTTTTATCAATGCACAAAAAATCTTCAATTTAGGAGTGGATTGGATCGCATTGGATAATACGCTGACGATTAGCCTATACGGCAAAAACCTACTCAACTCGGTCAAACATGGCGGCGACACCCAATTACCTCTCAGCATTGGAGGGGGGACATTTGCGCCCTTAGCCAAAGGAGCAGTGTATGGCATTGAAGCGACCTATAGACAATGAAAACAGTGATATTGACATTGTTGTTAACCTGTGGTGAGAGAGTATTGTATTTGGTGACGGGAAGTCGGGCACGACATAAATCGTAGTCGTTATAAGCGGATAGATGATATAATGACCGGCATGTTTTGTGTTATTGATAAACAAACACCTGACCCTATCCGCCACAGTACGAGTGCTTGGCACTTGCGGGGTGCCAACACACTCTTGTTACTGCCCGCTGCTGGGCAAACACTCTAATCTACTCTTAACTATTTATTCCGTACCCCTTCTACAAAAAGGATAGCGGTTGTTACTTCATCACAGAGAATAAAACAATGAATAAAGAACACTTAACTATTTTTGATACCACTTTACGGGATGGTGAACAGAGTCCAGGTGCATCTATGACCGGAGAAGAAAAATTGCGCATCGCCATGGTGCTGGAAAAAATGAAAGTAGATGTCATTGAAGCGGGTTTTGCAATCGCCAATAAAAGTGAACTCAATGCCATTGACAAAATTGCCCAAACGATTCGCGAGAGTGTGATCTGTAGCTTAGCGCGCGCACGCAGCGATGATATTGATATTGCTGGGCAATCATTACGTACTGCCCAGCGTCCGCGCATCCACACTTTTATCGCCACTTCGCCATTGCACATGCAATACAAACTGAAAATGACTCCTGCACAAGTATTGGAAGCCACCAACGATGCAGTGCGTCGAGCGCGCCGTTATACAGATGACGTGGAGTTTTCTTGTGAAGACGCCAGCCGTAGTGATTTTGATTTTTTATGCCGCGTTATTGAGACCGCGATCACAGCTGGAGCAACCACCATCAATATTCCCGATACCGTCGGCTACGGTGAGCCCCACGAATTCGGTATGCTCATCCAACGCATTATGGAAAAAGTACCCGCTGTCACGCAAATCATCCTCTCGGTGCATTGCCACAATGATTTAGGTTTAGCCGTCGCCAACTCTCTCTCCGCAGTGCGTCATGGAGCGCGACAAATAGAGTGCACCATCAATGGCATTGGAGAACGAGCGGGCAATGCCGCGTTGGAAGAAATCGTTATGGCGATTCACACGCGCAGCGATTTATTTCCAGTCACCACTGCCATCAATACTCAACAAATCGTCCCCGCATCGCGCTTGTTATCTAACATTATAGGATTCCCCGTACAACCGAACAAAGCCATTGTCGGTGCGAATGCATTTACCCACGAAGCAGGCATCCACCAAGACGGAGTGCTTAAAAAACGCGATACTTATGAAATTATGCGCGCCGAAGATGTCGGGCTACAATCTAACAAATTAGTGCTCGGAAAGCATTCGGGTAAAAGTGCGTTGCGTGACCGCTTACAACAGTTGGGTATTTTGCCCGATGATGACTCTTTATTTGATGAAGCATATCAACAATTCAAAATACTTGCCGATAAAAAACACGACATTTACGACGAGGATTTATATACCGTTATAGGCAATATCACGCCAACCGCGGTGGCACATAAATTTCATTTTATCTCTCTGGATGCTCAATCAAGCACCCATCAGACACCTTCTGCCACAATACGGTTAGCCATTGACGGCACCGAGTACTCGACACAAGCGCCGGGTAGCGGTCCAATTGATGCGACATTTAGTGCCATCGAAAAGAAAGTGGCCAGCGGTTCAATATTGGAACACTATTTAGTCAATTCAATTAGCGGGGGCACCGATTCACAAGGCGAAGTCACCGTCCGCCTGCAAAGAAACGGGCATATTGCGAATGGCACGGGGGCGGATACGGATATTATTATCGCCTCTGCAAAAGCATATATCAACGCCTTAAATATACTGGAAAACTGCGCAGGAAAAAGCGGTCATTTAGGTGGTGTGTAGGGGCGTGCACATAGTCCCGAGCAATAGGAGGCACAAATATGCGCCGCCCCATATGCTATACAATAATGCAATATGACGCTGACCAAAATTGCTTTATGGGCTCCCTCCGCAACCCACATAGTATTCATTGATCGTAGCTCAAGAATACCTTCCTGTTGAATTCCCGATACTATAGCGCAGAAAAAAATTGATGAATATGTTGAGCGCGACTTCTCCCGTATTAAACGCCCTACTTAACCGCCGCACGATCATTTGTATCTTTACCGGTTTTGCCTCTGGCTTACCGCTTTATATATTGATTCAATTAGTACCGGCGTGGCTACGCGTGGAGGGAGTGAGCCTCAAAGAAATCGGTCTTTTTACTCTGATCAGCCTCCCCTATACATGGAAATTTGTATGGGCGCCTTTTTTAGATCGCTACCTTTTCCCTGGTTTAGCGCATTTTTTTGGTAGACGGCGCAGTTGGATGTTCGCCAGCCAAATCGGACTGCTCATTGCCATTGCCTGCCTCCCTATTTTTGACCCGCGACAACATTTATGGCTGGTTGCTGGATTATGCACCATTGTCGCTATATTGAGTGCAACTCAAGACATTGTGTTAGATGCCTATCGGCGCGAATTACTGCCCGACAATGAACTCGGATTGGGGAATGCGGTGCATGTCAATGCCTATCGTATCGCCGGTTTAGTGCCGGGCTCTCTTAGCCTCATCTTAGCGGATCTCATGCCATGGCAACCCGTATTCATCATTACCGCAGCATTTATGGTGATCGCAATCCTCATGACGCTCTCCATTCGCGAACCACAGGCCATGCCGGCACCGAAAAGCCTGCGCGCAGCAATTAGTGAGCCATTTACTGAATTTTTTCACCGCAACGGCACGACACAAGCACTATTGATCCTCGCCTTTATGGTGCTGTATAAATTAGGCGACAATATGGCGACCGCCCTATCGACCCCCTTTTACATTGATTTAGGATTTAGCCTCACCGAAATCGGAATCATCGCTAAGAATGCCGCACTGTGGCCATCCATTATCGGTGGAATATTAGGAGGGATACTGATGATCCGGTTGGGTATTTATCGTGCACTATGGATTTTTGGTATCGTGCAGGTGATCTCTATTTTCGGCTTTGCTCTCTTAGCGCGCATCGGAAACGATCCTCTCTGGTTAGCGATAGTCATCGCATTTGAATATTTTGGCGTTGGGCTCGGTACAGCAGCATTAGTTGCTTTTATAGCATTCAATACACATAAATCTTATTCCGCCGCCCAGTTTGCCCTCCTCACTGCGCTAGCGACTTTACCGCGCAATGGCGCGAGCGCAATCACCGGATACCTTGTGGAGTACTTTCAATGGGAAATATTCTTTTATATTTGTGCGCTATTGGCGCTTCCCGGTATGATCCTCCTCATCTACCTTGCCCCAAGCTGCCGCCCACCAATCAGCACAGAGGAAAAACAAGCAGAGTGACCACCATTATCAGCGTGTGCAATATGAGCAAGCGCTATCGCCAAGTGCAAGCAGTAGATAATATCACTTTTGCAATCCAACAAGGAGAATGCTGTGGATTGTTAGGTCCCAATGGAGCAGGTAAAACAACGACAATGGAAGTTATTGAAGGCATTCACTCCGCCGATTGCGGCGAAATCCTGTATCACAACAAACCGATTAACGCCTCATTTGCCGATGAAATCGGTATTCTCTTCCAACACACTTCTTTGATGGACTTCCAGACCACCGCTGAAGTATTACAGATGTTTCAAGCTTTTTATCCCCGCACTCTCCCCATTAATGACTTAATTGCGCAGTGTAATTTAACGGATTGCGTTCAGCGTTACGCCACTCAGCTCTCGGGCGGACAAAAACAGCGCTTGCTTCTCGCCCTTGCCCTCGTGAACGATCCAAAGATTCTTTTTTTGGATGAGCCAACTACTGGCTTAGATCCTCAATCACGGCGCCACTTTTGGCAACTTATTGCCGAAATCAAAAAAACGGGCAAAACAATCGTTTTGACCACTCACTATATGGAGGAAGCCGCCACCCTCTGCGATCGTTTGCTGATTATGGATGCCGGACACATTATTGCCAGCGGGGCGCCACATCAATTGTTAGTGAATCATTTTGGAGACGAAGCCCGCCAACGCAATTTAGAGGATTTATTTTTAACTTTGACCGGGCACGGATTACGCGAATGAAATCATTTTGGTCTATTTATCGCGCCCGCAATCGCGAATTTTACCGCGACAAGGGGTCACTGGCATGGACCTTCGCTATTCCACTCCTCATTGTTTTTGCGGTGAATTACGCCTTTTCAGAACGTGTGGAAACTTTTTTTGAGGTGGGGATCATCGGAAGCGCAGACCAACTCCCCGCTTGGGATTTTCTCCACCAGCCCTATACCGATATCATTTATTACGGCAAGGGAAACGTCGGCGAAAAAACAGCAATGAAAAAGCTGTTACACCATGAATTAGATTTATTGATTCGCATTGGAACCCCTCATACTTACTGGTTAAATGATACCTCACCGCGCGGACAGCTTATTGCCGATATCATCGGCTACCAAGATGACCATCAATCCGTAAGGAACGAAGTATCGGGGCAGAAAATTCGTTATGTGGACTGGGCGATCCCCGGCATCATTGGGATGACTATCATGTTTGGAGGCCTATTCGGTGCCGGATATGTCATAGTGCGTTATCGCAAAAATGGGGTGCTTAAAAGGCTACAAGCAACTCCCATCTCTAAAACCGCCTTTTTATCGGCGCAAATTTTTTCCAGAATGACCATTCTCCTCATGTCGGGGATCATTATTTTTACCGGTAGCCATCTATGGCTCAATTTGGTGATGATGGGGAACTATGGATTATTATTTCTAGTGCTTTTAGTCGGGAGCGGGTCACTCATCGCATTAGGATTGGTCTGCTCTTCACGCACCAATAGCGAAGAATTAGCAGGGGGGTTACTCAACTTTTTTTCCTTTCCGATGCTCCTGCTATCCGAATTATGGTTTTCATTGGATAGTGCGCCGGAGTGGATGCAATGGTTATCCGGAGTATTGCCTCTCACCCATATGGTAGCTGCCGCCCGTGCTGTGATGTTAGATGGTGCTCATTTTCTAGATATCGCCCATCATTTAATTATTCTCACCGTAATGTGGATTGTTTTTCTCGCCATTGCAGTGAGTTTATTTCGCTGGCATAACGATTAGGGCGTGCCGATCGCTTCGCTCAGAAAAATGTTCATACTCAAAATTTTTCGCAGTGCCTCACGCAAGCATGGCGGGAAACGGTGACTCGCTCTATTGCGACAATGATACCAGCAACACTACTGAAAATAGTAACAGTGCCTCTAGCAATTGGTGGCACATTTTACTGATGACCAGCCTGCTTTTTAAGGATATTTTTATCGCCGAGAAAAAAGAAATTGTGCATCGTGGATTGCACCCACTGCGAAACTACCTTCGCAGTAGCGCAAGTAATACTCCCACATACGGCAGAATTTTTGGTCAAATTTTAAGGCGCGCGCTTGCTCAATCTGTTGCATAAATCGCCGACACCACTCTGCTAAAGTAGGGGCATAGTGGTGCCCAATCTGTTCCACATCGCGCATAATCAATCCAGCGTGTTTTAACGCATTATTAATGACCTGCATGGAGGGGAGTGCCCCGCCGGGGAAAATGTATTTGCGGATAAAATCTTCCTCTACGGCAGCAGCGGCATAGCGGTGGTCGGGGATGAGGATTGCTTGTACCAATGCAGATCCTTTACGGGAGAGTAATTTAGCGATGCGTCTAAAATAAATTTCAAACTGATCTACCCCGACCGCTTCAATCATTTCAACCGAGCCAATTTTATCAAATGGTTCATCGGCATGGAAATCACGATAATCACAATACACAACCTCCATCTGATCACTCAAGGAGCGTTCTTTGATTTTGTCGGCAACATATTTGTATTGCTCACGCGACAGAGTGACCGCAACAGTTTGACAATGGCGCGTTTCGGTGGCATAAAAAGCCAGTGCCCCCCAACCACAGCCCAAATCTAAGAAACGTTCACCTGATTGTATGTCTAATTTCTGACAAATCATTTCTAATTTGTGGCGGGACGCCTCTTCCAAGGTCATATTTTTATTCGGAAAGACGGCACACGAATAGGACATAGTATTATCAAGGAACAGGGCAAAGAAATCATTCCCTAAATTGTAATGATACGAAATATCGCGCAGTGCTTTATAGCGCGGCAAAATGGCGCGTATCCCGCGTTTATTTAATGCCGTTATATAACGGTACCATTTGAATTTTGTCCAATAGCGTGCTGTATCATCCATTTGGTTAAATTGATCTACCATCACGCGCATCAGGTCTCCTAAATGGGGTGAAGACCACCACCCCGCCATATACGCCTCTGCTGCTCCCATGGCGCCTGCACGCAGCATACTATAGTATGCCCTCGGGTCATCAATGACGATATCCACACAAGGTTCATTGTTCGGGACAAGAATGGTACGCCCCTGCTCGCTGACTTTTAAGTGCCCACCGCTAGCATGTTGTAAGGTGCGTAAAACCAATGGACGCGCAATTGAACTAATCATATTCCTCATAGTAAAGAAAGAACAGCATACAGAAGTATTTTAGCATTGTTTTGTGGGCAAGATCATTGAAACCGGCGCTGATCGCCGTACTCAATTTTTTTCGCCGCGGTGAGTGCTGTGCCGCTCACCGCACTGATATCTCTATGCACTGTAGCGTGCATTAAGGGGTTCTATCATTCGGAGAAAGATCGCCAAAACGCGTATATTTTTGCACAAAAGCCAATTGGAAAGTTGTTGTGGGTCCATTGCGTTGCTTCCCGATAATAATATCCGCAATCCCTTTATTTTTTTCGTCATTCGGGTAATACACTTCATTGCGATAAATAAACAGCACTAAATCGGCATCTTGTTCAATACTACCCGAATCGCGCAAATCAGACATCTGCGGGCGGCGATTAGGGCGCGCATCCACATTGCGATTGAGCTGCGATAACAGGAGTATCGGACAATTAAATTCTTTCGCCGCTTTTTTGAGGGCTCGGGATATTTCACTGACTTCCATATTGCGATTGACTTCATTGCGATTATGGTTGATCTGCATCAGTTGAATATGGTCAACCATAATGAGCAATGGATCCTTCCCGTATTGGCTGATAGTGCTACGCACTTTTGTGTTGATTTCATATGGAGACAGATTTGCCGATTCATCAATCAATAATTGACTGTGCCCCAATTTATCCATTGCTTTGGATAAATTGGCAAAATCTTTTTCATTCATAGTGCCGTTGCGCATTTTGAATCCATTAATCCGTCCAATTGAAGAATAGAGGCGGAGTAGCAAATCAATAGCAGACATTTCTAAACTAAATACTATCACCGGACGATCATCTGGATTATGAAAGAGTTGGTGTTCCACTATATTCATTGCCAGAGCAGTTTTGCCCATAGAGGGGCGTCCGGCGATGACCACCAATTCCCCCGCTTGAAGACCAGCGGTATACTGATCCATACTTGTAAAACCAGTGCGCATCTGCGGCACCCCTTTGCGGTCGCAAGTTTCGACAATATAGTCTAACGAACGCTCCATCATTGAACGGCGATCATGCGGGTCGTTTTGGGTCGTGTATATAGGAAAAAGATCGGCAGTGCGCGCTTGTCGGCGCACATTGAGAATCTCTTTTTCGGACTGATCTAGTAGGTCGGTGTCATCCATATCTTTGGGATGTTGCGCCAAGTGCACAATTTGATGCGCCGCCGCTATGATTTTTCGGCGTATGGCGTGGGTGCGCACAATTTGGGCATAATACACCGCATTGAGCGCACGGGGTGTCTGTGAAGCGAGTGTGATCAGATAATCTTCACCTCCGATTTTATGCAGTTGGTCTTCTCGCTTGAGATAATCCACCACAATGAGCACATCTAAAGATTGCTGTTCATTTTTGATGGCACGCATCGTTTTATAAATAGCGCGGTGAGGTTGATAATAAAAATCGTTGTCTTCTAATTGAATAAACACCTCATCCGATGATTGTGGAGCAATGAGCAACCCACCTAATACAGCCTGCTCGGCTTCGTGGGAATATAAGGTATAGTCAGCGATGGTGCGTTCTGGCTCCATCTCGTGTTCAGATATCGCTTGACGAGGGGATGATGGCACCATAACAGCAATAACTAAATCTTCGGCACCACTGCCATTTTTATATCCACCGATATGTCGGCATCTAAAATTAAGTTGATACGGTATTCACCCACTGTACGAAAACCGGGCTGCGGCAAGTTGACTTCATTTTTGTGAATACTAATGCCTATTTTTTCAGCAGCGTCGACAATTTCGCGCGGACCGACCGAACCGTACAATTTGCCATCTTCCTGCACATTTGCAGGAACAGTCAGCACTTCCATTGCGGCAAGCTGTTCAGCACGGCGTTGGGTGATTGCCTTGTCATCCGCTGCTTGTTGTTCAAATTCAGCGCGGCGGCTTTCAAATTCAGCAATATTATCTTTGCTAGCAAGGAGTGCTTTTTTTTGGGGTAATAAATAATTGCGCGCAAAGCCCGGACGAACCCGCACTTGATCACCGGGGGCACCTAAACGATTAATTCTTTCCAATAAAATTACTTTCATCACCTCATTCTCCACAATCATCAAACCAATCAACGATCAATCATGTCCAATAGCCGTTGGCGAAAATTAAACACACTATCCACCGCCGCAACAGAAGCGAGGATAAATTTTGCCGGAGCAAACAATATCAAAAATGCATAAAAAATAACCAACCACAGAGTACTCATTCCTTTGATAAACACTACAGCATGCATCAAACCGATACCCGCAACAACGAGCGGTATGATTGTCAAATGTGCGACAACATCCCAATTCACCCAAAATAATACCGCAGTGGCAATTAACGTACCGAGTGCATTGCGCTGCGAGAGAATAAGGCTATTCATTTTGCGGGCAAAATTGCGCGGTTTATACAAGAGAGAATACCAATATTGCCCAATGATATACATCAGCGTAGCGATATACCCTCCCGCTACACCTAAAATAGCAGCAATATCTTTGCGTTCAAAAACCGGATTGTCCCACACGTGCATTTCGTTCGCAAGCAATTTACTTTGCCATTCTTCTATCAAGGTATTCATTTGTGCAGTATACTCTGCGGCAAAAAAATAAAGAACTATAATTTGCACTAATCCGATGGCAATACTGTAAAACAAGCTGACTTCCCACGAAGCGGTGTAGATATACAGTGCCGCCATTACCCACACGGAGAATAAACAGAGCAACGCAAAGGGGCCGCCACCTAAAAAGATCACCAATATACAAGGTAAGGATGCCCACAATAAACATATAAATCCTTCACGCGGTCCCTTACTCAAGGTGACTAATGCGATAATGCCGCCACTCAACCAAAAAAATATAGTTGGCGCCATAACAGTAGATATCGCTGACGCACGCCACCTACTCTGCATAATAGAAGTGAGTAATCGGTGCATACTCAATTAATTTTTATGTTTATGCCGATCGGTGTATGGCAATAAAGCGAGAAAACGAGCGCGTTTTACCGCCTTAGCAATTTGGCGTTGACATTTTGCACTCAACCCAGTCAAACGTCCTGGGATGATTTTTCCCGTGCTAATGGTATGTTTTTTGAGTAATTTAATATCTTTATAATCCACATCTTGTATGCTGGGAGCACGCGTATTTCTATATGGGAAATTGTATTTGTTTTTATATGCCATTGCATGAGTCCTCTTTACTGTTGGGTATCATTGCCTTTATTGCCGTCATTGCCTTTATTGCCTTCATTGCCTTCATTGCCTTCATTGTCGGATGCTTCTTCAGCAGTATCTGCGGGGGCATCACCCGCCGCCTCATTGAAGGGTGCAGATGCATCGGGCAGGTTTGTTTCGCTATTACTGTCGTCAGGATCTAATTCTTCGTATGACGGATGGGGCATTCTCTCTCTTTTTTGTTTGCGCTGGATCTGTTTTTTCTCTTCAATCATATCCAACATTGGCGAACGCTCGGTCCGCGCTTTTTTACAGACAATAATTAAATGGCGCAATATGGCATCGTTAAATTGAAAAGCGGCTTTGAATTCCTCAAAGGTGGGGGGATCGACCTCTATGTTCAATAAAATATAGTAAGCACGATCCACATTGTTAATGGAATACGCCAAGATACGCTTACCCCAGCGCTCAACGCGATGAATTGTGCCCCCTCCGCCATCAATCAATTCGCTATAGCGTTTCAGCATTAAGGGGATTTGGTCACCTTGATTCGGGTGGATTAAAAAGACAATTTCGTAATGCCGCATGGTCATTCTCCTTATGGTTTTCGCTTTCCACACGCACGGAAAGCAAGGATAATTTTATATGTTGAATATGGTCGTAAAAGTTACTTGAAAGTGGTTCACCACCACACCTCATTATAGTGCAACTATAGCACAATTACACGAATAAATATTGTAAAGCAATCCGGTGCCTTTGATGAGGGGGGTTATTTTTGTGATCGCGGTGGAAAAATACCTGCGGTTACTTCTCGGTGGAAGCGCTTAGCACTTTCTTCAATAATTTGACCGACATAGACATACTGAGTTGAGAACAAAGGCCAATGATCGCCCATACCAATTAAATCATTAATGACCATCACTTGACCATCGCAATGCCGCCCCGCACCGATGCCAATGGTCGGAATAGCGATCGCTTCAGTAATTTCTGCGGCTAAAGATGAAGGGATATGTTCTAAAACCAACATGAATGCCCCTGCAGTCGCAATATCCTTTGCGTGTTGGACGATTATTCGTGCTGTTTTGTCATCACCTCCAACCTGTTTAAAGCTAGTCGCCGTTTGCGGAGTGAGCCCCGTATGCCCCGCCACCAATATCTTGTGGTGGGTGAGGTAGCGAATAACATCACATTTCGCACCTTCCAATTTAACACTATTTGCACCCGCCGCCACTAACAATTGAGCATTGTGTAGTGCGGTATCGGGGTCAGAATCGCTCTGTATTGGCATGTCGCCAATAATATGCACATCGGGGGCGCCGCGACGCACAGCAGCAATATGATACTGCATATTATCCATAGTAATTTCTCGCGTAGAAGGGAGCCCCAATTCGACCATCGCCACACTATCACCAACCAATATCACTGGGATATCTGTCTGATTTAATGCTTTAGCGACCGGATAAGTATATGCGGTGAGCATGGCTATCAATTGTCGACCTTTCATCGCTTGTAAATCGGCTGCCGACTTCATTGGAGCCTCAGTGCCATAGCTGGGTGCGCGAATGGATCAATATTGAGCGGGAATTGGTGCGTTAAAATAATTTTTTCCATACCGCGCACGGCGTTGATGCGATACAATTCTTGTGCAACAATGATATCGGAGAGATGCAAGCGCCGTTCCACTAATTTTCCTTGCTTCAACAATGAGGTGCGCAGTAAACCGGGCAGTAGACCACACTGCGCCGCGGGTGTATATAAAGTGCCCTCAATATCTACCACTATATTAGCAATACAAGTCTCGGTAACTTCTTGTGCAGGGTTAATTAAAACAGCATCATCACATCCATGCTGTTTAGCACAACGCAGTGCTTCTACATAACGCATGCGGCGGTTGCTTTTATGTATAGTCAATTGGTGCGGGAAAGTCGGCATATTAATGGGAAGTGCCTTGACAATTTCTTGACCGCGGTGGGGAGAAAAAGTTATCTGACAGACACCCTCCGTTGTTACACTCAAATGGAGTCGCTGTGGCTCTTGTTTCCGTTTGCGCTGGAGCGCCTGTTCAATTGCCCTGACAATATTTATGCGAGTGGCGGCAAAATCCAATACCCGCGCACTGGACAGCAATCTGTCTAAATGGTCATTGAGTAATGGAATAGTGCCGCATTCTACGCGCATCGTTTCACGGAGCAGTGGCTGAGAAGGGATGCGCACCATAACAAATTTTTGTTCACACTCTTGCCATTCTTTCTCCGTTACAGAATCTGCGGTAATACCGCTTCCAATACTGTAGCGAATGGATTGCTTTTGTTTATCAATCACTGCGGTGCGGATAGCCACATTAAATCGGCTGGTATCCGCGTGTGCCCAGCCACAACTGCCACAATATATCCCTCGTGGTTGCGTCTCTAGATGATGAATTAAACGCATTGCCGCAATTTTAGGCGCACCCGTGACCGACGCCGGCGGAAAAAGCGCCGCAAAAACATCGCTCAATCCAGAATCGGTTTGAGCGCGAATGGTGGATGTCATTTGTAGGACAGTGGGATAGGTTTCTACTCGTAATAAAGGGTGAGCAACCACCTGATGTATTTGTGGCAAGCGGGAGAAATCGTTACGCATTACATCCACTATCATGAGATTTTCAGCAACTTCTTTACTATTCTGATGTAAATGGTTGGCACAGTGGTCAGCATCGTTGGGATAGGTTCCTTTCATAGGTTTTGCGGTTAACTCTGTGCCTTTCTGGGAAAAAAAGCACTCTGGCGATAATGAACAGATTGCCCACTCATCGGTTTCGGCAAAAAATACCCATGGCGAAGGTTGCGTAGGGAGCAGGTCGGCAAACCACGCATAAGGTCGACCATGAAATTTTGCCCACATTGCATAGGTGTAGTTCACTTGGTAGACCTCACCCGCATGCAAATTGTCTTTAATATGCCGCATAGCGCGCGCATAGTGCGCATAGTCAATGGATCTATGCCATTGCCCGACTATATGTGCATCATCATTGGGGGGAGGGTGAGTAAGGCGCGTCGGAGAATCGCATAACATAAACCATATGAGAGGCAATGTCTCTACCGATTTATGCACGGGATAAATGCTGGCAAATGCAGCCGCACTTTCGTAACAGACAAACCCTGCCGCATATTTGCCTTGCTGAATGTGGTGTTCTACTTTTTTTAATATTGTGGGAATATCTGCGATATTATTGCTCAACACAATTTCTTGGGGATGATGAAAATACAACCATTCATCACCATCTACCATCAAAGCGCAAGGAATATGCAGTTGGATAGAAGATCTGTTTTGTATCATTCTCCATTCTTGCCAACCAAACAGGGCGGGATATACTATTTTTTTGCCTCATAGTGAGTGATAAGTATATTATACTATCACCCCATGAAAAATATGTAAGCGCAATAATTACGAAAGCAACATGCCACTGGTTAAACGCACAGATTTCCTCAACACACACCAATTTAGCCACCAAGATATTATCAATTGTGGGGCAGGTGAATTATTCGGTGTCGGCAACGCTCAACTCCCGACCGGCAATATGTTAATGATTGACAAAATCACTCGCATTAGCGAAGGGGGCGGGAAATATGGCAAGGGTGAAATAGTCGCTGATTTCAATGTTCATCCATCACAATGGTTTTTTGGGTGCCATTTTTATAATGACCCAGTGATGCCAGGATGTTTAGGTTTAGACGCAATGTGGCAAATGTTAGGGTTTTATCTCGCGTGGTTAGGCTATCTCGGACGCGGGCGAGCGCGCAGTGCGGGCAGTATAAAGTTTTCGGAAGAGATCCTTTCCAACAATACAACCCTCACCTATGTCTTGTCAATCAAAAAAATTTCTGCATTTCATTTGGTGATGGGAATTGCGGATGGTGAAATGTATAACAGCGGGAAAATCATATACACCGCAACCGACTTAAAAACAGTATTAATCACAAAGCATTCATCATAAGATTATGGCAAAAAGAGTAGTGATAACAGGTATAGGAATTATTTCTTGTATTGGCAACAATTTAGGTGAAACTACCACCTCATTGCGCACTGGGAAATCAGGCATTGAGGTGAGCCCAGATTACATTGAAGTCGGGATGAACAGCCATGTTGCGGGGCGCATTCATATTGACTATTCTTCCCTTATTCCCCGCAAACATTTGCGCTTTATGGGAATGGCATCGGCATATGCATATTTAGCAATGCAAGAAGCGATAGAAAATGCACAATTACCATTGAATGAGATTTCATCGCCACGCATAGGGGTGATTATAGGGTCAGGTGGCGGTTCACCATCTAACCAAGTGCATGGCGTAGATCGCGTGCGAGAAAAAGGTATGCGTTATTTAGACCCTTATAAAGTCACGCAAACTATGGGAAGTACTGTATCGGCGTGTCTCAGCACATCTTTTGGTATTAAAGGCATCAATTATAGTATTTCATCGGCTTGTGCAACGAGCACACATTGTATTGGCAATGCCTACGAGCATATTCGCGATGGACGCCAAGACATCATTTTTTCTGGCGGGAGCGAAGAAGAACATTGGATGATGAGCAGTATGTTTGACGCTATGCGCGCTCTATCGCGTAAATACAACGACAAACCGACTCAAGCTTCGCGACCATATGACCACAACCGTGATGGGTTTGTCATTGCCGGTGGTGCCGGCGTAGTGGTATTGGAAGAGTTAGAGCATGCGCAAAAACGCGGCGCACCGATATGGGCTGAAATAGTGGGCTACGGTGCTAATTCCGACGGGATGGATATAGTGGCTCCATCTGGTGAAGGTGCCGTACGCTGTATGCAGCAAGCACTCGCCACTACTGATAGCGATATCAGTTATATCAACACACATGGGACTTCAACACCAGCAGGAGATGTCAAAGAAGTGGAAGCAATCATTGAAGTATTTGGTGGTAAAGAGCACATGCCACCGATAAGCTCAACCAAATCACTGACTGGTCATTCATTAGGTGCGGCGGGAGCCCATGAAGTCATCTACTGCTTGTTGATGATGCACAACAATTTTATTACCGCCTCAGCAAATATTGAAACCCCTGATCCCGCCTTGGATGGAGTCAATATTGTTACCACCCGACAAGATCATTGCGACCTCCAGAAAATATTGACCAATAACTTTGGTTTTGGCGGCACCAACGCAGCACTGGTGCTCCAAAAAGTCAGTTAAACTTGCATCACACACAAACGCGCACTAAACCGCAGACCCTTGTTATCGAGAATGATGTGAAAGGTGGTTGTGCAAAAAAATGCCGCTCCCGACGCTCAAATTAAGGGGAATGACATACATTACTTGACAAAGTTATTTGACGCTCTTCTCCCCCACGGCATAGTAAAACCCCGATTCACTTTATTATTTCCATCCATTGATCCCCACAACGATTCTATAAATTTATCGAGTTGTTTTTGTTGTTTTTTGTTCATTATATTTATCCGAATGTTACTTTTAATTTGGGACCCGTTACTCGCCAAAGATAAAAAAGGATTGCTGCAAAAACGCATGGATGAAGTGGTGGATGGGGAAT
>JAHRAO010000040.1 GCA_020027215.1 Gammaproteobacteria bacterium
AACTGTACTACGCTATCACTTCCTTGGTAAAAATCAATTTTTATCTTAACCATTTTATTATGCATGGCTTCCCCCCTATTAAGTATTGAATGTTTTTTAACTGCATTGCTTCAATCAAACCACTCGGCGTTAAATCAAAGTTCTTGTCCACCAATTCCACTAGTTCGGGTTCGGGTATAGTGCCGGTATTAAATGTATCAATATTAATAGAAGTCGGTTCCGCAATGCCTATGGCGTAAGAAAGCTGAATTTCACAACGCTCCGCCAATCCGGCGGCAACAATATTCTTCGCCACATAACGTGCCCCGTAAGCTGCCGAGCGATCGACTTTAGAAGGATCTTTTCCAGAAAAAGCACCTCCTCCATGGCGTGCCATACCACCGTATGTATCGACAATAATTTTACGTCCAGTAAGGCCACAATCCCCTAAAGGCCCTCCAGTGACAAAGTCACCTGCTGGGTTGATAAGGTATTTTGTTTTTTCGCTTAGCCATTCTGGCGGGAAGACGGGGGCAATAATTTTTTCCTTTACCGCCTCCTCTATATCTTGTTCAGAAATTCCCAGGTCATGCTGTGTCGAGAGGACAATTGTATCCGCCCCTATTGGCTTACCATCTCGATAAAGGAGGGTTACCTGACTTTTAGCATCGGGGCGCAACCACTCAATTTCTTTTTTATGGCGCAATTTGGCTTGCTGTTGCATCAAACGGTGAGCATAAAGTATTGTCGCGGGCATCAATTCTTCCGTTTCGTTAGTCGCGTAGCCATACATCAATCCTTGATCTCCTGCTCCCTGTGCTTTTTTTTCATTGGCATCCACCCCTTGCGCGATATTTTCGGATTGTTCGCCAAGTATATTAATGATGCCACATCCATTCCCATCAAAACCGACCTGAGGGTCATCGTAGCCAATTTGAGTAATCGTTTGGCGAACTAATTTTTCCACTTCAATATGCGCCGAACTCCGTATCTCGCCGGCGACAATGACAATACCTGTTTTAATCAAAACTTCTATCGCCGAGCGCGCATCTCGATCATCACTCAACAATCCGTCCAATAAAGCATCGGATATTTGATCCGCCAATTTATCAGGATGACCTTCTGAAACGGATTCCGATGTTAACAACCGCTCTACCATTTTCTTTTTTCTTTTCACCATATAAATGTGCCTATAAAATAAAAATCTTATTCTATCATAGGAGAGATTTACCACCGTCAATTGTAATAATTTGCCCAGTAACATAAGTGGAATTGAGCAAAAAAATAACCCCTTGAACAATGTCTTCAAGATTTCCTATCCGTTTTAATGGTAGCCGATCGACTACTTGTTTTTGACGATCAATGTATTCTTGATTTGCTGATTCTGGCCACAAAATCATACCGGGTGCTATAGCATTGACACGTATTTCATCCCCTAACTCTAAGGCTAAACTACGCGTCATCATAGCCAATCCCGCTTTTGTAACACAATAAACAGAATAGCCATTTAGCGGACGAGAAGCGTAAATATCTAACATATTGATAATAGATCCATTGCCATTTTTTAATAGCGATAAAAAAGACTGCGTAAGAAAAAAAGGGGCAGTCAAATGGATATCTAATAATTTTTGCCAAGTGGCTGAATCTACTTGCTCAAAAGGGTGAGCATAAAATTCCGAAGCGTTATTCACTAATACACTTATAGAATTATGCTTTCCCAGCACTTTATTAATGAAAGATTTCAATTGTCGGCGATCGGCTAAATCAGCCGCAATACTATAAGCCGATTTTGGACGCTTTTTATTCAGATCTGCAATCAATCGGTCAGCCACTAAATGAGATCTATTGTAATGTAAGCATATATCATACCCGTCGCTATGTAAACGAGCAGCAATAGCGCCTCCAATTCTTTTTGCACCGCCAGTAATAAGAGCTAATTTTTTATCACTTTTTAATTTTGCCATTGGGATGAATGTGATTGTATTATTATTATTATTATGAGCGCTCAAATGGAGTATAACTCTTTTTATCCGCTAAACGATAGGTAATGTGTCCCTATAATTTTTGAAGAGAGTATGTGATTAAGCTGTGGGAAAATTTGCGTCTGATGCCCATTCCAATTTCCCGCTTTCATTTTTCCACAATTTTTCCCATTTTATATCTATTATTTTCAAAGCTTGTTCACTGACCTTTATTTACCGATACAAAATTGGCTAAATATTTTATCCAATAGTTCGTCGCGCTCGGCAGTGGAAGTAATTTCGGATAGTTGGTCGCTACATTGGTGCAGTAATTCTGCAGTAATTTCAGCGGTGGCACATAGATCGTGCTTTTGGCAGATTTCTTGTGCCGCTTGAAGAGCGGTGATATGCCGTTGCCGTGCCCAGAAAGGCGAGCCATTATCCTTTATAGAATCCATTTGCTTTTCTAGTTGGTCCATAAGGAGGGGTATGCCGTTACCATTGTGCGCACAAATACGGATACGCGCATAAGGAGGTGGGGGAATGTATTCAATAGGTGCGCCGGTGAGGTCTGCTTTGTTATACACCACTGTTAAATGCGGCATCAGTTGTAGCGGAACGAGCGGGAGAATGTCTTGAACGGCCGAATGGTTGTCATCGGTCACCACGACAATTAAGTGATCGCTTTGTGCAATTTCGCTTCGCGTGAGATCCATTCCCTTTTGCTCCACCATATCATCGCTGTGCGCATGCAGTCCAGCCGTATCGGTAATGCGGATCTCTCGTTCACCCAACCGTATTTGTTCGCGAATGCGATCGCGTGTTGTGCCCGGTTGATTATGAACGATAGAAGCATCGTTACCGACCAATTGATTGAATAGAGTAGATTTACCTGAATTGGGGGGGCCAATAATTGCGAGTGTAAACCCTTCATTGAGTTGGGCACCGCGCGCAGCCTGGATAAGAAGAGTATCAATTTTTCCTTGTATTTTAAGAAATTCATCGCGCAATTTATCGGGAGAAACGACAGGAACATCCTCTTCATCAGCAAAATCAATCCCCGCTTCGACGCTTGCACGCAAGTTATCGACAAGCGAAACAATTTCATTGACGCACCTTGAAAAATTGCCATGCATAGATCGTAAAGCGGCTTGGGCTGATTTTGTGCTGTTACTCGCGATGAGTGCAGCAACGGCTTCGGCTTGAGTGAGATCAATGCGTTGATTGAGAAACGCTCGTTTTGAAAATTCTCCGGGTTGTGCTTGTCTGCCGCCGCGGCGAAATATTTCCTGTAATAAGTTTCTTTGCAGGATTGAATTCCCATGTCCTTGCAATTCAAGTACATCTTCTCCCGTATATGAATGAGGAGCGGGAAAAAAAATTGCAATGCCACTATCAATGATATGCGAATTATTTTGTGCTTGTCGAATCATAAAGTGGCGATAACTTGCATGGCGCGGGGGAGGAAGATCGCCTAAAAGCTCTTTACTAATGGGCTTTACCAATGGACCGGATATGCGAATAATGCCTACTGCGGCACGCCCATATGGAGTGACAATAGCAGCAATGGTATCGGCGGACATAATATATTAAAAAGTGGGCCCACCAGGGCTTGAACCTGGGACCTGCCGATTATGAGTCGGATGCTCTCACCAACTGAGCTATGGGCCCTTTTAATTGCAAGTGAAATTTTTTTTGCCGAGTAATCACTCCGGCAAGCATTTCTTCAAGGTAGATTTACGCCGTGGATAACTCAGTTTGCGCATGGCTTTAGATTCAATTTGGCGAATGCGTTCACGCGTCACATCAAATTGTCTTCCAACTTCCTCCAAAGTTTTTTCACTCTCCAAGCCAATGCCGTAGCGCATACGGATAACTTTTTCTTCACGCGGCGAGAGTTCTTTAAGCACATCACTCAACATCTTCCGTCTGTTCATTTCGTCCGCCGCTTCTTCAGGTAAAGATTCTTTTGTATCTTCAATAAATTCTTTATACGGTGCCGAATCATTTTCATTACTCACCGGCATTTCTATGGAAATGGGGTCTTTGTCGCTCCGCAATACTTTGATAACCTTGCTGACAGGCATTTCCATCGCTTCACTGAGTTCTTTAGGTGTGGCTTCACACCCAGTTTGTTGGAGAGTTTGGCGTGAAATTCGTTTCAATTTATTGATGGTCTCAATCATATGAACGGGCACGCGGATAGTGCGTCCTTGGTCGGCAATGGAACGGGTAATCGCTTGGCGGATCCACCAAGTCGCGTAAGTGGAAAATTTATAGCCGCGGCGATATTCAAATTTATCCACCGCTTTCATGAGTCCCACATTGCCTTCTTGGATGAGATCCAATAAAGGCAAACCGCGGTTGTTGTATTTTTTAGCGATGGAAATAACCAGCCGCAAATTGGCTTCGGTCATGTTGCGCTTGGCTTTTTTGGTATCGTTAATGCCTCTGTTTAATAAACGATATTGCTGTTTCATATCGCCATGTTTCACCCGCGCTTCGTTTTCTATACGGGTAATATTCTTTTGGATTTTGGTAAATTTGGAGCGATTTGCAGATAGTTTTTTTGAATATGGCTTTTTGGCAGCAATCAGACGATTAAGCCAATTGAGATCGGTTCGGTTATGGTTGAATTCACGCACAAAATCTTCTTGCGGCACGCCGTTGTTCACACACTCTGTCATCATACTGCGTTCTTCAACATTGATTTTATTTACCACAGAGACAATCAGTTCAATTAACTCATTGAGCATGGAAGACGATAATTTGAAATAGCGGAAAGTATTCACGAGATTGTTGCGTGCTTTTACCGACTTCGGGTGATCATATCCGTATTCGGCTAACGCTATGCCGAGCTTGCCGCAGTAAGTAAATAGGCGCTTAAAATGCTTATTAATATTTTGTTTCTTTTCGTCTAGTATTTCGCGCTTGCTCATCGGTTGCTTGTCCTTGAGAGCCTGTTTTTGCGGAGTGGAAGAATCGTCTAAAAACCCAGCAATGACTTCGGACATTCGCTGGTGATTATTTTTGATTTCGGCATAGCGATTTAAGGTCAATTCAATGGCATCGGGAAAAAATGCTATCGCCCCCATTTGTTGCATAATGCCCGCCTCAATGTTTTGTGCAATGATCTTTTCTCTATCGCGCGATAACAGATTAATTGCCCCCATTTCGCGCATATAAATACGCACAGGGTCCGCAGTATGGGTATCCTGATCTTTGCTATTACTGTAATCCGGCGGGCTAGAATTTGCATGGAGATCGTTTTTGGCCTCTTCTGTATCATCGGTTTTAATATCGTCCAACACATCCATTTCTACCTCGTCAATGATTTGTATATCGTAATCATTCATGATTTGCAGCACTTGTTCAATGTCATTCGGGTGCATCATGTGACTCGGCAGAACATGGGTGATTTCGTCCATAGTTAAATACCCTTTTTCTTTTCCATTTTCCAATAGCGTTTGCACTTGTGTTTTTTGCAAGAATAATCGGCTAGCCATAATTTATGTGTTTAATTGAATTGAATACCTCGGGGTGCCTATTATAACATATATTTGGGATGTATATAATACACAAGACCCCGCTTTTACTTCTGCAAGGATAGGGTCACCGGTCCATCATTGATGATATGAACCTGCATATGCGCGCCAAAAATGCCACTTTTGACCCGTGGAGTGTATTGAGTTAAGGCGGTGATAAAATGAGCGAATAGCGGGGCAGCAACACTACTTTTTGCCGCTGCCGCCAAATCTGGCTTTAACCCTTTTTGAGTATTGGCGGCAAGAGTAAATTGTGGCACGGCTAATATTTCGCCTTGTATATCGATAACATTCCGTTGAAATCCTTTCCCGCCGTGATCAAAAACAAGGTAATGGGCTAATTTTTCTGCCAGCACATCGGCGTGGGTTTCCGTGTCGCTTTTTTCTATGCCCACAAAGACGAGCAGCCCGCGCTGAATTTCTTGTATTCGGCGGTCCTGGATATTGACTGCCGCCCAATGGACGCGCTGCAATAAAAGCCGCATGGTTTTTTAAGGGTTATTCGCGCGATTGATAGTCACGCAAATCTTTTTTAACATCCTTACATAAAAAGAAGAGCCCGATAATATTAGGAAACGCCATGCTCAACACAACCATATCGGAAAAATCAATAACACTCCCGAGATCCGATGATGCTCCTATCACAATACAGGCTAAAAATATCGCGATATAGGTATTTTTGATATAGCCCAGTTTTCCGTAACGCCCAAAAATATAGCACCACGCATTGAGCCCGTAATACGACCAAGTCAACATAGTGGAAAAAGCGAAGAAAATGACAATAATAATGAGCACCCACTTAAACCACGGAAAGACGGAACTAAAAGCAGCGGAAGTTAACTGCACGCCTTGAAGTTGAGCATTTTCGGGGGAAACCACGCCGGTGAAAATGAGTACCAAGGCAGTCATGGTGCAGATGACGACCGTGTCAATGAAGGGTTCTAACAAGGCGACATGCCCTTCGGATATAGGTTTTTCGGTGCGTGCAGTGGCGTGCGCTATGGGTGATGATCCCAACCCCGCTTCGCTAGAAAATGCTGCGCGCTGGAAACCGATGATTAAAACACCGATTGCTCCTCCCTTTATCGCATCGCCCCCAAATGCCCCCGTAATGATTTGTAAAAAAGCGTCCCCAATATTATGGATATTTGCCACAATAATAATCAGCGCAAAAAAAACATAAATTCCACACATAAAAGGGACAATGCGTGAAGTGACTTGTGCTATTCCTTTAATGCCACCTATAACAATCCCCCCGACGATTGCCGCCATCACGATCCCAAACCAAAACCCATAATTGGACAGGAATGTGAATTGCGTTTGGGTTTGTGAGAATGCTTGATTTGCCTGAAACATATTTCCTGCACCAAGCGAACCTAAAACGCATAGGATACAAAAACTGATCGCGAGCACTTTGCCGAGTCTGGGCAGCCCTTTTTCTTTTAACCCACGGCTGAGATAAAGCATGGGTCCTCCCGTAACACGACCATCCTTATCGATTTCCCGATATTTCACCCCTAAAGTGCATTCAACAAATTTGGTGGACATTCCGAGCAATCCCGCTAAAATCATCCAAAAAGTTGCGCCTGCGCCACCCACCGAGATGGCAATCGCCACGCCGGCGATATTCCCCAGCCCCACAGTCCCCGATAGTGCAGTGCTCAGCGCACTAAAATAAGATATTTCTCCTTTTGCGGCAGCGGATGGAGATCCTTTGCTGACCAAATCAATGCTGTGGCGAAACCCGCGCAGATTGATAAATCCGAGGTAAAAAGTAAAAAATAATGCACCGGCAACAAACCAGATGACAATTAAGGGCGCACGCGTTCCTAAGCCGATATCGAGTCCAAATTTTCCTAACGGGTCCCAAAATAAAACGGGTTCCATATACTGCACTGCGGGGGAAAATAGGCTATTCACCCATTCGCTTAGCGTTGTTGCTTCCGATGTTTCCGCAACGGAAGAGAGGCAGAAAGTGATGCCAATGAAAAAGATAGCGGCGCGCAATAAGAAATGGAGGAATGTTTTCATGAATGGGAGGGTCGATAAATTTTAATGTTATTAAAACCGTGTGCCAATAAGTGTTCGGCTTGCAAACGGCTCATAAAGCCGTGTTCACAGTACAAAAGGTAAGTCTGATCGGGCTTTAAGGCGTGAATTTGATTATGCAATAAATAGAACGGAATGGAAAGCACTTTTGTTGTGCCCACTGCCTGCAAACATTTTTTGATTTCGGCGGGAGGGCGCACATCTATAATTGTGCTCCCTGCAATGGGAGCGGCGATTTCTTCTATAGTCGGCCTCTGTTCGGGCAACGCAGGGTCATTGATATAGCGGATGATTGTATTTTTCACCACATCCTCTAAGAGTGTCGCGTTGAGTTTTTTTTCGTGGCGGGCAATTTTTTCTACCTGAGAATGCACCGCAGGGTGTATAGAGGTGACACTACAGTATTCAGGCACTTTGGCGACAGCATCATAAAGACCCATGTCGCGCACCGCGGCAATAATTTCTTTTTTATGGCACGCCACCAATGGACGAAAAATTGGCATGAGGGTTGCCCGATCAATAGTGGTTAAATTGGATAAAGTTTGGCTGGATACTTGTCCAATACTTTCACCACTGACTAAAGCGGGAATGCCTAACAGTGTGGCGAGGCGTTCGGCACACCTTAGCATAGTACGTTTTAAGACAATACCCTGAAAGGGAGGCGCAATGTGCTGCATGATATCCGCTAATACGCTGTCAAATGGCACCGACAAAAAATAAGCGCGATGAGAAGCGGCATATTTGCGCCATAATGAATGACAAATGCCGTGCACCGCTGTTTTATGCTCCTGCCCGCCTATATTGAAGAGGCAAAAATGGGTGATCAATCCGCGGCGTATCATGTTGTAGCTGGCTAATGTCGAATCAAATCCGCCAGAAACAAGCGATAAAACCTCCCCCATTGTTCCCAGCGGAAACCCGTCTAAACCCTTATAAAATTTTCGCACGATGATCAATCGGTTTTCTCGGACCTCCAACAATACTTTTACTTGTGGTGCGCTCAAATTGACCCCTGCTGCCTCGCTGTTGTCCAGCAAGATTTTTCCCACCGCCGCTTCGACCTGCACGGAAGAAAAAGAATGCTGTCCGCTACGCCGACAGCGAACAGCAAAATGTTTATTTCGCAGATGATCGCGGTATATAGCGAGTGTTTTGTCGCCGATGTCGGCAAAATCGCGTAAAGGATACTCATGAACGACAGCAAAATTGGCAATCCCTGGGGTCTGTTGTAACCGCGCAATGATTTGCGGCTCAATTTCTGCGCGGTGTACCGTAAGAGCTAAATGTTCCCACTGGCAGGACAGGTGTATATCGTTTTTCCATTCGGCAAGCATGCGGCGCATATTGTTTTCCAACTGCCGACATTGCCGCAATCGTACCGGGCGGCTCTTAATGGTTATTTCTGAAAAATATTTAATGAGCAAATGCATAGGCTCTGTCGTTTTCATAATAAAGTGGCGCTTATGGTGACCTATAATATATTTATCTCGCCGCAGACTAAAAGAGCTGATTATCAGGCAAAGGTATTTTTGTGGCGAGGTTTTTAGCCGGATAGGTGATGTTGAGGTGGGAGTAAGCTCTCTCTGTGGCGAGGCGCCCCCGTGCAGAACGCATAATATACCCTTGTTGAATCAGGTAAGGTTCGATCACTTCTTCCACAGTTTCGCGCTCTTCATTCAGCGCAATGGCGAGACTATCTATTCCAACAGGTCCGCCGTTAAACTTCTCAACTAAGGTAGCCAGTAGTTGCCTATCTATGTGATCCAGCCCCGCCACATCTATATTCAACATCTCCAATGCTTTGAGCGCAATATCGGCGGTAACGTTACCATCACCTAATACTTGTGCGTAATCGCGTGTTCTGCGCAGTAAGCGGTTAGCAATGCGCGGCGTGCCACGCGCGCGCTCGGCAAGACTCATTGCGCCGTCATGGTCCATCCCTACGCCTAAAATCTTTGCGTTGCGCAGGATAATGAGTTTTAATTCGTCAACATTATAAAAATGCAAGCGTTGCACTATACCGAAACGATCGCGTAACGGCGAGGTAAGCAACCCACTACGGGTTGTTGCCCCGACTAAGGTAAAAGGTTCCAGTTCTAACTTGATAGAGCGCGCCGACACCCCTTCACCCATAACAATGTCAATTTTATAATCTTCCATAGCGGGATAGAGAACTTCCTCTATACGATGGTTAATGCGGTGTATTTCATCAATAAAAAGCACATCGCCGTAGTCAAGATTGGTCAATAGTGCGGCGATATCCGCCGCTTTTTCTAATACAGGACCGGACGTGCTTTTCAAATTGCTTTTTAATTCCCGCGAGATAATATGTGCTAATGTCGTTTTTCCAAGACCGGGGGGACCAAATATCAAAGTGTGTTCCAGCGGTTCATTGCGTTGCCGCGCTGCGTCAATAAAGAGTTGCATTTGTTCACGCACCACCCGCTGGCCGATATATTCGGAAAGAACCGCTGGACGAATGGATTCTATCTCATCTCCCGTAACAGTATCAGTGATGTGCTTACTTGAAGGAACGCTTTCCATAGTATATCTCGTTGGTATGGCAGTATAGCACACTTCCCCCCCCTCCCTCTTTTTCCCGCATACTTTCACTATGCCCAGCGCAGCAGAGGGACCGCCCTTTCTCGGCTATATTCTATGGGGAATGCGGGCAGACGATACCGAATTTTTAGTGCAAGGAGAGGACAGCCTCAGCATTAATGTGGATGAATAATATTGCGATAACTCAGTGCTTCATTAATAGCCATATCACTAATGGTCGTTTCGCCGGCAAGGTCAGCAATAGTGCGCGCCAATTTCAAGGTGCGGTGATAAGCGCGTGCGGATAAATGGAGACGCTCAATTTGTAGGGCAAGCGTCTTTTTTTGATGGGGGGCTAACTGGCAAATAGATTCTACTTTCGGCGGTGCAACGTGGGCATTGATCGTCCCTCTTTCGTGTTGAATGTGCCGTGCCGCGATAACGCGCTGGACAACAGTGCTACTGCACTCCATTGCAGACGATTCAATGAGCAATTCATCGGCAATAAGACGGGGAACGACGACTTGAATGTCAATGCGGTCTAGTAATGGTCCCGATAAACGATTGGCGTATTGTTGCACTTGTGTGGGCGTACAGCGACATTCGCGGTGGGGGTCCCCTAAATAGCCACAGGGGCATGGATTCATCGCTAAAACAAGTTGGAAGCGCGCCGGATAATTAACTTGAATAGCTGCCCGTGACAATTTAATCCACCCCAATTCCATAGGTTCGCGTAAAGATTCAAGGACATGGCGTTGAAATTCCGCCGCTTCATCCAAAAAAAGTACTCCGCAATGCGCAAAAGATATTTCGCCCGGTTTGGGTGGATTACCGCCTCCAATGAGAGCCGCTGCCGAACTGGAATGATGTGCCGCGCAAAATGGCGGAATATGAAATTCATTATTGTGGCGAGATTTTCCCGCCACTGAATAAACCGCCGCCACCTCCATGGCGTCCGCTTCGGTTAATTGAGGGAGTATCCCTGGGAGTGCCTGAGCGAGCATTGATTTACCGGCACCCGGCGAGCCTACTAACAGCAAATTATGTCCCCCAGCGGCGGTAATTTCTAAAGCGCGCTTTGCCCGTTCTTGCGCTTTGATGTGTGCGATATCTCCGATGATTATCGGTGGGGACGGCGTCATCTCTCCACGATTCGCCCCAGTATAGGGTTCAATAGGCGAATCGCCTTTCAAGTGTGTGCACACTGCTAATAAATGAGGAGCGGTGAGAATTGTCACGTCCGAGCACAAGGATGCTTCATCTGCATTGTGGGGTGCCACGATAAGTGAACGCCGTGCTTTTCTGATCTGCAATGTTGCGGGCAGCACTGCGTTAACCGGACGCAATTCACCCGATAGGCTGAGTTCCGCTAAAAACTCTATAGTGGCGACCTGTTCGGCGGGTATTTGCTGGGCGGCGATTAATATCCCCACCGCGATCGCTAAATCAAAACGACATCCTTCTTTAGGCAGATCCGCAGGGGCTAAATTGATGGTAATGCGGCGAGCAGGGAACTGAAAACGCGAATTGATAATTGCACTCCGCACCCTGTCTTTGCTTTCACGTACCGCAGTTTTGGGCAAGCCGACCATGAGCATTTTGGGCAAACCAGGTGACATATGCACCTCAACCCGCACCAATGGCGCATCAATTCCATAAGACGACCGACTATAAGTGACCGCTAAAGACATACATAACCTCCTAGTATCCTGTATAAATTGCTTATCGATTATAGCATAAGTCAAAATGATGCGATACAACATCCGCCATTGATAACAACGAAATAAATAGTGTATAATATGTTGCCCTTTCCAGTATCCAAGGCACTGGCTCATAAAGAAGATTATTAATGTTGAGGTAACCGTATATGGCACGCATAACCACTGAAGATTGTTTAGACAAAATAAATAACAGATTTGAATTGGTCATGCTGGCGGCTAAGCGCGCCCGGCTTCTCTCTAAAGATGGAGTGGAACCCTTACTCAATGCAGGAAATGAAAAAGCAACGATTACCGCACTGCGCGAAATTGCATCGGGCAAGGTCAATGAAGAATACCTCAAAAAGTTTGATATTGATTACAGCGAGGATATTCTTAAGCCCTTTACTTTTAGTAATCTTGGGCGTTTAGGGGCGAGCAGTTTGTTGCGCCCATCGTCAGAAAGCGATGATGAACCGAACAAACAAAACCAATCCATAGAAAACAAATTCCATGCGTTGGTCAAAAATGACACCACAGAAGAGAAAAAAGAATCCACTGGCGATAGGCCTGTTGGGGACGACAGCAGCAGGTAAAAGCGCTCTTGCGGTGCCGTTATGTCATAAAATTAACGGCGAAATCATTAGTGTCGATTCTATACAAGTTTATCGGCATCTCAATATAGGGACAACCAAGCCGAGCGCCGCCGATAAGGCATCAGTGCCGCATCACCTGATTGACATCACCGAACCCGCTCATTCTTATTCGGCGGGTGATTTTTGTCGCGATGCTGCCACCCTAATTAACGACATTACCACGCGCGGAAAAATTCCCGTTTTTGTTGGCGGTAGCATGTTCTACTTCAATACCCTCATTAATGGCTTATCTCATTTGCCACCGACCCCTCCCGCCGCTCAAACTATATCCACACAGGAAAGCATTCGTTTACACAAACAATTGGTCACCATAGCCCCACAAATTGCAGCAGGCATTCATCCGCATAATGCGCAGCGGGTGCAACGATATTGGACTATTTACCAACATTTAGGACAATTGCCGCCGAAGCGCCCGCCCATTCCCCATAACATGATTTTATTGGCACTCACTTTACCTCAACGCATGGATTTGTACCAACGGATCGCTTCTCGTTTCAAAAAGATGCTCGCGCGCGGGCTTGTTGACGAAGTCATCACCTTGCGCAATACGGGAATCTTGTCTCCCAATATGCCGGCGATGCGCGCTATCGGATATCGTGATGTGTGGGAATATATAGAAGGTAATACATCTTATACAGAAATGGAAGAACGTGCCATTGCGCATACTCGGCAATTAGCAAAACGTCAAATGACATGGCTAAAACATTGGCGCAATATCCGCTGGCTACAAGGTGAGAGCCGCACCGGTAGTACCCCGCTCACCACCGATCAGCTACTGGACAAATCTATCTCCATACTCACCCCGCATCTCACTGCATAGCCATACGGGTTCCACCCGATGCAGACATAAAAATATGGAAATTATGAGGCGTCGTCGTTATTAGATTTCGCCTTGCGCCGGCGGGTTGTGGTGGATGAGGTCTTTTTTTTGCGAGTGCGCGGTATGGAGGCAGATTCAGAAACGCGTGATTTTTTAGAAGGCGGTGTATCAGTGGCAGGAGCGGTCTTGGCGGGGCTGTCAGTAGCGTCATTGTCCTGCCCTTCATTATGGGGTTGTGCGCTTTGTTCGGGCGCTGTATCAGTCGGCGGTGGCGCAACAAAACCATCAATGCATTGTTGCGGGGTGCTGCGCTGGCGTAAATCATTATTGATATGGACAAATAATACCTTGTTATCGCTATCTATGCCGATCACCATGGGGTAACAGGTTTGTATGCCGTATCCCTGTAAACCGAATGGGACACCACCTGGATGAGTGATATCCAGCACACTACTCGCTGTATTCAAAGGGTCGCAATAAATATGGATCGTGTCATTTGCTTTCATGGCCACTTCAGCCATTTTGGATAATGGCTGTCCTATAAGGATAATAACTTGTATATTGTGCGCATGAAATTGATCGCTGGCTGCAACTAATTCTGCAATGTGAGCCGTTGAAATGGGACACCAATTCCCGCGAGCACATACCAACACTGTCGGTTTTTTCTCCCAATCCGTAATGGTGTTCCCCGTATGATCGGTGAATTCTATACGGGGTAACTCTTGCCCTACCACTAGATTCCCTACGGGAGTTGGAATGCGAACATACCAATAAAGGTAAGCGAAGGCTGCGCCGGCAATGAGCAGGGTGTAAAGCAACGGTGCGATATCAAGACCGAGGAACGCAAATAATACGCCGGCAATACTCGTCCATAGCAATAATTGATCCGATAGGGATGATATTCTTGCATTACCGCTATATTGTTGATAAACCATATAAATTAATGCTACAACGCTGCATAATAACACGCCAAACCATGCGGCGCTCAATCCGGTGGAGAATAAGCGCCACATGGCGATTAAGATAAATAATGTGCAGAAAGATAACCAAGGAAGTACAAAGAAACGTTTGCTCTCTTCGGTAAAAATATTTTGCATAGTGCGCCCTTACTGAAAAATGATTTTTTTAATAGGCGGTTGGCTATACCGTGCCAACCGTTATTACCTTAATCATTATATCAAACTGACGAACTTTGTTCGTTCCTATTTCAGCACCACCCAATCAAATATCAATGTGCCCACACTCGGCATAAATAGTCTAGCGTGTCTTCAATATATCCATTTGAAACCGGCGGTAAAAGTGCGCGCTTTATTGGGGCGAGCACCGTAAGGGTGTCTTCCTAACAGGGATTCTTCAGCGGTGAGATTTTCAACCCGCAAAAAAACTTGGATGGCTTTTTGCACAACAAGACTTGCGGCGAGATCCATAGTTGTTGAAGCGTCTGTTTTTTCAAAGTTGTCGCATGATGCCCTGACACACACTGCACCAACATAGTGTGCACTCACGCGCGCGTGCCATTTTTCGTGGGACACTCCGACATCAAAACGCAGTTGGTTGGTGGGAATATACGGGATAGGGTCCCCTTTCTGCACATTGCCAAAAAAGTCAGTGTCGGCAATATCGGTATCAAAAGAACTATCAATATAGGTATAGGATAAATTGATGGGCACGATCAGTCCGCTCTGTAGTACATGTTGCATGGATAATAATGCCTCTACTCCTTGCACAGTGGCGGCATCACCGTTAAATGCATCACCCACTTCACAATTTGCCCCAGATGACGCGGTGCATTCACCGAGAATATTGTCATAATCACTCAAAAATGCGATCATTTCTGCGTGCATCTTTGACTTCTTATAACGTATACCTAATTCGTAATTGAGCGCCTCTTCTGCGCGCACATTTGGAGCATTGCTCGGTGCGGTAAATCCTTTGTGTGCGCCAGCCACCAAAGACAAGTTGTCGCGGATGGCATAAAGAACCCCCATACCGGGAAGCACAACAGATGTATTGTTTTCACGCATATCACGCAACGTTCTCGCACTGCCGCCATTGAACCTGCGGCGCTCTTGATCGATATCTTCATAACGCAACCCCGGAGTTAATGTCCACTTACCCGTTTGTATGCGGTCGTATAAATGAAAAGAAAACGCTTGTGCTTCCTGAATGCGATTGCCCGCATTACCAAATTCGCCCAATTGGCTGACTTGCAATGCGCCATTTATTTGTTGGTAAGTGCTATTCCGTTGTAAGCGATCTTCCTCGTCTGAATGAAGACGCACGCCCAATTGTAATTCGTGCAGGGTTGTTTTTCCAATATCCCAATCTAAGGTCACCTGCATGCCGCGTGAAAAATATTCCCGATTATTATCGCGTAATTGGATGCTGCCGGCAGCGGTATCTTGCTCTCCAACGAGAATTGAGTGCAATTGGGTGCTACTCTGTCCATCGATTGCCTGCCCTCTATTCACTGCAGTGATAATGTTCGCCCAACTCGTGCGCGAGAAATCACTCACACCATTACTCCCGTCTAAGTCTATGCCCTCTGTCTTAAACCATTTTCTTTCGTGAGTATTGTTGTAGAAAGTAGTCGTCAGATTTATTGCCTCACTCGCCTGCCAACGATACGCAAGCATGAACTGCTCATGGTCGGTGTCAATACTATCTAATGAGGAGATACCGTAGCGCCGATAAGGATTTTGCCGAAAATCGCTATCGGTTAATCCCAAATAGCTTTGGTTAGAATCTTGACCTACGACTTGCCATTTCAGTTCCACCGAATGATTTGAATTGGACGGAGCATAAGCCAATTTCACCGTATAATCGCTAATATCCAATCCAGTATTGTTGTTACTCCGATCGATTGACTGAAAACCGTCTGATTGCCATTGGTGTGTTTCTACGAGGAAACCAAACCCAGATGCGAGATTTTTCCCGCCGTAGGCGTGTAAACGCACGGTATTATCGACACCTATTTCAGTGTATACATTCGCAAGCGTTTTCTCGGGTATGGGAGTTGAAACCATATTTAATGCCCCGCCTATCGTATAGGGTCCTTGGGTAATTGCCGCAGGTCCTTTAACAACTTCTAAAGCGTATATGCGCCCTATAGTGGGAAAATAATACGCTGATGGGGCAGAATAGGGAGCTGGAGCAATTAAAACATTATCTTCTAAAAGTGTGATACGCCCGCTACGCTCTGTTGCTACGCCGCGAATGCCGATATTAGGACGCAAACCGTATCCATCTTCTATTTGTACAGAGACGCCAGGAAAATATTGTGTTAAACGCTGAATATCGGAATAGTGATACTGCTCTAAATCTTCTGGACCAAGATAATGCGCACTGCCTGCTATTTTGTGCACCTCAACGTGTTGACCAATAATAGTGACCTCTTCTAATGATTCTGGTAATTCTGGTTGATCAGCATCAGATTGTTGGGCAAAGGCATTCATCGCCCATGCACTCCATACGATAATAAAAAGTTTATTCATTTTTTCCTCCAATGCTATTGAGTGTATTCTTCGCGCACTATATCATAAATAAATTGCAAATGCAAATGATTATCAAAAGCAAAAACCCCATTGGATAACCCGATGCTTCATTTTGTGCATATCGTCAAGCAATCGCCCTCAATCAAAAGAATGGCTATTTAACGAAGCCATTGCCCTCTGCCGCACAAAATGATCGAGTCACATCTATGCCCATAATGAAAAGACCCCTTATGTAACAAGGTGTCGAGCATTTTTATGCGCTCAGCAGGTATTTTTTCCTTTGTGAAAAAGTTACATAGTTACCTTAAAAAGCACCTAAATAGATGTGTTTTTTTATACGCACCGCGCAAAATTGTTACTTTTATACACATAACGCATTGTTCATAATGGAGACAATCAATTGTTTTGTTGAATATCGAAAGGGGAAAATATTATGAAAATGTTACAAATCAAAATGTCTTTTTATATTGTTCTTGGTTTATTGGCCATGCCAGTATCTGCGGATTTGGTAAAAGACCTTGCCGGAGATGGTTATGGAACGAGCAACCAATGGAATAATCACTTACGTTTATGGTTAGATGCAGGGGACACCAATAACGATAACCGCCGTGATGAAGTGGAAAAATTTCTGCCTTTATGGAATGATCGTTCAGGCTATAACTTGGACCTCCATGCGCGTTCCGGTGATTTATCCGTAGTACCCAGCATCAAAAAGTCATCCACTATTCCAGCAGTTGCATTCTCCGTTAAGGATAACAATGGTGACTGGATGACATCGACGCAGGCGCTTATGCCTGGGAATCATGGCGAATTTGACATTTTTATGGTCGCTAAAACGCGTCAAGTCAGATACATCAGAAATTTTGAACTCATCAGTGGTGAAAATAAAAACTACAGTTACGGGGAACGGCTTTCAGCAGATGTGCCCTGGGGGGGAGACTACAGCGCTTCTTTTGATGTGGGAAATATCCACGGTAACCGTCGCGTGCGTAGCAATAATTGGGGAGGCACTACCGGCACAACCTATATATGGAATTTTGTTTCATCGGTATCAAAACAACGCCAAGCACTCATCCGTTCCACTGCAGAATTAGCCGCAGATGATACTGGTCATGTGGTCACATTTCCAACGACATCCCGTGTCACTGTCGGGGGGACCAATGCCCACGGCGGTGAAGAAGCAGATTGGAATGAATTTCTCGTTTTTTCTCGCACACTCAACAATGCAGAGAGAATTTTACTCAATTCCTATTTATCTGCGAAATGGGATGTATCTTTGCCCAGCAGTGTGGATTTATATCATGAACCCAATCGGCTCTATACCCATGACATCGGTGGCATAGGTCGTCAATCCAGTACACACACAATGACCAGCGGTCATTCGGGTGGGTTACGCGTGGAAAGTGCAGTGACTGGAAATGGATTACTCGCCGGCGACAACCGTTACGCTATGTTTGCCCATGATAATGGTCAGGATAACGGACAGCGCAATAGCAACCAGCATTTTGTTGCTCAGAATTGGTTTATGTCCGTAACCAATTCAAGCGGTACTGCGCACGTTAAACTCGTTTTTGATCTTGCGACACTACAGATGTCTTTTGCCTCTGCGGCAATAAACTGGCAACTCTACGCTGGACCGACAGCAGCGACACTTGCTGCAACAAGCGCAGTGGCAACAATGACCAACAATCAGGTGCAATTTACGGTTAACGCCGCTGTATTGAATAATAAGGTTTTTACGCTTGGTTTTAATGGAGGAGCATTACCTCTGTTCTATACAGCATCTGTCCCCTCAGCACTGATTGGCAAAAATTATAGTTTTATGATTTCCAACGCGGGCGGCGCAGTGACGCAGTGCGCGAGCGGTGCTTTACCAGGAGGGCTTGCACTGAGTACGAGCGGCAATAGTTGTGCCATCAATGGTAGCGCAACGAATGTGGGCACTTATATGGTTGCCATCATTGGAGAAAATGCCGACGGAATCTCTACCGCAACTATTCAAATAAAAGTAATTGCGCCAGCCCCACAGTTGGTCAATCATACCTCAGTTGTGCACAACAGCCAAAATGTCTCTTTATCTGTGCCCAACAATGGTGGCGCAGTCAATACATGTACGCTTATCGGCGGTGATCTCCCTAGCAGCCTATCGGTTTATTCCAATGTGCAAGAGGGTACCTGCCAGCTCATCGGTAATTTTAATACTATACAAGGAGAGTTCTTCATCCATATGCGCGGGAGCAATTCTGCTGGATATAGCGATGCAGTATGGCGTTTTATTGTTTTCAACTCTCAAAATGTGAGCAATTCATTGCTTCCCATTGCCGGTAGAGGATTTGGCAGTGCAGATATTGACACGAACTCTATGCGTTTGTGGTTAGACGCCAATGATATCAATAGTAATGGCGTACAAGACTACAAAGAATTCCCTGCACCAGCACACACACTGTTGTGGAACGATCGTTCAGGCAATAACTTGTCTTTTGCTGCTTCTAATTGGTTGACAACCAACCATCCACAAGTCATTCACGTTCAAGATAAAATGCGCGGCATATTCTTTAACCGTTTGGATGGTAACGACGTTATGACGACAGTTGCCCCCTTGATGAATGGCGTGCGCGGTGAATTGGATATTTTCTTAGTCAGCAATGTGCGCGAAAAAATCAATAATGTGCGGACCTTTAACTTGATGCACAGTAATGCGGATACGCATCGTTTATCGGTAAGTATGCCTATTAATAATGCGGTTGATTTTCAAATTAACTCTAACCATGATTATGACCGATTGAGCTACTCGTCAGCGGATTATTCTACCAATACTCGTTATGTATGGAATTTTACCAATTCGGTGCGCGCAAACAATTTCACCACAATTTCCCGTTCAGGGAGCGAAAAGGCACACGATCGACAAGCACGATATGCTCATTTTAACTCCACAAACTCCGTAATATCCATTGGCGGTACTCCCATTGATGGCGGAATACATGCTGACTGGCATGAGTTTTTAGTGTTTTCCCGCCACCTGAATACATTGGAGCGCAAACTCGTGCACAACTATTTAGCACGCAAATGGGATCTATCCATTGCAGACGACATAAAATTATTGACCAGCACCGATCGGTTGTTTGTACACGATCTGTCCGTAGTGGGCCATGACGAGCAAAATAATGTGCTCGGCGTGGGGCATTCGGGAGGGTTGTGGTTGGTCAGTGCGCGCGATTCATCTTCGCTACTCAGTAGCCCACACCAATATTTAGTCGTAACACACGACGATGGCGACGCCAATACAATGCGTCCCAACGGCTATGATTTTTCAACGCGCAATTGGACTGCTGTCTCTAGTGGTACAGATTCGTTAGTGAGCCATAATGACCAAGTGAGCCTTTATTTTATGTTACCGGCCTTAGGATTTAACAATCCCCCGACCAGCGGTTGGCAATTATTTATCGGCACTTCGGCGACAAATCTTTCTACTCATACAACGACCGTGCAATACCATGCTTCTTTGAACAGTGTCAGCATGACTGTAGATGCGGATGTTCTCCATAATAAAGTATTTGCGATTGGTTATCCATCGGCCAGCAATAATTTTTCTGCAGACCGCCCGCAATTGTCAGGGGGTAATATTCCTTCAGCACAAGTAGGAAGCAACTATGCTTATACTCTTCCAAATAGCGGTGGCACTCCGACGCATTGCGTAGTTTCCAACGGTAATTTACCGGTTGGCATACAGTTGTCTGTCCAAAATAATAGCTGCCATATCAGTGGCACGCCTTCACAAACGGGCAATACCCAGTTTCAAGTCAACGCAACTAACACAGGCGGTAGTAGCAATGTATCCCTTTCTCTCTCCACCACTGCCGACATTATCGCACCGACAGCGGTATTGACCATTACGAATGCTAACGCTTCTTATATTAGTGTCAGTGTAGAAAGTAGCGAAAGTGGATCTGCCACTTTGTTCATCAGTGTGGATAGTAATTTAACGACCCCAACATGGACCAATCACTCTGCGAGCACCGTTATTACGCTGGTTGCAGGGGAAGCCCACACGCATGAATTTAATCAATTGCAAGCCTCTACAACCTACACGGTGTATATGCAAGTGCATGATATGGCAAACAATGCGGTCGTTTTGACGACAGCGGTGAATACTTTTGTTGACGCCCCCCATTTAGTAAGCGCCGATGTCGCTCCCTCTGGAGAAGTCGGCACTGCTTACAACTACACTATCCTCAATACGGGTGGCCCGCTTTCATCGTGCACTTTACAAAGCGGTTCATTACCTACAGGAATATCACTGCAGATGAGTGCAGTTGGATGTGTGGTTAGTGGGACAGCGACAAGCCCTCACTTTGCCATAGCAAATGTTTTAGGGCAAGGCGCAGGTGGTACACATAGTGTCAATGTACTGATCTCTATCGTTGCAGCATTGTCTCTTCCCCAAGTGACCATTGAAAATGTGGCGGCACAGAGAACGAGCGCACACATCACTTGGATAACTAATCGCAACGGCATAGTATCTATTCTCGCGAGCACTTCGGGCAATTTGTCGCTTAGTGCACTGGCGAGCCATCCACAAACTGTTGCGCACAATACCACTGCTGGAGTGAGCGCACATTACACTTGGAATGGTTTAACGAGCAATACGCCTTATTGGTTTTATATGACGATGCGCGATAACCAAAATGTGCAGTCCTCTTTAGTCTCAACACAAGTGGTGACTATTCCCGCTACCCCAACATTAGTGGCGGGCAGTGTGCCCACCGGTGAAGTAGGAGATACCTATCACTATACCCTCACCAATCAAGGCGATTCCGCCACACAATGTATTGTTCACAGCGGTAATCTCCATACTGGATTGACTGTGAGCGTTCAAGAAGGTACTTGCCGCATAGATGGTATACCGCTGATAGCAGGTGTGCGTGAAATAGGTATCACGGCGAGCAACGTGAGTGGCGCACATAGTGCTACTCTCTCTGTGGACATTGCTGCCGATACGACCCTTCCAGTTGTGCAGATCACTGACATTGAACGCAGTGGATCCACCGCGCAGATCACTTTTACCAGTAGCGAAGCGGGATTAGCGTATATTTTGGCTGCGCCTTATACTCTATATCCCATAGAAGTTTTCGCCAATAGTACACCAGTGAGCATCACTGCTGGGAGCACCCAATATTTAATTGATAATTTGGACCTGTCGGTGCTTCCTTACTATTTTCATATAGTGGTCGGCGATGTCGCAAAGAACTACTCTAATATGGCAGTTGAGGCAGAGCAAATCGGTGATGACAACAATAATAACGGGCAGGTGATACTTCCGCCAACGATTGCTGCAAGTGTACAACCGGCGATCATTCGCAGGGGAACCACCGTTATCATGGACGCATCCACGAGTTATGCCAGCGATAACAGCATGCTAACTTTTGTATGGCAACAATTAAGTGGATCATCGGTCACTTTATCGCAACACAATGCGGCGACAATTCAATTTACCATCCCCACATCTACAATAAGTGTTCCCGCGGAAGATCTCACTTTTCTCCTTAGCGTCACCGACATTCGCCAAGTGGCGACCACGGTGAGCATTACGGTCAGCGTCGAAGCATTTAATGTCGTCAGTGGCACGGTCACTTGGAGTACCGTTCAGAGCGAAATTGCCGATCAATCCGGCGACGTATTTGCCGCTATCACTGCCAGCGAACATGGCGTCAGTGCAACCGATCAAAACGGAGAAAACCTTTTTATTAAGGCTTACTATCGCATGGGTTCGTGCGCGCACATATTTGTTTCTGCAACCATATGTGGCGCTATTCCTACGAATAGCCACGGTGATTTACTCTTCGCGCCCGGATTACATCCAGTGTGGTGGCATGTGAGTGATCACCCGAACCATACAGTTGTGGCACAAATGATACATGTGCTCCCGCAAATGAATATTGTCGCCCAACAAACTGTCTTGTCCGGTAGCAGTGCGGTGATTAAGGCGAGCCTCAATGGCCTTCCTTTATCGAGTAGCACTTTGGTGGTTTCCTATCGTGTCGCTATTGATGGCACTGGGGCTGGATTAGTCGGAAACACTGGTACCATCACTTTTAATGGCACCCAAGGGCACGGGATCATAAATATTGGCGATCAATTGGGAACGATCGTTATAGATCTGATGACCGATCAATTCCCATTCGTGCAGGGTGAAATAGACGATCTGCAGAACGAAAGAATCGCCATTGGGCAGTATCGCCATACTATTCAAGTGACCGCCGACAATGTGCCTCCTTTAGTGGATGCGAGCATCGTTCGCCCATATACCACTACACCAGTGAGCATTGCGATGGTTGGAGAAACCTTACAGTGGAAATTCTCAATATTTGATTTAGATGGGGACAACCTCACTGTCAGCTGTGAAAGTAATATTATTGGCGCAGACGCCATCAATTGTGCAAACAATACCGATGCTTCGCAGACCAAAACTATTGCATTTTTAGTCGATCCGGGTAGCACATATTTCACTGTAACCGCACACGATGGCATACAAGAAGTGAGCGTCAACTTGTTAGTGGATGGCATTAGCATATCGCCAGCATTATCTACCGCTGATACTGACAATGACGGCTATAGCGATTTCAGCGAAAGCTTAGCCGATCCAGATGGCGACCGCATTCCTAACTATATTGACGGGTGGAATAATAACGCGATCGCTATGCATGCCATGCTGACTGATGATTTATCCAGCTACTTGGTGCGCACTTCGGTAGACCAGCGTTTGAACCTCGGTAATACTGCAGCACAGCAGCAGCAGAAAACACCACTGGTTGCGTTAAAGCATTTCATCCAAAATGGAGAAAAACCGTTTGAGTTGTCACATGTCAATGTCAACGAGCCAACAGTATGGGATTTAGAAGTGCGACAAATCAATTCAGGTGAGATAGCTCATATCGTGATACCGCTCATCACACCATTACCGTATAAGCCAGGTGCGCTACTCTATCATGAAGCACGGACTTGGCAAGCGGCGAGCTACGATAGAGTCAATCGTAGTACTGCGGCAGCGAATAATGAGCGCACAATATCACTACTGGGCACAGCAGGATATTGCCCTGATGTATCGGATCCAGCATGGGATAACGCATCCGAAGGGCTGACCGAAGGGCACTACTGCGTGCGTATGTCTTTCGCCGATGGCGGCGCGAACGATGGCGATGGTCGAGCGAATGGGATTTTACAACAGACCATCACCTTTTATGGCCAGCCCGATCCAGAAAATATCACCATCGGCTCGGGTTTTTCAGTGGGTGGCGGTGGTTGTACGGTCGCTCATGGCACGATGAATAGCGCATCCCCATTGATGTTATTAGTGCTCATCGCGTGGTTTGCGCTTCGCCGCGTGCGCCGCATTTCGTAATTCCTCCTTATGAGGCCCCCTCCTTTCTTTCCCCCTGGGAGGGGGCTTTTCCCCCGCTTCCTTTTTGTGTCGTCATTCTATCTACGAGTGCTGTGTCTCGTTTGTGATATAATGCGGGATAATCTATATCATTGAATATCTTAAGGTTATGAATCGCCAAAAAATACTATCGTGCATCGTTTTTTTCTCCGTTGTTATGTTGAGTCCGGTTGCCTGGGGCAACACTTTCTTCATTCTTGGATATGGCACGTCCGATTTTAATAATGCGGGAGATGATAGCGCTTACCTCTACGGGCTCGGATTGGAAATGACCGATATTTTGCAGATAGAAATTACTCGCGCGAATTATGGACAAGTGCGCAAAGATAGCGCCATCGTTGGCGGCACGGTTTATTCTTACGGGTTGGCTTCGAGTATTAACCTCAAAAGACAAAATAAAGCGCGTATTGTATTTAGAGCGGGACTGGATGATGGAGAAGATCTCTATTATGGTGCCGGTATCGTCTTCAATTTAGCCAGCGGTTCAGGGATCAGCGTGGATTACCAAATACACAATTGGGGCAATGGGGTGCGCTTCAATACTGTATTTTTTAGCGTATTGTTGTATCGCTAACGGCTGGTTCCCATGACAATTCAACTGGAATCGTCGTGGCTCTCTCGTTTACAGGATGTATTTGCCCTCCCTTCCACCGATGAATTGCGTAATTTTTTACGCAATGCCCTTAAAGAAGGCAAACATTTTTATCCCCCCAACAAGGATATTTTCAATTCATTTAATACGACTCCTTTTAATGAAGTCAAAGCCGTCATTTTAGGGCAGGACCCTTATCACGGAAAGGGACAAGCACATGGATTTTCTTTTTCGGTGCAGATGGGAGTCCCTATTCCTCACTCGTTGCACAATATATTCCGCGAATTGCATAACGATCTCTCCATTCCACCGAGTCGGCATGGTTGCCTTTTGCATTGGGCGCAAGAAGGTGTTTTATTGCTCAACAGTGTGTTGACCGTTTTCCCCAACAAGCCCAGATCACATAAAGATCGCGGGTGGGAAGTTATCACCGATGAAGCAATTCGGCGCTTAAATAATGAGCGTGAATACCTCGTTTTTATGCTGTGGGGAAATGATGCGCAACAAAAAAGTTCGCTTATTTCTCCCGAGCGTCATCTTGTGCTCACCGCCTCCCACCCATCCCCTAAATCCGCGCAAAGGAGTTTTTTTGGCTGTGGGCACTTTTCCCGTGCAAACGCTTATTTAGAGGAAAACGGCATGCCACCGATTAACTGGCAGTTGCCGCAATAGTCGTTAGATTTTTTATAAAAGTGATTCTACGGCGGCGCGCTCTTCAAAAAGTTCTTGGACGCTCAGATCTATTTTATTGCGGCTAAACTCATCTATATCTAAATCGGGCACTATAGTGTAGCGACCATCGGCACAGTGCACCGGATACGAACAGATAACGCCTTCTCGCACGCCATAGCTTCCGTTACTGGGAATACCCATACTGGTCCAATCGCCCTCTGGCGTCCCCATCACCCAATCACGCATATGGTCAATTGCGGCATTGGCTGCAGATGCGGCACTAGAAGCACCACGTGCCTGAATAATTGCGGCTCCTCTCTGCTGCACCGTGGGAATCATTTCGTTGCGGTACCAACTGATATCGACCACTTCACTCGCCGCCGTGCCACCAACCAGTGCATGGCTAATGGATGGATATTGGGTGGCAGAATGGTTGCCCCAAATGGAAACCCGTTGAATAGCGGTTAAAGGCACTTGTGCGTGTTGGGCAATTTGTGCTAACGCGCGGTTATGATCTAACCGCATCATAGCCGTAAATGCACCCGGATCAATATCCGGTGCCGATTGTTGAGCAATTAAAGCATTGGTATTGGCGGGATTACCGACTACCAATACCCGAATATTGCGTGCGGCAACTTCATTCATTGCTTTGCCGTGCGCGGAAAAAATAGAAGCATTGGCTTGCAGTAAATCTTTGCGTTCCATGCCTTTGCCCCGTGGTCGCGCTCCGACTAATAAAGCGTATTCACAATCGCGAAAAGCGACTTGTGGCGAGTCGGTGCACACGATATCATGCACCAGCGGGAAAGCGCAATCCTCCAATTCCATCCGTACGCCAGTGAGTGCATCCATCATGGAGGGTATTTCCAGTAAATGCAAAATAATCGGTTGATTTGTGCCTAACATTTCCCCTGCGGCAATACGAAATAACAAGCCATAACTAATTTGCCCAGCCCCACCGGTCACCGCAACGCATACAGTTTTTTTCATGTTTCTTCCTCGTTCAATAATTCAAACAATACTACTCATTATATATGATTGTGCTTTCTGCCGACATGTGAATAGCCCTGCTACAATACTTGCATATGATATTGTCTTCCCAAATATCGCGCACTCATTTTCTTTATCGTTTATTTACCCTCAAAAAAGAAGAGCGCCGACCGGTCGTCTGGTCTTATATTTACTTTTTTTCACTACTGAGCGCCTATTACATCCTACGCCCATTGCGTGATGAAATGGGGATCGCCGGAGGCATCGACAATTTGCCGTGGGTATTTACGGGCACTTTTGTTACTATTTTGTTGGTGCTCCCCCTATACGGATGGATCAGTGCGCATTACCCGCGGCGGCAATTTCTCCCGTGGATTTACGGTTTTTTTATACTCAGTTTGTTCTTTTTTTATTTGTGGTTTGAATCGGGCCTTGCGCACCAATACAGTGCGCGGGCTTTTTTTATTTGGGTTAGTGTATTTAATTTATACATTGTGTCTGTTTTTTGGAGCTTTATGGCTGATTTATACCGCCGCGAGCAAGCGCGGCGGTTATTCGGCTTAATTGCCGGCGGAGGAAGTTTAGGCGCATTCAGTGGTCCGTTGATTACCGCGCTGTTCGTGCAGATCATCGGCATGAATACTCTTGTGCTCATTTCAATTGCCTTCTTGTGTCTTTCTATTATTGCGATTCATCAGTTAGGACAGTGGCAAAACAATCAAACGCCATCAAGCCGACAGATCATTGGCGGACAGTGGTATCGCGGGGTAACTTTGTTTGCCCGTTCACCTTATTTGCTGGGAATTGGTGTGGTTATTTTTCTTTACACCTTGACTTCAACTGTGCTGTATTTTCAGCAAGCGACCATCATTCGTGACTATTTCACCGATCCTGCACAGCGCACCGCTGTTTTTGCATGGATAGATTTTTCGGTGAATGCGCTTACTTTTTTCTTGCAGTTATTCTTGACCGCCCGTATTGTCAAACGCATTGGTGTCGCATGGGGACTGGCGATTGTCCCCCTATTTCTTGCCGCGGGATTGATTGTTTTGGGTATTGCCCCGATTTTTGTTGTCCTAAGCGTCATACAGGTTGTGCGCCGTGCGGGAAATTATGCCCTCATGAAGCCGGTGCGTGAAATGCTGTATGTCATATTACCTGCCGAGGAAAAATACAAAGCGAAAAATTTTATTGATACCGCTATTTATCGCGGTGGGGATGCCATTAGTGCATGGTTTTATGATATGTTAGTTTCTATGGGGCTGAGCTTAAGCCACATTGCATGGATTACCGCCCCGATTGCTTGCTTGTGGGCAGGGGCAGGGTTATGGTTAGGGGGGCAATATCAAAAGAGGTGTGCCGATGAAAAAAATAGACCAACAAAAGCGTAAATTACTCCAAATGATGGCGGTGGCCGCTGCATTACCTGCGGGAGCATTCGCCCATCCACGCGGAGGCGCTATTCAACGAAAAAAGATTCCTCACACGAACGAAACACTACCTTCTATTGGTTTGGGAACATCACGCAGTTTTAATGCTTCGCTGAACGATAAAGCAATGATGCAGCAATTAAGCCAAGTATTGCGTCATTTTTTTGCTGCGGGTGGAACATTAATTGATTCGTCGCCAATGTATGGCGCCGCCGAGGCTGTGTTGGGCACAATATTCACTAAAGTCAATCGGGAATTGGTTTTTTCGGCAACAAAAGTGTGGACCGACGGAAAAAAAGCGGGAATGGACCAAATGCAAGAATCGCTCCGTTTATGGCACCTTCCTACTTTTGATTTGATGCAGATCCATAATTTACGCGATTGGCGCACACACCTTTCCACCCTCAAACAATGGAAAGAAGAAAAACGCATTCGTTACATAGGTGTCACAACTTATGATGGTCATGATCACGATGAACTTGCACAGATGCTAAAACATCAACGGGGATTTGATTTTGTCCAATTGAGCTATCACGTTCTGAACCGCACAGCAGAAAAAACACTATTTCCGATTATTGCCGATAAGGGTATCGCCGTCATTGCTAACCGACCATTCCAACGCGGCGACCTCTTTCGTTTAGTGAAAAATAGACCTTTACCCCCTTGGGCAGCGGAGATCCATTGCATGAGTTGGGCACAGGTTTTACTGAAATATATTGTTTCGCACCCACTTATCACCTGCGCAATTCCGGCAACCTCCAAACCAAAACATATCCGCGACAATATGGCTGCTATGCGCGACATAATGCCCGATAAGGCAATGCGCAAAACAATAGAACGCTATTTTGCCCGATTACACTAATTACCAAGGCGAACGGGCAATCGTATTGCTCTCGGGCGGTTTAGATTCTGCCACTGCTCTCGCCATTGCTTCTGCGCAATACGCTCGTTGTTACGCGTTGACCATTGACTACGGACAACGCCATGGGATTGAAATTGAAGCAGCAAAACGGATTGCTAAAGCACACAAAGTATACAGACACCATATTATGCAGTTGGATTTCAGTAGCATCGCCCAATCTGCTTTACTTGATACGGCAATTGCCGTTCCCCAAAGCCCAACTTCTGGTATTCCACCGACTTATGTCCCAGCGCGCAATAGCATTTTTTTAGCTTTAGCACTAGGATTTGCCGAAACAGTAGATGCACATGCTATTGTCATCGGAGTGAATGCTGTTGATTATGCGGGCTATCCCGATTGTCGTGGCCAATTTATTGCGGCATTTCAATCCTTAGCCAATGTCGCAACCGCACAGGCGGTGGGTGGTCATCCACCACGCATTGAAGCGCCACTTTTACATAAAAGCAAAGCCGATATTATCCGCTGGGGATACAATCTGCACGTCAATTACGCATCCACCGTCTCCTGCTATCAAGCGAGCGCGGAGGGCGCTTGCGGTCTATGTGATAGTTGCCGTTACCGATTGAAAGGCTTTGCAGAAGCCGGCATCCCCGATCCGCTACCTTACCGCACGTCAAAACATTCCGTACCGAAATAAAAACGCGGCGAAGAGGAATTGGCAGGAATTACTTGAGAGTAACATCCCACAAGCGGATATCACTATCGGCACTGCCCGATAATGCGCGTTTGCCATCTGGCGAAAAAGCAACCGATAAAACTCCCCCTTTATGCCCTTTCATCCTGCGCAAAATTTTTCCCGTTGCCACATCCCACAAAATAACTGTGTGATCGTAACTGCCGGACAGTGCGCGCTTTCCATCCGGAGAAAAATCGACTGATTTGACTAATTTCTGGTGCCCGCGCAATACGCGCTTGGTTTTCCCTGTTTTTACATCCCAGACGCGTAAAGTATTATTGGTGCCCAATATTTTCCCCGCTCCCGATAAAATAGTGCTTCCATCCGGTGAAAATGCCACCGACCATACTCCATCGGTGTGCCCTTCAAACACGCGCGTATTAGTGGTGTTGAGATCCCATAAGCGCAAAGTATTATCGAGGCTACCCGATAATGCGTATTGGCCATCCGGTGAAAAAGCAACGGAGAGTACCCAAGATTTGTGCCCAGAAAAAGTGCGCACGAGCTGACCTGTTTTTGCATCCCACAAACGCACTGTATTGTCTTGCCCACCGGATAGCAATGATTGACTGTCTGGCGAAAAAGCAACCGCAAAAACCCACTGATCATGTCCCTTTAATAAATGAAGTGGCTCAGTAGTGGCGGCATCCCATAACACAACCAAACCATCGCGACTGCCCGACAAGACATGCTGACCATCGGGAGAAAAAATAGCAGTAAACACATCGCCTCCATGTCCTTGGAAAACTTTCACCACTTCTCCGTTTGTCGCTTCCCACGCAGCAATGAGATGGTTGCGATCAGCAGACAAGATATGTTTGCCGTGCGGCGAAAAATCAACTGACCACACAGGAGAGGCGTGTTCTTTAAATACGAACAATTGATAGGGGTTGTTTTTTTCCGCCGCATCACTTATCATTGCCACTGTCATCAAAGCACAATATATCATTGCGCTCTTCATGCAAGATAGCACTGGACGCTTTGGCAAGTACGCTCTGTGCGTCAATAAGTTCATGCCCTCTATTGTAATCACATTATAGTGACGCAGGCGCCAACTCATTGATGGATATTTGGTAAAACTTGAGCATGGAATAGCAGATTATCTCTGTTGGCACTCATCGGTGATATAATGTATGTCCCATTGATTGCGAAGTCGCAATATAATACTTGAAATAAATTGTGATGAATAGAAGCGATAGAAAACAAATAAGAACAGGGTGGATTGCGGTCAGTGGATTATTTGTCATTGGCCTGTTAGCGGGCTGTATTCAAAAAGAATCCGTCACCATTAGTGCAGTACACAAAAAAGTACTGGAAGAGCGATTGCGCCCCGTTGGTACAATATGCCTCCACGGCGATCCGTGTGCGCAGGCTATTCCACAAACCTCGAGCTTGAGCGCTGACGAAAAGAAAACGCCTGCTCAACTTTATCGTATTGGCTGTGCGGCGTGCCACGATACTGGTATTGGTGACGCACCAAAAATTGGTGATCGTCGAATATGGAGACAAAGACGCCGTAGTGGCGGAATTGAACAACTATATAGCAGTGCAATTAATGGGCTGAATACTATGCCCGCACGCGGCCTCTGTGTAGGCTGTACCGACCAGCAGTTGCGCGATGTCGTCGATTATATTGTCAGTAAAAGTCGTTGATTCAAGTGTTAATAACGATGTCATATCAAGAGAGAGGGCGCCCATGATACTCATTTATCGTGTCATTTCTGCACTGATTGTTGGAGTAGCGGCAATGGAAATCATACCCCTCATAGAGCACAACAGCGCATTCCCGGGCGGTAAAAAAACATTGTGGCTCATTGTCGTTGTCGTGGCAACATTATTTGCTGCCTATATCACCGATATATTTGAGATTATAAGTGGAAAACTGAAGAATAAGAGATCTTATACCCCACCAAACCCAGTTCCCGCTGATGCCCCAACGAGACATGGGAAAGTGAGATGGTTTAATACAAAACGAGGATATGGTTTTATTACGCAGGATGATGGCACCGATTTATTCGTGCACTCGCGTTCGGTAGAGGGAAATAAATTTAACGAAGGGTTGGAAGAAAATCAAAAAGTTAGTTTTTTTGTCACCACGAGTTCAAAAGGATCAGAAGCCGTAAATGTTAAAGTACAGTCTTCTTAATGGCATCATCACCTTTTTTCGCCGATCGCTATTGGCGCAATGACCCAAAGATAAGAGTAAAGTAGCGCCACCCCAATAAAGCCGATTAAAGTCCATTCGGGAATGGAAAGTCCCCACCATACCCAAGTGACATCTGCACAATTACCATCACCGCGCAATAAAGCAGTCAGCACTTGATCCCAAGGCAGTACTTCTAACATGTAGCCCAATCCAGGACCACAGGGCGGAACCTGATCTGTGGGGAGATGTTGCAACCAGACTTGCCTTGCTGCCACCGCCCCGCCCAGCACCGCAAAAATAATAGCGAGACTATGATAAACACGCACCCATCCACGGCGTAAAGGGGACAATAGTGCCGCTAAAGATACACCGCCAATGAAAAAAACGCACACGCGCTGAGTTATGCATAACGGGCAGGGCTCTAACCCCATCATGTGTTCTAAATAGTAAGCAACTGCTAATAAAATAGTACTGCTTAAAGCGATCGCCGCATAAAATAAACGCAGATTTTTTTTATCAACTAACACTTTCATCATTATATTGGACGAAAAAATAAATCTAAAGCGATACCAACCCAAATAATCAATCCGACATAATTGTTGGCAAGAAAAGCCCGAAAGCATGCTGTAGATTTACGGTGGCGCGCCGTATAGATCTGATGAATAAAAAATACAGCAGCGACAATGAGCGCGTAATAATAAATCATGCCCAATTGCACCCATTGCCCGACTATAACCAATAAAGCTAACATAACACACTGGAGTGCGGCAATCACAGGCAAATCGGCACGACCGAGCCATATTGCCGTAGATTTTACGCCAATTTTGAGATCATCAACGCGATCGGCCATAGCATAAAAGGTATCGTAAGCGACAGTCCATGCCACTCCAGCGGCAAAAAGCAACCACATATAAGTGGGGAGTGATTGTTGCGTGGCAGCAAATGCCATAGGCACTGACCACGTGAATGCAGCCCCCAAAACTATTTGGGGGAAATGGGTCACGCGCTTCATAAAAGGGTAAGCTACGGTCAAAAATACAGCCACAACCGATAGAGCAACGGTCATCCAATTCGTGGTTAATACCAATAAAAAAGCACCCAAAGCGAGGATAATACTTGTCATAATCGCTGCGCGCGGCGTGATTTCACCAGTGATCAGCGGGCGATCATTCGTGCGTTGTACCATGCCATCAATATGGCGATCCGCATAATCGTTCATGGCGCAACCGGCCGCGCGCATCAAAAATACGCCACCGGTAAAAACTAACCACAAATGCAGCTGTGGTGTGCCTCCTGCTGCCAACCACAACGCCCACCACGCTGGCCACAATAACAGCCAAGTGCCGATGAGACGATCGCCGCGTACCAAACGCCAGTAAGAGCTAAATGTGCTCTGCATTTATCTATGATGCAACCGATAGTGCATGGTGGAATGGAGGGTGATTTTTTTAAGAAACATTCAGTGACTCACAAGGGTTGATGATGCAGATAAAACAACACCACTGACATCGCAGTTGTTGTTTTTTGTTCGCTGTTGGAATAGCAATTCTCCTAACGATTTCCGCTACAGCGCGCCTCAAAAAGCATTTCTTGGCGCACCACACAAAACAACGGGTGAGTGTGTGGGTGGCTAATATCAGACCCGCCACCATTAAAGCGTGCAAAGTTCATCAATACATTCATGATCTATTTTATGGTTATTGAACCTATACGGTGAAAAAAGGTATTATTTTCATTAATAATAGTTAATATTACCTCTAATATATACTTGACATTTCGCTGGTGTCAGCAGTATATTATCAATATGTTATGGCTTAGTCATCGTGCGTTCATTGTATTGTGGGTTATAATCGCCTGTTTGAGCTGTGGCGGTGGTGGAGGTGGTGCGGGTACTACTACCGCTCCAACTAGTAGTGGCGATACGAGACCCCCGCCAGTTGGTGGAAGCACCACTGCTCCTCCATCCGATTTAACAGGAGTCATTAGCGGGCGCGTCACAAATTATGATACCACGCGACCGGTATTAGCCTCTCTCACTTCAATACAAGGCAATGCGGTATTTCAATCACGCCAAGTGGGTAGCGATGGTGCCTTTAAGTTCACTGGATTAGATACCAGCAAGCGTTATGTCGTTTCAATCAATCAGCCGGGTTATAAATTTGCGCCACTTACGCAAACGCGTAATCTAACTGGTAACACCAATTCTATGGTGGTGAGCACGGGAGAAACAGCGGAATATCAAGGAGAAGCGGTGGAAGGGTTGAGCGATGATCGTTTTGTTTTTTACTGGGCAGAAGATGTCAGTGTATCGGGGCGCGAATATATGTCTTATATCAATCGTGCTACTGAAGTGGAAATCAATGGCAAAACCGAGATACCAGTAGACCATCAAGCATCCCTGCAACTTTACGAACAATACGGTGTGGTCTTGGTAGATGGCGATGGCAATGATCATATGCCATGGACAGCAGAACACGCCTATCGCTTGCTCGCAACCATGAAACAGGTTCCGCAAAACACTATCAGCAGGGACGGGGATAACGAAACAGCGCGTCGTGGTGGGATAGATGCTGCATTAAGACAGGCCAAAAAATCACGTTGGCGCTTGAGTAGTGCTGAAATGTTAAATGATATTGTCATTACCACCAATGCTGATAACACCCAAGATGCTGTCGTGGGGGTGGCGGCCTTTACTTACGCCGTGCCGGTTATAGGGACGGTGGATTCTAAGCGCGGTCGCTTCTTTTCCAAGAGGCTCCATCGGGCGGTCGTGCGTTATGTTACTGATCATGGCAAAAATCGTACTGCTGTGAGTAAAATCATCCGTGAAAGGTATGGTATAGAAGTGGCCACCGACGACAATTTTGGCGGGCGCTACAGTTGGTTGCCAGCAACGGGCGAAATTGATCATTACCCGAGCCGATGGCGGGTTTTCAAGCCGAATGAATTTTTGCTCCTCATCAATATGTTAGAAGAGTTTCCTACGGGGATGCATAAACTGAGCTTTAATAACCCTAAGCGTGGGTTGCTGTATATACTCCGCCGTGCCGATGGACATCCCCATCCGCGCTATCCCGGTGCACCAGCAGTTGCTTGGGCAACTGCGAACTACATAGAATTTATGGAAAGCGCATTCATCAACATAGGGATTGAAGATGTGCAACGCTTAATCATCCATGAAAAGGCACATTTTATCTGGCATTATTTGCTTTCTACCACATTGAAACGCCAATGGTTGCGCTTAAGTGGGTGGTATCGCGCTGGTAGCAATGGCAACTGCGATCAATTTAACACGGGCTCTGCAAGTTGGCAACCCGTTGGCGTGTTAGACTCGCATGTTGCTGAAGCGCCAGATGACCACGACCATCAAAGTCGCACTGATACTACGCCGATCAATGTGGATGCGCAAAAAGGTTGGGCGACCTGTTCCACCACCCAGTTTGTCAGTGCTTATGCCAATGTCCATAATCCAAGCGAAGATTTTGCCGAAAGCATTGCTTACTTTATGGTGAATGCTAATTTACTGCGCTCGCGTGCCGCGCCCAAATATGCCTTTATTCGCGACTATATTATGCAAGGCAGTATATACCTCTCTACTATTCGCCAAGACCTGACCTTTCAAGTATATAACTTATTCCCTGACTACATTTATCCCGGAAAAATCAATAAGGTGGACATAGTTGTAAGAGGGGCGCCCGAAGAGGATAAAATACTGACAGTGGAGATAGGCCTTCACACTATCAGTGGATGTAACGATGAGCAAACAGGATGCTTTGAAGGGGCCACACAGGGAGTTATGCGTATATTCAGCCCAGTGGGCACTTTCCACGATATGCACTTACGAGCCGTACCAGGGAGCAACGGTACCCTATTACGTAATTGGGGCACACAACGCTTGAGTAGATATGTCAAGAAAGGGTGGTGGGCGCCCGCGCAAATTAGAATTAGAGATCAAGCGGGCAATGATCGTTTCGAACGCGTGGAGAATGCCGACTTTGGTTGGAAAATGTATATCAATAATCCATTAGAAGACACTACTCCTCCGCGTTACGTGGCTAAATCCATTGAAATCAAGAAAACGGATGACACCAAAATGGAGGTGAAATGGCGAGTGCAGGAAGAAAATTTTCGGCGAGCGAATGCATGTTATACAAGGGTCGCTTCTACAGCAGCGGGGCAAACTACTTTGGACGAATATGGGGTGCATGCTGCACTGTCAAGCCCGCAACACGATAATGCCACCGATGAATGTAAAGTGGAGATTGATGTCACCGACTTTGGCAGGCAAGGTCATTACTACCCCTCATTCATCGAGATGATTGATTTAGCAAAGAATATTGGCCAGACAGATTTTGTGCGGGGCGAGCATCCGACTCTTGAGCGTGCACCCAGTGTCCACATTAATCCATCAAATCCAGATACACAAAGACCAGAATTAGACGAGTCCGCATGTCAAACACAAAATGTCACAGAACGCTGTATTCGTGTGACTGCTGCGCCCACTAACCCCGTACAACCCAATGGTGAGACACGAGTCGTTTTGACTTATTGGGCTCGTGATTCGACTCCCAACGCCTCGGGTGTAAGATATGCGTGGATTTTTATTCGTGATCCACAAGGCATAACCCAATCGCGTCGCCATTACCTTCCTGACCGTGATACATTCTGGCGAGATGATTTTACTTGTCCCGCAGGGAGTAGTGCTGGATGCAATGCATCTACCTGGCTACAGTATACCTTTACGCACATTTTGCCTGTTGGATCACCGCCGGGCACTTGGGGGATACCTAAAATTGATCTCGTTGATAGAGCCGGCAATACAACGCATTACAATTTTACTGAAATTATAAGATTTAGTCTTGAGAACGGGGACTAAAACCATTACAATAGCACAGTAAACTATATTTTAGGGACTTATATACTTAAATCCGCAACTTCAAGTGAGTATTTGGTTGGAACGTTGCGGATTTAAGTATATAATTCCTATATTTTACATACGGATATACAAATACGAGGCAAAAAATCAACCCAACACCGCGCTAATGATGTGAGCCATTTGCTGTATAGTTGCTGTATAGTTGTTGTATGAATGCTGGCATGAGAATGCAATAATGCCTACAATGTCCTTAAAAAATAAGGATACTAATTCCGTTACCCATCAAAAAATTATTGAATGGGTTGAAAATATTGCCTCTTTGACGCAACCCGATACTATCCATTGGTGTGATGGATCAGATAAGGAGGCCGCGCACATTTATGACCTTATGTTGCGCAACGGCACGGCAACCCAACTTAACCCCAATTTACGACCGAATTCCTATATCGTGCGTTCGGACCCGAGTGATGTTGCGCGGAGTGAGGAGAAAACTTTTATTTGTTCCCGCCGCCCTGAAGAGGCGGGTCCAACCAATAATTGGCGGGAGCCAAAGGCCATGCATCAGCATCTCCAACATTTGTTTGCAGGGGCAATGCATGGACGCACCATGTATGTGATTCCATTCAGTATGGGGCCTATGGGCTCCAAAATGGCGCGCATGGGTGTGCAGGTAACCGATTCGCCGTATGTTGTTGCCGGTATGCGCATTATGACACGCATGGGGGCACCAGCCCTTGAATATTTAGCGGACAATAGAGACTTTGTTGCCTGCATTCATTCCGTTGGTTGTCCGCTGAGTGAAGGTCAAAAAGATATCCCTTGGCCATGTAACCAACAAGACAAATGTATAGTGCATTTTCCCGAAGAGCGCGCAATATGGAGCTATGGTTCTGGGTATGGTGGCAATGCTTTGTTGGCAAAGAAATGCTTTGCCCTGCGCATTGCCTCTCATATTGCCCGCAATGAAGGGTGGCTTGCCGAGCATATGCTTATCCTTAAACTCACATCACCTCAAAACAAAGCAATCTATATCACCGCTGCTTTTCCCAGTGCCTGTGGCAAAACAAATTTAGCCATGCTTGAGCCCTCTCTTAATGGGTGGAAAGTAGAATGCATCGGTGATGATATTGCGTGGATGCACTTTGGAGAAGACGGGCGCCTCTATGCCATCAATCCCGAAGCGGGATTTTTTGGTGTTGCGCCGGGGACGAGTATGACTTCTAACCCCAATGCCATGCGCATGCTCAATAGCAACTGTATTTTTACCAATGTGGCCACAACCGAAAATGGCGATGTGTGGTGGGAAAAAATGAATGCCCCGCCTAAAAAATTGACCGATTGGCGAGGCAATACATGGACTGCAAAAAATGAATCGCAAGCGGCACATCCCAATGCGCGTTTTACGGTGGCGGCAACTCAATGCCCTGCTCTTGCCAAGGAATGGGATGATCCACGTGGCGTGCCTATTTCCGCTATCCTCTTTGGTGGCAGACGAGCAACCCGAACCCCATTGGTGTGTGAAGCACTAAATTGGTCACACGGCGTCTTTCTCGGTTCAATTGTATCCAGCGAAAAAACGGCAGCCGCAGAAGGAAAAACGGGCAGCCTGCGTTACGATCCAATGGCAATGCTTCCTTTTTGTGGATACAATATGGCAGATCATTGGGCACATTGGTTGCATATCGGCAAAAGAAAAGGCGCTCAGCTCCCTAAAATATATGCCGTCAACTGGTTTAGAAAAAACAAGGCAGGCAATTTTCTCTGGCCAGGGTTTAGTGAAAATAGTCGTGTATTAAAATGGATATTTGAGCGGTGTACTGGACAGGGAGGCGGTCATAATACGCCCATCGGCACTATACCAGATCCATCAAATATAGATATATCCGGACTCAACATTACTGAAGAAATTATGCAACACCTGCTCAAGGTAGATGTCGACAGCTGGCTACACGAAGAAATCCCCTCTATCCGTCAGCACTACGCCCAATTTGGCGATGACCTCCCCGCCGAGCTGACCTCTGAATTGAGCGAACTCCAAGCCCGTCTCTCCTAATCCACCGCACAATTCAATTGATGAATTGGCAGCCATATGCCTCTACGGCAAAAAAGCACGTCAGAAATGATTGCCGGCTAAGAAAAAAAGGCACCCCCCGCAGGAGGTGCCATGATCTCTAATAAACTAATGCTTATTAGACATTGACTGCAATTTCTTTTTTTGTAAAAAACGGCAGGCTCTTTTCAGATATAATACATCTACTGATTAGGTATTATATACTAATATATTTTCAAATGCAACCATGGACATAAAGAATAATACAGCCACTAATAACCGCTATATTCTCGGTTTAGATGTTGGAACGAATTCCATAGGGTGGGCAATCGTTGATTGCGATGCAGAACAATCACCGTTGAAATTGCGTGCACTGAATTCCCGTATTTTTCAGGAAATGGTGGAGGCAAAAACCAAAGTTCCAAAAAATCAGAAGCGGCGCACCATGCGAGGTATGCGAGTGCGATTGAATCGGTACAAACATCGTCGTCAAAAACTAATTCAGTTGCTCATTGAATATAATTTTCTTCCCACTCATTTTAATGATAACCCCGAACACGCCCTCAATCAAATAGATAGAGAATTTGCCGAAAAGAAACTGAGCAAAATATGGTCGCCGGATTGGTCCAATGAAGAAAAGAATTATCGGTCGCCTTTTGCCATACGCAATTTTTCGGCGAGCGAACAATTAGAACCCTATGCATTAGGCCGTTTATTCTTACATTTACAACGCCGCCGTGGTTATTTCAGCAATAGAGGCGCAAAATACCTGCCATTATTAGAGCATTTAGGCTTGAAAGATTTACAAGATGATGCCGATTCAGATGACCAGATGGACCCTGAAACTAAAAAAGAAACCCGCACAGTATTAGATGGCATTGATCAATTCAACAAAAAATTGGGTGAACGCACTATTGGGCAGTACATTTGGCAAACGGCTGAGGAAGAACAAAGGCCACCGAAAAGAATTAACTTGCATTATTTTGAAAAACAAGCCCCTAGAAAAGGGGAAACGGCAGTGCAAAAATTCAGTTTCTTTGCGCAAAGAGAAATGTACGAACAAGAATTTGAACGCATTGTGGAAAAGCAAATATCATTCCATCCATCCCTCCCAGACCTAAAAGCAAAAATACGGCAATGTATCTTTC